>JASJCU010000062.1 GCA_030065815.1 Gammaproteobacteria bacterium | reverse complement strand
ACCATGCAGTCGTTCACTGCCGTGACCGACATCACAACACACTCAGCAGCGATCGCGTCGACCCCTGCGGAGCCATCGTTATTCGATTGAAAGCTAAAGAATTCAGTCGACGTTGGCGCGCAGTGTTTCGACGAATGGGAATTGTGATCGTGTCGTCATTCCCTACGCCGGTTCAGGTGTTTACTACTGCCACAGGCTGTTAACGCGACCTGTTCTGGAAATCACAATGAGGAGGAGATCCATGAAAATTTCGCATGTCATCGTTACCACGGCGTTTGTTGCGGCATCGGCGTTCTCGGCGAGCGCATTGGCCGGCGAGTCTGCCAAATTCTCGCAGTTGGATGCCGATGGAAACGGCATGATATCCAGCGACGAGGCAGCGGCCGATCCAAAGCTGGTCGAGGAGTGGAGTACCGCCGATCTCAACAAGGACGGTCAGCTCGAGCGTGCTGAATTCAGCGCCCTGGAGCAGAAGATGAAGTCGGACAAAGGCAAATAGACGGAAACGATTCAGCGCGTTTTCGGGCTCGCAGGCAGTGACTCGCTGCTTGCGGGTCCGAGTGGCAGCGGATCCGTCTGGCTGAGGTGGTGGCTGCAGTTGCTGAGCTGCAGCTGCGGCGGATCCACCGTGAACCGGAACGGGGCGGCCTGGCGCAACACGTTCAGCCCGAGGATCTGTCGCGTCTTCCCGGGAAACACCACGGCCTCGACGTCGAACATCTCGCAGTTGTTGCCGAGGGTAATTCTCGGGATCCGGTATACGGGCCTGACCACCTCGTCACCATTGGCGAGGACGCCAATCAGATCGCGCAGATAGTCCGCCTGTCCACTGGTCTTGAGTTGGTCCAGCGTATTCTGATTGATGGTCATGTAACTGGAGCCGGTGTCTACCATGAACTCGGTCGGTTCCACGCCGGCAACCCGGCCCGACACGTAGTAGGTCTGCGACCCTTTCAGCGTCATCGGGACGTTGGTGCCGATCTCGCCCGCACAGACCGTGGCGGCGATGAACAGCGTTGCGAACAGTGAAAGTCTGCTGATCGATTGCATGGTTTTGATCTCCGCCCTGCTGGAGACGAGTACTTGCATTCCTGTCGGCCGCGGTCGCTGTGACTTTAACAAGCGCCTGGTCGGAGGGGCCTGCGCATTGCCGGTGTCGACGCCGGCGCGTGCAGCCGCCGATCTCTGGTTCCGGGCCTTACGCCTCCGGTCCCGCCTCGACCCCGATGTCCCCGCTGGTTCCAGCCGGGTCGAGACAGCCGGCTTTCAGTAATTGGATTCGCATGCCGCAGTGTAACCCATCCTGTGGGGAGCCCATCGCTGCTGGCTGGTTGCAGCCGGTTTCGTACCGAGGGCTTGTTCCGTGCCCGCGGCGGCTGCGCCTGGTGGCACGGCGAAGCGCCGGCCCCGAAGGCCTTGATCCGTGGTGTTGCTGCCGGTGATCGAATCGCCGTAGGTTCGACTCCAAGCGCGGTTCCGCCGGGCCGGTCCTTCGCCCTGCAGCTACCGGGTAGCGCGCCGCCTGGTTGACCGGCGTGCGCGGAGGGTCGGCGGCATCGCCCGACCGGGTCCGCGTCGGGTCGTGCGATCCCGGACCAGCCGCGCGTCGTACTAGCGGGTCGTCCTAACGTCAGATTCGAGGAACTCGACGAAGACTTTCAGCGCGTGCGAGAGGTTGCGGTGCTTGGGATACAGTGCCGAGAATGGCCGGGTCCGACCGCTGAACTCGGTCAGGATCTCGACCAGTCGCCCGGATTCCACCAGCGGTTGCGTGATGAAGTGATAGCTCTGCATGATGCCCGCGCCATTCGCGGCGAGGGTGACGCATCCGAGTACGTCGTGCGCGACGAGCAGTGAATCGGGTGGCGTCCATTCGAGATCCCGGTCGCCGACCCGCAACGACCAGTCGCTGATCCGACCCGTGCTCGGCATCTGGAACGCGATGCAGGCGCACGCTGCCAGTTCCTCGATCGACCCCGGGGTCGCATGGTGTTGCAGATATTCGGGTGACGCGAACAGCCCGAGCGACATGTCTGCGAGCTTTCGCGCGATCAGGCGAGAGTCCGGCAGCTCGCCCATCCGAATGGCCAGGTCGAACCCTTCGTCGACGAAATCGATGTTGCGGTTGCTGACGTCGATTTCGAGGTCGATGGCAGGGTATGCGGCCCGGAAGGCGTGGATCCGCGGCAACAGGCGATGGTGTCCAAAGGTTGTCGGGACGCTGATCCTCAGACGGCCGCTCGGCGTGTCCTGCTGGCCACGCAGCAACCCCTCGACGTCGCCGAGCATCGTCAGGGCGGTCCGTGCCTGCTGGTGATAGAGGCGCCCGGCATCGGTCAACGTGATGCTGCGCGTCGTGCGGCGGAACAGGCGCACGCCGAGGCGCTCCTCGGTGCGGGTGATCGCGCGACTGACGGCGGCCGGGGTCACTCCCAGGTACTCGGCGGCGCGCGAAAACGACAGGTCTTCCGCTGCTCGGCAGAAGATCTCGGTGTCTCCGAGGTGGGCGAAGCGACGTGCCATGATTGTTAATCATAGGTAACAAAAAGATTTACTCAAATCATATTTATTTACCCATGAGCAATTACTAGCCTTCTGGCAAACGGCCATTTGGAGACTGTCAGATGCAGAAACTGGGGTTCGGGATCGTCGGCACGGGTTTCATTGCGGGCGCGGTCGCCGACTCGATCGCGTCGGCGTCGGCGGCGACACTGGTCGCCGTGTCGAGCAGGCGTCAGGACACGGCGGATGCGTTTGTCGCCGATCGCGACGGTGTCGCAGGCGTCGAAGGCCTCGATGCGTTGCTGGCCCGCGACGACGTGGCGGCGGTATTCATCGCGACGCCGACCGCGGCGAAAGAAGCGATAACGCTGGCCGCCATCGCGGCCGGAAAACACGTGCTCGTCGACAAGCCGCTGCCCGGGCGCGCAGCGGTCGAACGGATGACGGCGGCCGCCAATGCCAGCGGCGTCGTGTTCATGGACGGCACCCATTTCGTCCATCACCCGCGCACGCACGCAATAAAGGCGGCGCTACCCGAGAAGCTGGGGCGGCCGAAGTCGCTACACACAGCGTTTTATTTTCCGTTCGACGACAAGACCAACATCCGCTTCGATCCGGCGCAGGAGCCGATGGGTGTGGTGGGGGACATGGGCTGGTACGCGATGCGTGCGATCGTCGAGTACCTGGATCCGCCGGGCGTAGTGACCAGTGTCGCGACGGTAGCCGAGCGGGACCCGGCTACCGAGACCGTGGTTCGCGTGTCCGGTCTCTTGGGTTTCAGCAGCGGCGAGAGCGCCACGTTCGATATCGGCTACACGACCAACACCGGAATCATGGACCTGAGCCTGATCGGCGCGAACGGGATGCTGTCGCTGGATGACTTCGTGCTGGACTGGACCAACAGCTTCGCGTTCAAGAATGACGATGTCGCGACGGGCTACGTCTACAGGTCCGACATGGCGACCCGCAAGGATTTTGCGTTCGTCGAGACGCCATCCGATACCGCTGGCGACGTGCTGATGATCGAGCACTTAGCAGCGTTGGCGCAGTCTGACGACGACGCGGCGAGGGGTTCCTATCGAGAGGCGGCGCTGCGTACTCAGACCTATCTCGACGCCGTCTGGGCGTCTGTCGTCGATTGACCGTGTTCCGACCGAGAGTCGATGTCCGCAAGCCAGGGAGCCTGGCCGCTCGCCCGGCGTCCGCGCTGCCAGGTTGTCAGCACCCGGTGATAGGGCGATCGATCCCGGTCGTCCCTCGCCGGGCCGCTCGCCGGGCCACTCGCCGCGATTGCCGCGACGCCTGGCTCGGGGCCCGCGTCTGACCCGCGATCAGCCATCGCTGCGTTCGGATGCCGTGTCGGCCCGGACACCTGCCAGGCGGGGACGGCGAAGGCGCGAACGCCGTCAGTCGCGCTGCCGGGACCGTTTGTGGACAGCAGGCGGCAGACCCTCGCGGCACAATATCCGCTGCGGCTCGCGTCCACGGGTACCGGATACACGGCCGAAGATCGGCACCCCGGTGCAGTCGCCCTTCCGAGTAGCCGAAGCCGGGTTCGACCCAGGTCCGACCTGGCTTCGACCCGACTTCGACCAGTTTCGTCCATCGTCACGACAGGTGAGCCTACTTCGCCGGCAGGGTCTCGACGAAACGAATCGCCAAGTCGACCTGCCGCTGCAGCTCCCGATCGTCGGCAAGCGCGATCGGGCCTATCTTGGCCCAGCCTTTCATCGGCCTGCCCGTGATATCCATCGGATGGACATGCGGTCGGTCGGCGATGCGCTCGAACGCGTCGACGCCGATTCGGGTGATCAGGAACTGTTTGTACACGCCGACGCAGATGTTGCCGTTCAGCATCCAGCACTGGCCGCCGAACATCTTGCGTGGCTGCAGCGTGTCGGGAAGCAGCGCGAACAGCCGTCGCACAAGGTCGGGGTCGCTGTGCATGGCCTCATGCCGGCATCGGCATCATCTCGGCGACTTCCAGCGTCCCGCCATACCTCAGGTGCGGGCAGTCCTCGAGTAGTTTCAGCGCGGCATCCAGGTCTGCGGCTTCGATGATCGAGAAGCCCAGCATCGGATGCGGTGACGGATCGTTCGAGACACCGTCCGCCGTGAGGACCCGCGTCGCCCCGACCGGTGTCCCTGGATTCGTCAATGCGGCGCCCAGCCCGGCAGCCCAGGCCTGCCATTCCGCCTTGTGCGCCTCGCCTTCCGCCGGCGTCGCGGGCAGGTCGCCACCGTGATAGGTAAAAATGAAAGACGGCATCGGCTGCTCCTCGCTGTTGCCCGGGCATTTCAGAACCGGGCCTGGCGGCACGATTCATACGGGTTCGATTCTCAGTTCGGCGAATGCAGCCCGACCCGATTGCCCTCGGTATCGAGGATCATCGCGATGTGTCCAAACTCACCGATCTGCTCCTTGGGCTGCAAGATCTTGCCGCCCGCCGTTTCGACGCGACTCAGCGGCACCTGCAGGTCGTCGCCGGCGTTGAGCCAGATGGTCACGCCGCTGTCGGCAGTCGGCTTGAAGCCCATGAACGGATTCAGGGAGCCGGAAACGCCGGTCTCCATCTGCGGAAACACCGCGCACGTACCGCCGGCTGTCTCGAGGTCCGGCATCGTGATGTCGAACAGCGTGCTGTAGAAGGTCCGGGCGCGCTCCAGGTCCTCCACCGGAATGGCGAACCAGCTGATTGCGTGCTCAGTCGTCATCAGTCCTCCTCGCGGCGCTTGGCCGTCGGTAATCGGTATTTCAGCGGAACATGATCGGCGCATTCTGCTCGAGCTTGTCGAGCGTGCTGTTCCAGCCCCAATCGTGGCGATCGCGCAGTTCGATGGAGCTGAACCGCTGATGCACGAGCGTCAAACGCGTGCCGCGCGGTGTGGTTTCGAAATCCAGCGTGACCAGGGTCTCTTCGTCGGCGCCTTCGTTCGGCGGCTCCCAGGTCCACGTGAACGCCAGACGAGTAAATCGCGTTATCTCCCGGTAGACGCCATTCAGCCTGTGTACCGAACCGTCCGGGTCGTTGAACTGCATATGATAGTGGCCGCCCTCCACGGCGTTGACCGCGATGTCGGACATCGTCACGCCCTCGGGTCCCATCCACTGCGCCAGTTGGTCCGGTTCCAGCCAGGCCTCGAACACCTTTTCGCGCGGGTGGGCGAACTCGCGCACGATGCGCAGCTTGATCGACCCGTCGTTATTCACTTCAGCCTGCATCCTCATCCCCCTGGTTACGCGCAAGGAACTGATCGAGGGCATCGAGTTTCTCGCCCCAGAACCGCTGGTATCGCGACAGCCACTGATCGATCTCGCGCAACATGTCCGGTTCCAGCCGCAGATAGTGGGCGCGCCCGCGCTTCTGCCGTCGGATCAGTCGACCACGCTCCAGAATCGCGAGGTGTTTGGTCATCTGTGCCGCTGACAGACCGTGCGGCCTGGAGACCTCAGCGACCGTCATCTCGTCGCGCGACAGTTGCTCGAGTACCGCACGGCGCACCGGGTGCGACAGCGCGAAGAAAGCGTCGTCGATGCGTTGGTCTCTTAAATACACCATATAGTGTATTATGCTAGTCGGCGAGCCGATCAAGTCAAGGGCGTTTTTTCAGACGGCACTTCGCGGTCGCGGATTTCGGTAGTCTACGGAAGACCGGGTTCGCTGGCGGAACGGCCGGCAGTCGCCGCCATCGCACAACTCATTGCGCGTAATCTCGTGACACCTTGGCCGGGCGATGGTCCCGGCCGAACCTTCCCGTCGGGCGGCGGCTCGACGGGTCGTCCTGGCGGGCACCCGGGGAAATGCATGTGCGGAGCTCCGTTCCGACCAGGGGCGCCGGAAGTCGGAGTGTCAGGGCTACCCGGATAACCGGAAGATTCGCATGCATGTCGATCTTTCGCGGCGGTTGCGGCGCAAACTTCGGTAGCTTTTGCTGGTTTGTCGCGACGGCGGCATACGCAAACCAGGACGCCGTAGCGGGCCCTGGCGCTTGATCGCAGCGGTAAGGGGTGGTGTGAAGCGCCCGACGGCGGGTGCTCATCTCCTTGCGGTATTCAAGCGACCGGAACCGACCAAGACGAACGCCGCCCAGCGCCTGAGATACTCATCCTCGTTGATGAAGCGCAGGCTGGCTTTGCGCATCGCAGCGGCAACGCCCTGATCCAGGTGCCGGTAGAGTTCGATCATGAAGTCACGGCCGAACTGATCGTCCAACGGCCAAAGTGTCCCGATGACGTTCTGTGTGCCCGCCTCGAGAAAGGCCGGCAACAGCCCGTAGGGTTCGTCCGCAGGCCCGATTCGATACAGGCCGCCATTGCAGACGCTGAGTACGACCAGACGGGCCTGCTGCAACAACAATTTCCGGACCTCGGCAGCACTCAGTGCCGCACTCATTCCAGCATCATCCGCCAGCCAGATTGCATGCTCGTCGGCGGCGTTGTGGTCCGGGAACTCACCATGGGTCGACAGGTGCAGAATGCCGACGTCCTCGGCTCCGCTGATCAGCCGTGCCTTGGTCGCGTCGCCGGCCTGATAGATGCGTTGCGGCAGCGTCAGGATCTTGCGGATTTCCGAGATCTCCTGGTCGGCAAACGGAAGGTCTGCGACCCCGCGGCTGGTGAGGTCTGGATTACCGAGCGCAACGAACTGGCTGCCAGCACCGGCGCGCTTGGTCAAGAACTGCCAGATTGACGCGCTCGGCGCCATGACCACCTCGGCATGCTCGATCAAGAATCGGTCTTTGTCATCGAGAAGGGCAGCAAATGGGATGTAATGCAGCGCGCCATGCGGGACGATCACCAAGCGACCGTACGACTCTGGCCGGAATCCCAGGGATTCCAGCGGCGTGATCAACAATCGGTACAGCCCCCGAAGCAGCCGCTTGGCCTGTTTTTCATCGGCGGACCGGATATGTGTGCGTAACGTAACGATCAGGTTGCCGAGCGCGCTGGAGTCCACGGGTGCCTGGCCGTCTATACTCATTCGACCGGTAAAACCGCTTGGTTTCTGCAGCACTTGATCAAGGTCCACGCGGGTGCGGTGAATTTCGTCGCGTGTGATCAGGATCAGCCAGAGTTCGCTGGCCGGGTGAAGCGCGTTGTAGGGAATGAAGTACTCCAACAGCGCCTCATCCGGTGCGAGCGTCTCTCGGAGGGTTTCAAGAGGAATCGGAGCTGCCGGCTGTCCATAACCTGTCTCGGTGTCTCGATACAGGGTCTCAAGCTCCGCCAGTGCTTCTCCCCGCGACTCGTCCCGGGCGCCGACGGATTGGAAGCCGGACAACTGGCTCACCAGCCTCATCTCTTCGAATGTCAGACTGATGTCCTCGAGCCCGGGACTCTCGAAAGACAGCACCTCGCGCTCGAGTTCAAGGGCATTGTGGGTGTCGACCTCTCTCGTCCCGGGATTGGCGAGGCGGTCCAACAACATCCGCGCTTTCATCGACTCGATTCGGGCAAACACACTCTCTGCAGTTGAAGTCTGATCTCCCAGTTCATCTTTGACCATCGTGCCGAACAGCGTATCGGCCACATACGACGCCCAGATGCGACCGCTGCGTGAGCGATAGCTGGCGCGCACGTCCTGCGCCAGCGCCCAGGCTTCGTCACGCAACTGCCGGAGCCGCTGCGGCGATGCATCTGCACTCCGTTCACCGCGATAGCGATCGTTGATCACCGCGACGGTCAGCTCCGCCGCCTGTTCTTCGGCGGCGCGTTGTGCAGCGATCGCGAGCCTGGCACTGGCAATAGCCGCATTGCCATGCGAATAGGAAAGGTGCGCCAACGCTCGGGCGGTGCTGATTGACTTGCCCCAGTTGCCGATCTGCTCGACGCTGTAGGCGAAGTCGGCAGGGATCGACCGTTCCACCCTGGGCGTCAACTGCGCCAATGCCGATTCAATGTCCTCCTGGACCAGAAAGTATTGGCTCGTGGCAGCTTCAACCGCTGCTGCAGTCAGGCTGATCAGTCGCTCGGCCCAGGTCGAGCTACTGGCATGCCTGAGCCGGGCCAATGCGTCTGCGACGGCAACGAGGGTTTGCGCCAGCAGTTCACCGTGGCGTTGATTGCCTTCCGCCAACTTGCTGTGAAAGAACGTTGCATCAGCGGCCAGTACCGCGCCCCGAAACGCGATCTCCGGCAAACCGAGCTGCGTTGCACGGTCGCCGACCTGTTGCGCCGAGCGATACACAGACTCGTAGGCGTCGGCGGTGTTGGCCAACATGAAAAACACCTGTGTTCGCGTCAACGTGCTTCGAAGTGCATGCTCATCTCGCCCAAGGTGAGCATGCGCCAGGCTGGCGAGCGTGGAGGACCATATTGCCGTATTGTGTTGACCGCGCTGCAACGCGGTGCCCGCAATCCGATCTGCCGCGTCGGCAATCTCGGGCGTGAAACGCGGCTTGTTGGCGTCGATCCATGCAGACGGGTCGTTGGCCGCGATCATCTCCCGGATCAGGTCAACGGCCTGGTCATCTGCAATTTTTTCTGCTGTCGTCGCAGAATCGCGAACGGAATCGCTCGACTGTGCGGCAACTGTCGTAACCAATCCGATCAGCATTGCGATGACCAGGCATTTGCGAAGCGTCTTCACGTTGCTTCCTGTTCCGTCTGCATCGAAGCCAGCGCAATCCCGGTATAGCCCGCAAAAAGAATCTCTGTGATCACCAGGGCCAGCTTGAACGTCTCGAAGGACGCGATTCCCCAGTTCAGTGATTTCATCGCCACCAATGCAGCGATCAATGCCACAAAGAGCAGGGGGATCAGCACCGCGGCAGGTGACACCCGAAGCGATCTGATCGGAGGCCGAGAGGTCCCCCAACGCTGCCATACCGCGACCGACAACACCGCGGCCAGCGCCGGCAATACAATGCCCAGCGCCGTGCTGAACTCGACCGCCGTCATGCCACCGACAAGGAAGAACACCAGCAGCAAAAAGGCAACGTCCAGATGGCACAGCCCGAGGAACAGCGGGCTGCGTCGCAGCGGCGCCGCACGTACGGCCGGGGCCAGGCGTGCGGTCAGTGCCGTCCGATGATCGGCAGACAACGTGACCGCATTGCGATCGCGCAACCGCTTCAGGTTGTCAGGTAGCGCTTCAGCTTTCGGCATCTCGGCGCCCCCTACCAGCATCGGTACAACCAGCGCACCCGATTCGAGTGCGGTGGCCACTTCCATCCGCACAACGTCGTGATCCTGTAGCAGGCGGCGAGCGCCTGCTTCGTCTTGGCAGTCCGTCCAGGTCGGTCCGATAACGACCAAAGCCGCGTCGCACCTGCGCAGCGTGCGTGATATCGCGAGCCGAAAGTCATCGCCGGGACGGATCGAGGTGACGTCATGAAACACTCGCCCGGCGCCAAAGTGTCGAGCCAACGCGCCGACGATCTGTGCCGTTTCTTCGGCGCTGTCGGAGCGTCGGTAGGACACGAAGATCGTGCGCAGCTTCTGTGTGTGTATCCAGTGCCAGAGTGCCAGCACGGCAACGATCGATGCGGCAATCAACGGCCACAGCCAGGCGGCCGAATCCAAGTCGAACCCCGTCTGCCAACCGGCCGACCGGCATTGAGACGAGTATAAGACCGGGTACAAGATGAATGCGTTGCCAATCCTCCGCATGTCTATTGCGCTCCTGCCGCGAAATCGGCCTGGAGGTCGTGCAACAAGGCATCGACAAAGCGTTCGAGCTCCGGGCGATACGCGGGATCCATGTCGGCATAGCCGTCTTCTGCGGGCAGTCGTGAACCAAGCCCAGCGGCGTACATGCCATCGAGATAGCACACAGCCCTCACCTCGTCGCCTTCAGCATGCAGCTCGATCGATACCTGCAGTCGTTCCCAATAATTCTTGTCGGTCAATACGAGCTTGCGGGTTCCCTGCACCTCTATTCCCGCGTACCAGCGTTCGAGCGGTTTGAGCGTCAGTTGCGGTGGCGGCAGGCCCGCCTGCTGATTGTGCTGCAGGAAAAACCGTTGTAAGGCGTGCTGTATGCGGCGCGGCAGGTCGTCCGGATCCTCCCTCCCGAAACCCAGGCCAACCGGCTTCCGGAGGACCTGGGCCGTTTGAACAGGCATTCTGAGCAGGGTCGATCGGCGTATCAGGCGATCATCGGTCTCGCGAAACGCGAGCTGGCCAGCAGTCGGGTCGTAGCGACTCTCGAACGTTCGAGTCAGTACGCCAATCGCGACATAGGCATCGCGGCGTTGCACGCCGGACGCATGCAAGAACTTGTAGAAAAGCCGATCTGGCAGACTGGTGCCGGCAATACCCCGATATCTCTCGAGCAGCTGCTGAAAGCGACGGTTCTCCTGATCCTGGTTGGTCCCTTGCGAGACAAAACGCAGTTCCAGTTTCAACCACTTTGCGTCTGGATTATCTGCATGTGGGCCCCAACGTAGCTTCTGGAGCTCCAGATCCTGCGCCAGCCCCTCAGCGGCCAGCCAGCGCTCGATGACTCCGCGAATCGCCGTGCGTCCTTCGCGTGAATGCGGGTTACCTGCCGACGCGAGCGACCACGAGAGGACGGATGCAGCGAGAAGCAAGTGCCAGTAACGCAAAGGCCTGACATCCATCGACGAGGGTCTCCCGGGCATCAACGGTTGGCGCTCCCAAGGCCCCGTTCAGCGAGCCGTGAGCGGGATTACGCGCAAGCTTGAGTGCATGGTTTCAGATTAGCAAAGAGCCTGCTGGCACACACCTCCTTGAGGCCTCGACCAAGCCGCGGCGATCACCGAGCGACGCCAAAATACCGCGCGCCGAAGCTGCCAACGGCGCCGATTGCCGGGCTCTCGGCACCGCAGCGACCGCAGAGATACCGCTCCGGCCAGCCGTGTTGGCGGAACCGCCTCACGGGGCGCTGGCTCGACGGTTTGTAGCGGTGCTTCTGAAGAACCTCAGACGATCATGAAGCCGTGGCCGGGGATGCCCACAATGGGTGGCGAGATCGCCGGCCGTGCGACAGGCGAGCGGGTCGCGTCGATTATCTCGGCTGCAGACAGCGCCGGCGCACAGGCGAGATCACGATTGGCGGATGTGCCGCGGGTACGCGGGCATTCGTGCGACCGAGTCCCCAGCGCGCGGCGGCCGAGCCGGCCTTGTCGTCACGACGACAGGGCACGTGGCAACCCGCAGGGCACGGGCTTCGTCGCAGCCCCCGGGCTCCCTGGGTTCTGTCGTTTCATTGACGTACGCCCGCGATTTGCCGTTGCCGCACGCAGGTGCGGCGAGCGACAGGCAGCGGTCTGCAGTTGGCGTGCGTCGAATCGACCGCTCGGCCAGGCGTGCGTCAGGCATACGGCCGCCGGCGACCGCTGACCAGCAGCAAGGCGCCGCCGAGGAGCATCGACAGCGTGCCGGGTAGCGGCAAGGCCGGCGGGTCGGGATCGGTTGGACCCAGGAACCGGTTCGCAACAATCAACCCGTCAACCGAATCGATCGAGAAGCCGTCTGGCAGGTCGAAGACAGGCCTGTCGGTCACGAAGGCTAACGTGTCGTTGAAGATCGCGGTGTTGCCGGCGATTCCGGCGGCAAAGCCGCCGCCGTCCAGAAAGCGCCCCGCGCGGGTCAAGGATTCGATTGACAGGGACAGGGTTACCGAGAAGGCATCCCCGACCGTGGCGGCGAAGGGGACCGAGCGCAAGATCTCGTCAATGACGATCGGCTCGTCGCCGGCATTGACGAAGCTGACCGGGATATTCATGCCGTCCAGGCTCGTCGCCCCACCCGGCGACACGAGCTGCGCAAAGACACTCGTGGACGACGTGCCGCCCGGGTTGGTATCGAAGTGCATCTCGCCTCGCAGCGTCGTGGCGAACGACGTGGTGATCACGGCGCCGCTGGGCCCGCTCAATATCAGGTCGTCCAGCGTAATGGATGCGCGTGCGCAGGATCCTGAAACGTGCGACCCGGCTTGCGTGGGGTTTCCCTGGGCGGCCGAGCGCGTCTCGACGCCGACGCCCTTGTCGTAAGCCGCAAGCGCCGCCGAACTCAGGCTGCCGGAACCCGCCGCGCTGCTGGTCGGTGCGCTGTCCGCGATGCTCAGCCGGTTCAGAAACGAACTGCTTGTGTTGCTGACGAAACAGTCGCCGAACGATGACGAAAAGCGGCCCAGGCCGACCGACAGGGTCGACGCCTGCGCCATGCCCGCGGCCGTCAACGCGAGGAGTGCCGGAATCAGTCTTTTCATCGTTACCGCGAGCGATATTTTCGTCTCGAATCAGTATAGCCGGCCGTTGGCTGGCACAGCGTCACAAGGCGGTGCTGTCTCCCATCGTAGCGTCAGCGGTTTTAACACCCTGGCACGGGCAGCACGGATCTGATCGCGCTGCAGGCCGAAATGCCAGCCCTGCCCGAGACCTCATTGCCAACCGGGCCGGGTGAGAAAGGCGCGTTCAGTATTGCCGTTGTGCGACCTGCGACCTTCAGGTTCACGTGCCACTTTGGTCGGGAACTTGCTGACCTACGACGCGTTGTGATGCCAATGACAGGAACGCTGTCAGTCGTCCTGCTCGGGGCGTGTTGATGGCAGACGGCAAAATCCCTGCGGTGCGACATCCAGCGCGGCATTGAACTTGCTGGACAGGTTCTGGAACGCAATCAGGGCGGTAAGTTCGATCAGCGCGTCGTCGTCGAAGTGGGCCTTGACCTTTGCGATCAATGCGTCGTCGACGTAGCGCTCGGAGTGCGTGACGGTCTCGGCATATTCCAGTGCGACCCGTTCGGTCTGGTCGAACAACGGGCTTTGCTGCCACTCCCACAGCGCCTCGATCTTGTCGTCCGGCACGCCCCGCTTGGTGAGCGTCGCCGAGTTGATGTCGACGCAAAAATCACAATGATTGATCTGCGAAACGCGCACGGTAATCAGGGACCGCAATACCGGGGTCAGCGGAGAGCGCTTCCTGTCCAGCGCTCCGTAGAGCAGTGCCAGCGTCGAGAACACCCACGGCGATCTGCCCCAGAGCATGCCCGGTTCCAGTACCTTTCCGTAGCGGCGCTTCTGGTTCCAGAAGAACAGCCGGATGAACCAGGGGTAGTCGTTGATCGGTTTCGTCGGGACGTGCATGGGTACCTCGTCGGCTCGGCCGCTGCGGCGCGTATTCGATCGAACACGGGCAAACATACCAGAGTGGCCGGCCACGGGTTTTCTACACGGCTGCCGGCATCCCAAGACAGCGTTGCTTTCCGGCGATCGCCGACATCCCCACGGTGCTGCGATGTCGTTCTCGCAGCGTGTTGAAAGAAGCCGCCCATAGGTTCCAACCGGGGGGAGGGCGAGCCGGTGCCGTCCTATTGTTCTCTGCCCTGGCTGTACGGCAGGTAGTGTTCGATCAGACGTTGCCGGTAGCTGTCCGGATCGCTAAGCGTGGCCTTGAAGATGGCGGTGTCACACATCGACCTGAACCAGCGCTGGTAGCGCGGCCAGCCATCCCCGCTGCTGGGTACAGCGAACGCGCGGTAGTGACCCAGCAGCGTATCGATTCGGTAGGCAAAGGGGGCCAGCGCGAGATCGACTGCCGTGAGCTCGGTACCGGCGAAGAATGGGCCGCTCGGCGACAGCGCTTCGCCGAACGCCCGCAGGCCCTCAAGCAATGCCTGTCGCGAGGCATTGCGGCTGTCACCCGGTTGCTCGGCGCGCAGAAAGCGGTACATGTGAGGGACGATCCGCTCATTGACGTGATCGATCCAGAAGCGCAGCTCGGCCCTGGTGTTGGCATCGTCGGGATAGAGCGGGTTGCAATCGGGCACCAGGTCTTCGAGATATTCCAGGATCCGGGTCGAATCGATCACCGTGGTCGGTCCTGCGTCTCCATCGGGTGGCGAGACAATCACCGGGACCATTGCCCGGCCGCGTGATATCTCCAGCCACCATTGCGATTCCCGGTAGGGATCGACCTCGATGTACTCGAAGTCGAGCCCCTTGTGCAGCAACGCCATCCAGGCGCGTTGCGCAAACGGGCAGTACCACGCGCAGTAGAACTTCAACGGGATCCCGTCAGACGCCTGGGTGTGTTTCACTGTTCGCTAACCCTTCGGTAGCTCGTCATCGATATCGACGATGCGGCGGTCGTAATAGAAATGCGCGTTCGACTGCAGCTCGCCCGGAAGCTCGCCGTTGTTGCACTTGCGGATCAGCAGCTGCGACACCAGTCGCCAGCCCATGGCATTGGTATTGTAGAGCGTCTCGCCACAGTGTCTGCAGAATACGCGGGTCATCTCCAGCGTCGGGTACTTGTACTCGACGACATGCGCCTTCCCCGATGCGATCTCGACCCTTTCGCTGTCCCAGGCGACTATCGAGTGATAGGGCACGTCGAGCAGGGCCCGGCAGTCCTCGCAGTGACAGAAGGCCTGGACCCGCGGCGTGCCGGTCATCTCCAGTTCGACCGCCCCGCAGTCACATTGAATCCGGTAGTTGTTGCTCATCTCGGTAGGCTCCTCGCAATACCTGTTCGATTGGGGTGCGGAAACGGTCAAGCCGTTGGCGATGTTTTGATTCCAGATGACACTTCGACTATACCGCCGACGTCGCCTGCGACCCCGGAGTCGGTTCAAGTCTACGCCATACACACGGTCAAGCGACGCGAGCGCACCTGTTGTCGATGCCGTGCCGGGTTCCGACTGGCAGCAATGCTTGGGTCGCCCCTGGCGGCTGTCGAGACCTGTCGACGGCGATCGGTGAAGACGCACCGTGTGCGCCGCTTCGCTCGAGGCCCCGAAATGACTGCTTGGTCGTCAGAAGCCAGCCGGATACCGGGCTCACTTCGAGACCGGCTGCGCCAGATCGTCAGGGTCGTTCGCGTCGAGAGGCCCTCTCGAGTTGTCTTCAGCGGCGACGCGTTCTGTGAGGCGTTCACCCATGATCGTCGAGAGATTCCTGAACAGCAGGTAGGCGCTGCGAGGGTAGATCCGCGCGATTCGCTGCAGGCGCCGCCAATCGAGTGCCAATACCGTCGTTTCCCCGACCGCCCGCGCCGAAGCGACACGCGGCCTGCCGCACATGAGCGCGGCGACACCGAATACCTCGCCGGTCGACATGGCCTGCACGGTGGCGCTCGGTTGTCCCGGCTTCCCGCTCTCGACCACGACACTGCCGGACAGCAGGACGAACAACGTGTCGCCATGATCGCCGTACTGCATGATCACGTCTCCGTCGCGGTGGTCGAGCGTGTTGCCCTGCAGAATGATGCGGCGTATCTGCTGCGTCGACATGTCGCGGAACAGCGCGCAGTTCTGCTTCAATTCGTATCTGACCCGTGTTCCCAGTATCTCCCACAGCGTGTTCAGGCGGATATACGACAGCAGAACGGGCGCCAGTACGAACGTCGCCAGAAAAGAGAAGATCATCGTGATCGCGCTGAGCACGCCGAAGTAGAAGATCGGTGGGAAGCCGGATAGCGCGAGGGTCGCGAAACCTGCGGACAATGCCAATGTCGCGGCACCGATGGGTCGCGCTTCGTCCTGCAGCGTCAACGAAACCGCGTGTCGTTCGTTCTGTTGGCGGCGCGCGTGGAGACTGTAGCGGACCATGAAGTGCATCGTGTGATCGACCCCGATACCGACTGCCAACGCCGCAATCATCGAGGTGGCGGAGTCCACGGGAATGCCGAAGTACCCCATCAGGGCGAACAGCGCCGCTATCGGAAAGAGATTGACCGCCACCGCGATCACGCCGGCCTTGACGGTCAAGAACAGCAACGACACCACGATGAATATCGCGACGAGCACGATCATCAGCGATCGGAGCTGGCCCTTCATCAGGTAGCCGACGGCGTTCTTGGTCAACACGGATTCGCCGGTGATCGTCACGGCGAGATCCTTGTCGATACGTCGGTCGACGAAGTCCTCCAGCTCCTTGATCACCTCGCCGAGAACGGCAGACTCGGAAATCCCGTGACGCACCAGGATGTTGGCGACGCTGAGATCTGACGAGATGTATTCATCGGCATCGCCGGGGTTGATGAACAGTGTCAGATTCTCAACGACGTCGTCGTCATAGGGCAGCTCCGGGGTGCCGGTGTCGTTGACGGCGCTGTTCAACAGTGCGATGTAATCGGCAAACGAGTTGCTGTGATCGAGCCGAGGGTGTTCGGCGATGAAGTTCTGGATCTCGTGTAGCTCTTCGAGAAAAGCGGGCCTTTCGAAGGCATTGTCGATATGGCCATCGACGACGATCTGGAGCGTGTAGATGCCTGACAGTTCGTTCTTCAGGGTCGTCGCCCGCTGCTGCACCGGCGACTCCGGCCCGAAGTAGCTCAGAATATCGTTGTTGATCTCGACCGATGCGGCGAGGTAGAGCAGGCCGGAGAGGAGCAGCAGCGAAGCCACGAGAACCGAGCGCCGGTAGGCGAGGATGACGCGCGTTATCCGTCGGCTGACGTTGTCGAACAGCACCGCGCCCCAGCGCACGCGGTCTGTTGTCGTCGGACTGCCGAGCAGTCTGAGCAGGATGGGAACCAGTGTCGCGGTTATGAAGAAGTTGATCGCGAGGCCGGTGGATGACACGAGGCCGAAGTCACGCACCAGGGCAATGGGATTCGCGCCTATCGCGAGAAAGCCCAGATATGACGTCACAAAGGTAAGGCCGATCGCCAGCCCGAGCCGCCGGACTGTGCGTCGAATGGCCCGCTGCAGCGCAAGCCCTTCGCGCTGCCCGTCGAACGTCTCAGCGAGCAGGTGCACGTCCTCGGTCGAGCCGACGATGATCAACAGTACCGGGACGATCGCGGTGAGGATCGTCAATGGGATACCGAGAGCGGCCATGCCGCCGAGCAGCCACACGATGCTCAGGCTCGCGGTGATCACGGGTATCAGCAGGGCCGACAGGCGGCGGAACAGCAGGAACAGGACGACGACGAGCACCAGCAACGCCGCTGCTATGGTCTGAACCTGCTCTGCTGCGACGGTGTCGGCGATCGCCGACCTTACGTAGGGCAGGCCGATCTGGTAGGCCTGATCCAGCTGGCCGGACAACGGACGAATCGCCTCGGAGATGGCCTTGGACACACGGTCGTCGAACGACGGGTCGGCATCGCCGGCCTGCGGGCGAAGGTAGACATTGACAGCCATCGACCTGCCGTCTTGCGAGAGCAGGTTCCTTTCGACGAAGGGGTTGCGTTTCGCGCGCTCGATGATCGCGTTCAGGGTCTCGGCATCGTCCGGCACAGTCGCCAGAAAAGGATCGGTGACGACGAATTCGTCGCGAACCCTGAGGTCCGGCACACTGAACAGGCTGCGCGTCTTGGCGACGAACGGCAGTCGCTCGATCGACTCCACGACCGTCGCGATCGCGCGCAGCTTTTGCGGAGCGAAGAGGTTGCGATCAGACAGGTAGACGATCGTGATTCGGTCGGACCCGAAGGTATCCCTGACGTCGTCGAGGAACGACTGCTTCGGGTCGCCCTCAATGATCAGCGATTGTGGCGATATCGCTATCTCCAGCTTGGGCAGCTGCGTCAGGGCAAGCGCACTGACGACGCATGTCGCCAGCAGTACCCAGACCGGTCGGCGCATGGCCCAGAGCATGAGCCTTTCCATCGCTGCGCAAGCCCTCCTCGACCAACCCGACAGACGTGACTTGGCGGTTTGGAAGGTGTCGCCCGCCCGGGGATCGATATCGCAAAGTGGTGATCTCGCGAATCGGTGATGGTATGCCCGGTGGTACTGCGAAAGCTAGGCATTTCTGGCCGACTCCGCCGCAACCCGGCCTTGTCTCAGGGCCAGAACTGGCACGCGAATCGCGCGAACCAGCCGCAGTCCGGCACCCTCTGGCGGATCTCAATCTCGATCCACGACCTGCGCGAGATTGGCGCGAATCAGAACTCAGAAACCTTCGAGCACGATCTTTCCGATCGATCGGCCCGACTCGAGTTCGCCGTGTGCCGTTCTCAGGTTGTCCGCGCTGATCGCGCCAAGATGCCTGCCGATGGTCGTCCGGATGTGGCCCGAGTCGATCAGTTCGGCAACGCGGTTCAGCAACCGACCCTGTTCTGCCATGTCAGGCGCGTCGAACATCGAGCGCGCAAACATGAACTCTATGTGCAGCGACTGGCTCCTGGGCTTCATCTTCATGACGTCCAGCGGCCCTGCCGGGTCGTCGATCATTGCGATCTTGCCGAACGGTGCGAGCAGCTCCGTGTAGCTCTCGAAGTACGAATCCGTGCTGTTGAGGCTCGCAACGTGGGTCACGTGGCTGAAGTGGCCGCTGTCGATCAGGGCATCGATCTGCGGCTGCAACGGCTGTGTGTGGTCGACCACGTGGTCCGCGCCCAGCTGTTTCACCCAGGCCTGTGAGCGCTCGCGTGACGCCGTGGCGACGATGGTAGATCCGGTCAGGACCTTGGCGAGCTGCAGCAGGATCGAACCGACGCCGCCTGCCGCGCCGATGACCAGGATCACGTCGTCGGTCTTGTCCGTCGATCCCGGCGTCTGTTGTGGAATCGCCAGGTGCTCGAACAGCAACTCCCACGCGGTGATGGTCGTCAGCGGCAGTGCGGCGGCTTCAGCGTCCGACAGGCTCTTGGGTTTGCGGCCGACGAGCCGCTCGTCGACGAGTTGGTATTCGGCGTTGCTGCCCTGGCGGTTGAGGTCGCCGGCGTAGTAGACGATGTCGCCCGGCTCGAACAGCGTTGCGGCGTCGCCGGTCGCGACCACCTCGCCCACGGCATCCCAGCCCAGCACCTTGTGCTCGCCGTCGGCGGGGGTGAACCGCAGGCGGACCTTGTAGTCGACCGGATTGACGGCGATCGCCCGGACCCTGACCAGCAGGTCGCGGCCGCCCGCCGTCGGCTGGGGCAGTTCCAGGTCGCTGAGGGAAGCGGGATCGCTGATGGGCAGGGATTGGGCATAGCCGATGGCTTTCATGGGGCTTCTCCAGGTGGGTGATCGCTGGGGCCGATACTAGCCATCGAAGATGTGACGGAAAACGGCATAATGACGGAAACACTATCCAGAAATTTTGCAGAATATGCAGCTCGATGACCTGCGAGTCGTTGTCAAAGTCGCGGAGTTCCGCAACATCACCGCGGCAGCCGCCAGCCTCGACATGCGCAACACGACCGCCAGTGCAGCGCTGAAACGGGTGGAGGCCGCGCTGGGGGCACAGCTGTTCGTTCGCACGACCCGGCAGCTGCGACTGTCCGGCGCCGGTGAGCGATTCCTGCCCCTGTGCGAACGGGCACTGCTGACGCTGGATCAGGCCAGGCAGAACATCAAGGACGACATGGACGTCGTCGACGGCGAGTTGCGCATCACGATGTCGTCGGACCTCGGCCGGAATCTCGTCGTCCCCTGGCTCGATGAATTCATCGAGACCCATCCCGGTGTCAGCCTGTGATCGCAGATCAGTGACAGCAACCTCGACTTCTACCGCGATTCGGTGGATATCGCCCTCCGCTACGGTGCGCCGGGTGACGCGAACCTGTACGGATTCAAGATCTGCAACGTCCCGATACTGCTGTGCGCGGCGCCGGCCTACCTGGATGCGAACGGCACGCCGCAACACCCGCACGACCTGCCGTCGCACAATGGGCTCTTCTACCAGCTGCACGACGTCACCCACGACGTCTGGACCTTTTGCGGCGACGGCAGGGACTACAAGATCAAGATGACCGGCAACCGGGCCTCCAACGATGGCGACCTGGTCAGGCGATGGTGCGTCGCCGGCCGGGGTGTTGCGGTCAAGTCGTGCCTCGATGTGTCGGCCGACCTGATCGCCGGCAGAGTGGTCTCGCTGATGCCGGAGTTCCGGCATCCGGCGACTGAGCTCTGGCTGATCTTCCCGAGCAGGCAATCGATAACGCCGGCGACCCGGCTACTCAGGGACACGCTGCGACGGAAGACCAGAGGTGTTCTGCAGCGACTGATCGACCTGGGCGTGGTGCAGGAGGGCGTTGTTGCCTAGCCGGTGCCGTTGTCGGCCCGCGGGTCGCGCAGGCAGTTCGGGGGTCTAGCTCTGCAACCGGCGCTGGACATCGACCGCGGCCGGGCGGCGGCGCCTTTGGGGACGCCGGTTGCCTGGCGGCCGGCGCGGTAACGAGGCTTGGAGGCGCGGGCCTTGTCCAGTAGTGTCGGCAAGACGTTGCCGGTCGCACGCGGCCGACCGCTGCCAACACGGGGGCCTGATTGATGAACTGGAAGACAGCCAACCGCTCTTTTTACTACCAGGGCGCGCCAGAGCCGGATGACCTGTCGCTCGAGGCCGCCACCACGGCGTTACTGTGCATCGATGTGCAGAACTACGGGCTGACGCCCAAGGCGACTGACGCCGAAAACGCACGCTGGGCGCCGTTCTTTCGCCGCATGCGCGAGACAGTGATCCCGAACCTGCGTGGCCTGCAGGATACCTTCCGCCACCACGGCATCGATGTCGTCCACGCCCGCATCGCCTGTCTGCTCGAGGATGGCAGGGATCGCTCATTGAGCCAGAAGATGCCGGGTTGGAACAACCTGCTGATGCCGACGACGTCCGAGGAATCGCAGATCGTTGCCGAGCTCGCGCCCTTGCCAGACGAGATCGTCGTGACCAAGACCACCGACAGCGCATTGACCGGTACCAACCTGCGGCTGGTGCTGGCGAACATGGGTATACGCAACGTGATCGTAACCGGTATCTATACCGATCAGTGCGTCTCGTCGACCGTGCGCAGCCTCGCCGATGAGAGCTTCAACGTGGTCGTGGTCGAGGACTGCTGCGCCGCCGGCACCGACGATCTGCACCGCAAGGAACTGGAGATCATCAACATGATCTACTGCCATGTCCTCAGCAGCGTGGAGTTGCTGGACAGCATGGGGCTGCAGACACAGCGACAGCGGTGACCACCGGGCCCCGATCGAGCGGTGAACGAGAGGAATCTGACACTACGCGCCGTTGCAGGCGGCATGCTGATCGGCGCGCTGCTGACACCGTGCAATATCTACTCCGGGCTGAAGATCGGCTGGTCGTTCAACATCTCGATCATCGCCCTGCTGCTCGTCGCCGGGTTCTGGGCACTGCTCGAGCGCCTGCGGATCGCTGCCCGTCTCGGTGCCGGCGAGGCCAACATCACGCAAACGGCAGCGTCGTCGTCGGCCAACATCATCTCCGGTGGTCTCGTGGCCCCGATACCGGCGCTGGCCATGCTGTCGGGCGGCAACATGCCGCTACCGCAGCTGACCGGATGGGTGTTCGCGGTCAGTTTCCTGGGCATCTGGGTCGCCTGGTACCTGCGCGGCTCGCTGATACTGCGCAGCGACCTCCCGTTTCCGACCGGGCGAGCGACAGCGGAGACGCTGCAGGAGATCTTCAGCCACGGCCGCGAAGCCGCGCTGAAGCTGCGTGTGCTGCTGGGGTCGGCGGTGACCGCGGGCGTGCTGAAGTGGCTCGACAGCGGCGCGCATGCGCTGCCACGACCGAGCCTGGGGTTCCTGCTCCCGGCGACCGGCAAGCTGACGGGCTATGGCGGGGTCAGTGCGAAGAACCTGACCTTTGTCTTCGACCCATCGCTACTGCTTGCCGGTTTCGGCGCGATCATCGGTTTTCGTGCCGGTTTGTCCCTGCTGCTCGGCAGCATCCTGTCCTGGGGCGTGCTCGGGCCCTGGGGACTGTCGCAGGGTTTCATCACGGCCGGCGCCGACGATCCGACCCTGAGCTGGTTCCCGACGATGATCGAGTGGCTGCTATGGCCGGGTGTCGCCGTGATGGTCGCGGCAGCACTGACACGCCTGCTGTTGCAGGCAGCATCCGCGCGGCGCAGCATGTCCGCTCTGGGCGGCAGCGGCCCGGCTGTCGATGCCGACGGCGCCGGGTGGCCGCGCCTGATCGGGCTCTTGACGGCCAGCGCCGTCGTCGTCGTTGCGCAGATCGCGATCTTCGATATCCAGTGGCTGATCGCGACGCTTGCGGTGCCGATCGCGTTCCTGCTCGCCACGGTCGCATCCCGCGTGGTCGGTGAGACCGGTATCCCGCCGATCGGCGCGATCGGCAAGGTATCGCAGCTGACGACCGGCATCACAGCGCCCGGGGAGACCACCGCCAACCTGATCGGCGCCAATGTCGCGGGTGGTGCGGCCGGCCAGAGCGCCGATCTGTTGAACGATCTGAAGGTCGGCCACATGGTCGGCACGCCGCCGGGGCATCAAGTCGTGGCGCAGTGCTTCGGTGTACTGACCGGCAGCCTGGTCGGCAGCATCGTCTACCTCCGCCTGATACCGGACCCGGTGACGATGCTGGTCACCGAGGAGTGGCCGGCGCCCGCCGTCGCCACCTGGAAAGCGGTCGCCGAAACCCTCGGCGACGGGCTCGATGCGATGCCGCCCAGCGCGCTGTGGGCGGTGGCGATCGGCGGGGGCATGGGGGCGGTCGGTGCCTGGCTGCAGCACCGTTTCGCCCCGGCGTGGATGCCGAACATACCGGCATTCGGGCTCGCGATGGTGATACCCGCGTCGATATCGATGACGATGTTTCTCGGCAGCCTGGTTGGCAGAGCCCTCGAACGCCATGTACCGAGTCTGGCGCAGCGCTACCTGATCGCGGCCGCGTCGGGGTTGATCGCGGGCGAGAGTCTTGCCGGTGTGGTCAGGGCTCTGCTGGGTATCGTCGCGGTCTAGACGCTGCCGGTCCGGGCCGAAGCCCACCCCGGGGCGGTGGCGCGACGGGGCTGCCGTCCAACCTGCAATACACGATGCGCAGCGTCGTGGAGGACGTCCAAAGGCCGGTGCGAATCGGGCTGTCAGCGGCATGCAACGCCAGCGGGCGGGCGGCTTCGATTTTCGCAACGGTTGCATCTACTATTCCAGGAGCCGCGTGGGCTTCCAGCGACAACTCGAATCGCCCGGTGGCGGCGGTCAACCGACAGGCGTTCGCGGCGGTCATCGCGTTGCCATCGCCGCGAGCGTGAGCAAGACAAAAACGACAGGTGGAACACAGCATGCAGGTCAGAGAGATACTCGATTCCAAAGGTCACGACTTCTGGTCCGTCGGTCCCGGAACCAGCGCGCACGAAGCCCTCCGCGTGATGGCGGACAACGAGGTGGGTTCGGTGCTCGTCGTCGAAGACGGCCAGGTGCGGGGCATCGTCACCGAGCGCGACTACGTGCGCAAGGTGGCGATGGAGGGTAAGTCGTCACCGGACACGTGGGTCACCGACATCATGACGTCCCAGGTACTGTGCACCCGGCCCGAGCAGACCATTGAACAGGCGATGGCGTTGATGACCGACAAGCGGGTCCGGCACCTGCCGGTATTGTCGGACGACGAGATCGTCGGCGTCGTGTCGATCGGCGACCTGGTAAAGGCGGTCATCTCGGAGCAGCAGTTCCTGATCGCGCAACTGGAGAGCTACATCAACAGTTGACGCGCGGATCGGCCCGGTCCGTGCGGTCGCCTGCGATGCGGGGGTAGCGCGTCGCGGGCGCTGGCCATCACCCGTGACACGCGCCAGGTCGGTCGATCTGCGCATTGCCGAGACACGCCTGGGCCGGGTCTTGCCCGTTGCCGGCACGGTCTCCGGCGTCGCCGCTTGCCCGGGCGTTCGTTCCGCCCCCGTCCCTGTCACCGAGTGGCTGTGCGCGGCATCCTGGTCGGTTGCGGCCGCGGTTTCCGGGCGGCCCGCATCCGCCAGTCGTCGCCGCGGTTCTCGGTCGGTCGATGCGACGCCGGGGCCCGCGTCTGTGCTCGCCGCACGCGGAGTTGTGCGCGG
>JASJCU010000061.1 GCA_030065815.1 Gammaproteobacteria bacterium | reverse complement strand
AAACTCAATGAGTTGATCGACTCTTCCCGGACGCGCAACCAAGGCTTCCTCGAGGACTTCGGGTTTGTTGGTGGAAAGCACGAACAAGATGTCGGCATCTTCCTTCAAGCCATCCATCTCGTTGAGCAGATGATTCAGCAACATCTCCTCGCTTGCCCCGTGCAGCATGCCCCGCGACTTGGCCAAGAGGTCTGCATCTTCGATCACGAAGATTACGGGCTGCAGCAACCGCGCTAACGAAAAATACTCCGGCAACAATCCGATCTGTTCCGCCGTGACCAAGAAAGTGGTGTGCTCGTGAAGCTGGCTCGCAAGGTAGCGGATGGTGTGGGTTTTGCCTGTCCCAGGCGGGCCCCAGAACATCACCCCGCGCTTGGTTTGCAGTCCCAGCTCCCTCAGTTGCTTGCGTTGCCTGCAAAAACGAACGACTGTCCGTTCCAATTCCTCGAGAGTCTTGTCGGGCAAGATGATATCCGCACGGGAGACTGGTTCCATCTTGTGCACAGTGATACCCGTCGAACTGCCGCCGTAGTGCGGCGACTGCTCGAGGGACAGCACTTTTCCCCGATACGACTGGGCCTTTCGGATGTGGTCTTCAATCTCGTCGAAAACCCTACGGGTGATGTCGGCAGTGGCCACCCCTTGGGGTCCGGAGATCTCCAGATAGATCGAGTATCCGCCCTGGTAATCCTGCTCTCGGGACATTACGGCCGCATAGCGATCTTCGCCGTCAACCAGCATCCACAGCCCGTTGATCTGGCATTGCTTTGGCTCACCCTCTCCAATATCCAGTTCTTCGAAAGAGATCGGCGCAACACCAATCGCATTGCGCCCACTTCGCCAAAGTGATGAGAGATCACACCTCTCATAGCCATACGACTGCGCGAAGCCAACGATTCTGACTGCGGAAGAGTCAAAAATGGCCTCCACCGCAACCTGGAGGTCGGCGCGGACCCGCCCGGGGTAAGTCCGGACTGTCTTTACGAATTCGTCGATGGAACGATCACCGAAATGCCAGTCCAGCAGTTCCCAAATGAAATGAACGCGAGCCGTCGGCAACAGGCTCGCCAATTCACCGGCACTCCTAGCCACACATTCAGAGCAGATATCGGCGCGCTGACCGGCAAACATCTTTGGCACAGCAGAGCTCGCCTTGCCGCAAAATGAACAGACCTTGACGCCACTCTCGTCCGGCCTGGCGACGTCGACCAACTCTATCAGTAGGGAGTGTCCCGCCCTGTCGACTTCTTCCCTGGCGGCACTATGAATGGCTTCAGCCACCGGATGCGCGTAAGGACCGAAAACGTACTTACCCGCGACGTGGATTCTCTGCGCAATTTCTTGTGCCTGGTAGAAAGGCACTCCGGTCATTCGACTGATCAGGCCGGAGACAAACTGGATCGGAGTGAATTGGTCTTTGTGGATTACGATTTCGTGCGATGCACGCTGGCTTGCGTCTGAATTCAAGTGCGACTTGCTCCGGCGACCGGCAAGATAGTGGCACGAAGTGTATGCGTTCTGCTCAGAAAGAGAAACACTCAGGTAGGGCCTGCCGCTCCGTTCGTTCCCGACCGTTTGCACCCTAAAACCGACCAAAGGAAGCGCCACGATGGGCAACGGTTCCCGCTGTTGCGCCGTAGCGTGAAACAGAAAGAAAAATGGGGTCAGTACCCTTGTCGAAATCGAAGGGTACTCACCCCTTCTTCACTGCTAGCATCTCCGGGTCTCACCGCAACGATGCGAGCCGTGACGATGCGATCAAGTCGTAATGCTCTGGTATTCCTGTCGATTGTTGCAGCAGCCGGATGCTCAACGGTTGCAGAAGATCCCCGGATACCCGCCGACGACCAGGCGGCCCGGTGCGAGCAGCTGTTATCGGCCCTCGATGCCGCCGTCGATCGTGCCGGCGTGCGCGATGGCGGTAGCGCCAGGATCGACGGGTTCCCGTACCTTCGCGCGAACCGCTTCCTGGCCAGCTACCGATACGACCCGATGGGTCGGCCGGCGGAGGCATTGTGGATCGATCTCCTGCGTGGTCTCGACACCGAGGCACGCATGCTGGAATTTGCCAACCTGCCGGCGCAGGATCGGGCGGAACTCGACTTGGGCCGGTCGGGCACCGAGGATCTCTCGGTGGAACTGACGCGCTGCGGCGAGGAACTCGTTCGCAGGGATCTGTCCGACGACGAATCGGTCGCCGGGCTGCGGGACGTCATCGCGGTGCCCGACGAATACCACGTCTGGCAGCGGCTGCTCGGCCTCTATCCCCTGACCGCGCTGCCGTTCCTGCAGGGCGTATCCGCCTACCACTCCGACACGAAGGCGGTGCTCGCGACGCCGCTCGAGGACCTGCCGCTGGCGGGAGGCCTGCTGCGCTATGGCCCGGCGCCGGGGCCGGTGGCAGACAAGCAAGACCCGGTCGAGATCCTGGCTCGCGCCCGGCGCAATCCCCTGCGGATACCGCTGCCGTCCGCATCGGATCTGACACGCCTGTTCGTGACCTTCGCGCCGACCCTCGAGATCGACCACGTCGACCGCAACGACCGGATCGGCATGCCCCTGTTGGACAACGCGGGCAGACCGGACGTCGATGTATCGCAAACCGTGGTCTTCGTGCGCGCCGCACACACGCGGTTTGGCGACGACACCTACCTGCAGCTGGTCTACAGCTTCTGGTTTCCGGCACGGCCATCGATGCACCCGATCGACCTGCTGGCCGGCCGACTGGATGGCATCACCTGGCGAGTGACGCTGGACGGCAACGGCGAACCGCTGCTTTTTGACAGCATCCACAACTGCGGTTGCTACCACCTGTTCGTTACTACCGGGAAGCTGCACGCGCGCGAGGATCTGAGGCCACTCGAAGAACCGATCCTGGTCGCACCGACACTCGCCGCATGGCGTCCGGGCGACCGTATCGTGTTGCGCATCGCCGCCCGAACGCACTACATCCAGAACGTCCGCTATCAACGGGGTCCTGACGACGCCGTGCCACGGACCTATGCCTTGGCGTCGGACGATCGGCTCAGGAGCCTGCGACGTGACGACGGATCCCGATACAGCCTTTTCGGCCGCGATGGCATCGTCGCCGGCACGCAGCGCGGCGAGCGTTTCTTCTTCTGGCCGATGGGCGTGCCCGACCCGGGCGCCATGCGGCAATGGGGGCGACACGCGACGGCCTTCGTCGGCCGGCGGCACTTCGATGATCCAAGACTCATCGAGCGCTATTTCGCAGTGCCGTAGCTCGCCGAACATCGATGCCAGGCAGCGCCAGCGCGACGACACCCCGTGCAAAACAGCAACGCCCCTGGTGAGCCGACTGTCGTCGCGATGGCCATGGGCGCCTCCGGCCACGAAGCCTGGTTGTATCGCCCACGCCCGTTGCCGGCGAGTGGCCGACTGAAGCGGTTCGCGGCCGGCGCTCGCCCGCTATCGTCGACTGCCGCGGTCAATCGCAGCGCGCCGCAGGCCGCAGTCGCGTTGTCGTCGAGAGGCCTGGCGACAGAATGACGGTGCTTCAGACAGTGCCCACTCTGTCGAGATTGCGGTGGCGACGAGTGATCGGGCAATCGGGCCCGATCGCCGATTTCATGTCAGCGGCTTTTACAAAGGCGTTGCCTGACTGCCGCGCTGGGTTACTCAACAGCCTGATTCCCCGAATAACCTGACATACGGTATGGGTATTGCTTCGTTCCTATTGGGATGTGTCGGCGTCGCCGGGACGTGCGATCCGTGCTGGCAAGCCAATGGGGGTAAGCATGATAGACATTCGGTCGCTGATCGCCGCGCTTGCAGCGATTGTCGCGCTGGCAGGGGCAAACGCTCAAGCCGCAGTGATTGATTTCGACAGTACGCCGCCGGGCACCGCTGTCACGTCCATCGCCGGGGTGGCCTTCAGCTCGAATACCGGACTGGATCTCGTCGTGTCCAACGTGTTCGATGCGGCGTCCGGCGACAACTACCTGGGTGTCGACGACGGTGGATCGGAGGTCTTCCTGCCATCCTTTGGCGATGTCATCACGCTCGACTTCGCCACCGCAATCACAGGCCTGAGCGTCAGTTTCATCTCCACTCCTGCCGCACCGGCCGGCACGTTCAGCATCACGACCCTATTCGGCTCGGTGTCCAGTCTGGCCACACCGGATGCGATCCTGCTCGACGGTGGCGAGGTGTACGTGGTGACCCTGACATCGGCCACACCCTTTCTCTCGGCCGACCTGTCGGGCGGTGACGATTTCAACCTGGTGCATTCCTTCAACATCGACGACATCGCTTTCGTCAGTGTTGCCGAGCCACCTAGCCACTTGACGCTTGGACTGGGCGCCATGCTGGTGCTCTTGGTCCGGGGATTGTCGCCGAGGATTATCGAACACGTGTGATTCAACTTTGACTGGAGGTCAAGATGGACAAGGCACGAATGACATCGTTTGGGTTTTTGGCACTGCTCGCCTTCAGCATCGGTTCTTACGCAGCAACGAGAAGCACACCGGTCACCGTCGTCAATACAGACGGTGAACCCGTCCCCGTCGCTGCTATCGATGCGTCGGCTCCGGTCAATGCCTGCGCAATACTGGGTCCATTCTCGGGCGCCGAACAACTGATCTATAGCGTTCCCCCCGATATGGCACTGGCGATCGAATACGGCGCGATCGACCCTGTCGACACGCTGGACGAAGGAGAGTTTGTCCAAGTACAGATCACAACGACAGCCGGGGGTGTGGAAGGGGTGTTTTTCGTAGGCAAGGTCTCTGGCTCTGAGTTCACATTCGGCAGAGACGGACGCGTACTGAAGATCTATGCAGATCCCGGTACCGACGTCGTGGGAGGAGTTGGCATAAGAGGCTACTTGGGCGACGTAGAAATCTGCTTATCCGGGAGGCTCAGCCCCGTAGACTAAAATCGCTGGCGGTCGACAGATTCGGGACATGTCACCGTCTCGTAGCACTCCGCGTCTGTGTACGCTGTTGGTTGGAGGCGTCACCGACCCGAACGGGTCAAGCGCGAGACCTCAACGGGCGCCGGACACATTGAGGTCAACGTCTGGGAGGCGAATGGGGTCGTCGGTGCGGCGCCCGACCGACTGCCCTGCGCCCGCTTGGCTGTTGTGCGCGCGCGCAGGTCGCCGCCATCGCGAACCGGTCTCACGACGCCCTCTCGTCCGGCCCCGCAGGCACCGACGTGCCTTCTTGGCTTTCTTCATACGGCGAGGGGGTGACGCCAGCCGACGCCAGAGCCGGCGCGGTTTGTTGATATCCCGCCGGGCGAAGACGTTGTGGTGGTATGGATGATTCAGGATGCCTTCGGTGCCGTCTGGCGATACGCGAAACGGTGCCGCTGAATGGCTTGCACGCTGGCTCCCAGAAGGTGCAGCAGGGATTCGATTTCACACCAACGGGTGTTGCCGCTGATCGGGTTCCGGAAGATCGCGCAGATCAGGTAATGATGCTCGTGGCTCGAGCACTGGCTCATGCAGCGTATATGGAGTGGCGAATATTCGATGTTCGGGCAATGACCACGATCTGGCGACTTTGCTGCTGCTACCGAAATCGTCGGTAACGCCAAACCACGCTGCTGTGACCCGGCAAAAAGCGCAGGTAGGCAGCACCGGGCAACACCGCTTGCCGGACGAGCTGCACTGTTCAACGTCCGCTTCCCGGGAATGCCGCGTGAGACCTTCAAGATGCCTCGCTTCCCTGTCCGACCGCGTGCAACCTGGTGTCATGCGACATGCTGATCGCCACCCGGTGGTCACGGATGCCATCGGAGAGCCCTCCAATGACGTCGGCACGTTCTGACAATGCGGTGGCGATCCGGCGAAGCGATGTGCTTCGCCGTATCGAGGCAGCGTCTGCGCATGCAGCGGCCCGACCGGCGCGACGTCGACCCTTCTAGCCGATTGGTCTACGCTCACTACTACACTCTTGGCCTTTGCAGAAGCATTGCGGGCTGCGCCGGAACGCGGAGGACTGCGGATGCTCAGACTCATCCCGCTGATCACGATCGCGCTGCTGTCGGGTTGTAGCAACCTTGCGTGGACGCCCGATCCAAAGGTCTATGCGCCGCCGCCCGCCAGCCAGATCGATGTCGACGGATACGGCATCGATGCGCCGGTCGACATCTTGGCGTCGGGGCAATTGCCGATCACGATCACCAGGACGCTGACCAACGTTGGCAGCCTGAACGTACCGGCCGGCTACACGGTCACCGAAACCGTTCAGCGATTGAAGTTTCAGGCGATCAACCCGACTGTCTGGGAGTGGGTCGAGGTCGCGGACCCCCAATTCACGTATTTCACGTGTACCGCGACCGGACCGGCGCTGGCGCCCGGGCAACAGGCCGATGTCTCTTTCACGTTCCCCGGCCCCGACTGCGTCGGTCCGCCGCCGCCTGCCAACCCGTTATTGCTCGACTGCGGGCTGTACAAGGAGACACTGGTGACGGATGCCGGGGCCACGATCGTGGAGTCAGACGAGAGCGACAACGACACAGAGCACTACTTCTTCGTGCCGTCGTCGCAGGGCCGCTTGAACATGACGGCGACGCCCAATCCGACAAACGACCCCAACATCGACGTTTTCCCAACCCCGCGGCCGCCGACGGTTCAGATCGACGCCAAGCAATACCCGGCGCCCGGTCCCGTGCCGGTGACGGCATGGCGCGTCAATATCTTCTCGGTGCCGGCTACCGCGGGTTGGATCGTCAATGGCATAGCACCGGTCGCGAAGCCCGGGGCCTTGGGCAATCTGGTCCCGCCGATGCAGATCATCGATCCTGCGCCGGCTGCGCCGCGTACCGTCCGTTACATCGTCGATATCGACCCGACCCGTGCCGAGGCGCTGGAGACCGTCGACAGCAAGGTCACGGCGATAACGACCGACGGCTGCCAGATCCGCCAGCGGAGCCTCAGGACAAAGGTGTTCTGGGTGCCGTGAGCGGAGGTATACGCCGGGTGAGAGCGGCAACGACCGACGCTGCCGCACGCCGGTGATCGCGATGCACCGCGGGTTGGGTGCGCCGGGTAGACTCGCCGTTCGCAACACGCTGCGACGACGCCGCCGAAGGTGCAAGCCCCGACCTGCGCACCGCCGAAGGGACAGCGCGCAGCGGGTCGCGGGTTGGTCGCGCCAACCCGCTCGACGACGGCATCGGGAATTTCGAGCATGCCCGGCAGACCGCCACGGAATGGCTGTGGCGCCACGACCATGCAAGGCCAGCCATGGCCCTTGGCGGACTGCCCCCAAACCAGAGGCTGGCGAATGCGGCACAGGCTCTACTGCCGGGTTCGGTTAACGATCGGGGAATACACCCGTATCGGCATCGACCGCGGGCACGGGATCGCAGACGAACTTCCTCCCGTGCCGAAAGGCCCGTCACCGTAACCACGCGTAGGGTTCAGCGGCGGCGGCATTCGATCGAACGACGCGACAGCGACCTGATCGGGTGGCGTTGACGAACGATCGATCGCGCCTAGGGCCGTCGTTGGCTCACCGTGGTCGCTTGATCGCGTCGCGACGGGTCGCCTGCGGCCTTTGCACCGGCGACCACTTTCTCGACCCGGTTCCTTCCACCATGTTTCGCGGCATACAGACCAGCGTCCGCACGGCCGATGATTGTGCCGATATCGTCACCCTCTCCGAACGCCGTCACCCCGAAGCTCGCGGTCCTGTGGCCGGTCTCACCCAGGTCGGCGGATTCGATCCGGGATCGCAGCTTTTCGGCCAACGACAGGCCGCCATCGATATCGGTCTCGGTCGAGATGATCAGGAACTCCTCTCCGCCCCAGCGCCCGACAGAATCCGGCGCCCGCAGCGCCGTCTTGATCACGCCGGCGATCTTTCTCAGCGCCGTGTCGCCGGCCTGGTGACCGAACCGGTCGTTGATCTCCTTGAAATGATCGACGTCCATCAGAATGACGGTAAACGACGTGTGATAACGCCGCGCGCGACGGACTTCATGCTCGAGCAGTTGCGTGATCCGCCTGCGGTTGGCCAGGCCGGTCAGGTAGTCTTCTTGCGACAGGCGGGTTACGACTTCTTGCAGGGCCTGGTCGCGACGGATGATTCGGGTTCCCACCACTAGCGGCCCGATCAGCGCCAGCGCTGAAAAGGCAACGGTGGTCATGACGTACTCCCAGCGCTCCGCATCGTCTTCGGGCTCGTCGCCGACACCGACCACCGGCAGCACGATGTCTTCGAGCCAGAACTCCCATGCCAGACTGAGCGCGGCGATGGAAACCAAGACGGTCAGGATCGAGAGGTAGAAATTCCGAAGGCTCATCTGATGGTTGAGAACGTCGCCTCACGTTGGTTGCAGTCTATCGGAGATTTGCCCGGACGGGAGGGGTCAGTACCCTTTTCGTGGCTCGATCCACAACCGGCATTCGCCGGTCTCAAGGTAGCGTGATGCCGTCGACGAATTCGCCCCAGACACCCCTGTGGCGGTGCCGTGCGATGCGCTCCAGGGCATGGTACTGAAATGGCGCATTAGGCAGTGCCAGCGCCAACCCTCGCTCCAGCAGGTGGGCCGCTAGGTCCTCCCCTTCGTCGAATCGACTGCGGTCCACAAAGCAGGTGGCGTTGAGGCTGCCATCGGCATTCCTCGTGCGCGGATAGCAATGCACGAAACCCTGTATTCTGAAGTCGAGCGCCAACATCGCACGCGAGCCGCACCGAGTAGGACGGATGTTGGTGCGACAACGTCGACCCGTATCCGGCAGATAGACGCCGTACAGATGTATCCGCTTGCCTTTTATCAGCAACGTGCCGTCGTCTTGAACCGACGCATAGCTGTGCAACTCACGCGACGCCGCGGCGCTGCAGGCCAATACGACGCAGAGAACGGCGACCGACTTGATTCCCATGGACACCCCGAGACCTACCGCTTTCCGAACAGGGTAAGAGCGGCCGGTACCCTTTCTCAAGCGAAAACTGGCACGAGGCTGCCGATCCCTTCTTGCGTCAGGGCTTGATCCACCAGCGCGAAAGGCGGCGCTGAAACGCCCGGGTCGGCATGCCCTCGTAATGCGACACGTCGTTGAACAGCCGCAGGCGGGCGCGCACCTCGGTCGCAAAGTCGAGTATGGTCAGGCCTGCCGGGCTCTGGTCGAGCCGATCCCGATAGCCGCGGGCGTCGAAGCCCAACAGGCTGCTGACCAACAGCCGGTTCGTCCCCTTGTGCGAGACGACCAGCACCGAGCGATGTCGGTGCTGCTGCACGATGCGCCGCATCACCGGTAACGCACGCGCCAGTACCTGGACGCCGGATTCGCCGCCCTGCGGCGCGACCGTCAGCGGGTCCTCTTGCCAGGCGTCGTACTCGGCGCTGAAGTCGCGCTCGATCTCGTCACGCGTGCGTCCCTCCCAGCGCCCGTAGTCGATCTCGCGCAGATCGGGTTCCCGCCGGATCTCCAGGCCATGGGGTGCGCCGATGATCTCCGCGGTCTCGATCGTGCGGCCCAGCGGACTCGCGTAGACCGCATCCAGCGCGTCACAGCGCAGCCGCTCGGCGAGTGCTGCGACCTGGTGCCGCCCGTTGTCGGACAACGGAACCTCGCTCGCGCCGGCGAAACGGTCTTCCTCGGTAAGCGCCGTCGCTCCATGGCGCACCAGATAGATTCGGGTAGGCATTGGTCGTCTCCAACACGCAGCGTCCGCTGCAGGTCGAGTGCAGGCCGCAGCGCGCAAGTGGAGCCGGAAGACACCGACGCCGGCCGGCGAACGATCTGCAGCCAAGCCTAGTCTGCCTGAGCGACCGCGGCCACGCCGACGCGCGCTGCGAGCGGGTAACGCAAGGCCGTTCGGAGACCCGCGGCCGCGGCCGGCAGTACCCGCTTGGATGCGTCGGCCAGTTGGGCGCCGCGCCTGCGCCATCGCGAAGCGCGGGAGTCGCGCGGTCGGACGACGCCGGGCCTCGCCGGCAGCGCATCGCAAGTGCGGTCGCGCCAGACCTGAGACCAACGAGCCGGCCGTGGAGACGGCGCTCATCTGGCGGCGGCGCATAGACCGGCCGCCGATCCTGCACCGACGCTGCCCGCTGCCTTGCGTCATCGCTTCGACGCATTCCGCCAATCCGCGCGCGTTCTCAGCGGTGTCGGCGACGATCCGGTCAATACCTCTACAGCAGTCGGTCAATTTTGGCGCTCAGCGTCCTAGATTACTGGCTGTCCACCAATTGCGGACCGCATGTCCAAGCCAATTCACCTGCTTCCAGACGAGCCGTTCGTGGGCGGCCGAGGGGACACCGCATCGATGATGACTGCTCTCAGAGACTGCTTGCGCGCCGTTGGTCGCCAAGCGCGGCCGTTGCGTCGGCCGCAAGGCAGGCACCCGGGCGCCTATCCGGCTCAGCGCGGCAAAGTACGCTCGGTCGCTTCGAGACTGCACCCACGGAGACGCCTGCTGCCGGCGCTTGCCGTCCTGCTGTGCGCTGCGGGTCACGCCGCGACGCTGCCGTCGTGGGAGTTCGCGGCGCCACGCGCGCTGCAGCCCGGTACAGACTGGATCTGCCAGACCGAAGTCCGGGACAACGACTGGTTCATGCGTTGCGATGACCTGGGGGCGATCCTTGACGACGATCCCGTGCTGCAGGACACCGCCGCCGCGCCGACAACGAAACTGATACCGCTGCACGGCGCGCCGTTTGCCGACAGCCCCCTCTCGACCCTGGCCGAGTCCGTGCTGTGTGGCGGCGATCCGGGCTGCAACGTCGTCGTCGCCGCGTGGCAATAGCCGGCTGCACGCCGGACAGGCAGCCGCGGTGCGCAGCCGGCGACGGCACGAAGGCGTTTTGCGAAGCGCGCGAGAACGACGGGTCAGTACACGCCTCGACCAATCTGGTCGGCAACCCTACTCGGAAGGAATCCGCGATACGGGTACAGACTCCGTTTTGGGGTCATGCGGTGTCAGGCCAACGCCGCCGACACCGCTCTGTGACGCGCGGTTCGCGGGCGGGAAACGACGAGGCCGCTGCAATTGCAACGGCCTCGTGGCGGGCAGCGACGCCGGGTGCGCGGCGACGCCTGGCGACGGCGTCAGCCGTTCGACTTGATCTTCTCCTTGATCCGCGCGGCCTTGCCGGTGCGGCCGCGCAGGTAGTACAGCTTGGCGCGACGCACGTCGCCGCGGCGCTTGACCTGCACCTCGGCGACGCTCGGGCTGTAGGCCTGGAACACGCGCTCGACACCCTCGCCGTGCGAGATCTTGCGCACCGTGAACGACGAGTTCAGGCCGCGGTTGCGCTTGGCGATACAGACACCCTCGAAGGCCTGCAGGCGCTCGCGCTGCCCTTCCTTGACCTTGACCTGCACGACCACGGTATCGCCGGGACCGAAGTCCGGCAATTTCTTGCCCATCTGCTCTTGTTCGAGTTCCTGGATGATGTTGCTCATCGCCGCTGCTCCTATACCTCAGGTGCCCGCCCGGGCACGGATGAATTCGTCGAGTAAAACCTGTTCTTCACTGCTCAGCTCGCGTGCGTCTAACAGCTCCGGCCGGCGCAGCCATGTCCGCCCCAGGGCCTGCTGCAGGCGCCAGCGGCGGATCCTTTCATGGTCGCCGGACAGCAATGCCTCCGGCACCGCGCGCCCCTCGATCATCTCGGGTCGCGTGTAGTGCGGGCAGTCCAACAGACCGTCCGCAAACGAATCCTGGTCGGCCGAGTCGGCATGCCCCAGCGCCCCGGGCAGCATGCGGATCAGCGCATCCATCAACACCATCGCCGGCAGTTCGCCGCCCGACAGCACGTAGTCGCCAATCGACCACTCCTGGTCGACGCGGGCCTCGATCAGCCGCTCGTCGACGCCCTCGTAGCGGCCCGCGAGCAGGATCAGCCCCGGCGCGGCGCCCAGTTCGCGCACCGCCTTCTGGTCGAGCGGCCGGCCCTGCGGGCTCAGATACAGCACCGGGCTGTCCGGCGCCGCCGCCTGCGCGTCGTCGATCGCGCGCTGCAGCGGCTCGACCATCATGACCATGCCCGGACCGCCGCCGTAGGGCCGGTCATCGACCGTGCGATGCACGTCGTCGGCGTAGTCGCGCGGGTTCCACGTCACCAGCTCGACCAGACCGCGTTCGATCGCGCGCCCGCAGACACCGCTGCGCAGCGCGTCGAACATCGCCGGAAACAGGCTGATCACGTCGAAGCGCATCGCCGCCTGCCGGCTAAAAATCCGCGTCCCAGTCGACGATCATGACACCGTTCTCCAGGTCGACATCGCGCACCACCTGTCGCCAGATGTACGGGACCAGACGCTCGCGGTCCCCGTGCACGACGATCACGTCGTTCGACCCGGTCTCGAACAGGCGGTCGATCCGCCCGAGCTCGACACCGTCGACGGTCGTCACCGTCAGGCCGACCAGGTCGGCCCAGTAATACTCGCCCTCTTCGCGCGTCGCCGGCAGCGCCGAGCGCGGAACGCTGATCTCGGCCCCGGCCAGCGCCTCGGCCCGGTCGCGGTCGTCGCAGCCGCCGAGCTTGGCGATCACCGCCTTGCCCTGCAGGCGCCCGCCGTCGACTTGCCAGCGCTCGCGGCGGCCACCGCGCGACAGGTACCACGGCGAGTAGCGCACGATGTTGTCGCGCGGGCTGGTCTCGGAATGCACCTTGATCCAGCCCTGGATGCCGTGGGCCCCGGAAACGCGACCGAGGGTGACGAAACGTTCGTCACCCTCGGCTGCAATCGTCCCTGCGGGACTCGCCTGTCCGCTGCCGTCGTCGCTCATGGGCCTGCACCCCGACGCCAGCGCACAGACGCAATGCGCGGCGGAGTCAGCGCGTCATTCGGCGTCGCATCGGGCGACGCCGCATCAGGCCTGCGCGGACTGGCGGTAGCTGTCGACCAGCTTGCGCGCGCGATCGCTCATCTGCGCCCCGACCGATACCCAGTGGTCCACGCGACCCAGATCGATGCGCAGGCCCTCTTCACCGTCGACCGCGATCGGGTTGTAGTAACCCAGGCGCTCGATGTAACGGCCGCCGCGCGCGCGGCGCGAATCGGCAGCGACGAGATGGTAGAAAGGACGCTTTTTCGCACCCGATCGTGCAAGACGAATCGAAACCATATTTCTGTTAGCCTTCAGTCAACCCTGTCCGCCCGGCGCCTACCGGGCCGAGGTAAACAGCGTATTCTACGCAAAAACCAGGTTTTGTGAAGACCCGCTTTGGCTGCAGAATCAGGGTTTTGGCGCCACGATGAGTAACGACGACACCCGCCTACCGCCGCAGCTGCACAGCGGCGCCGAGCACAGCTCCCCGTACCCGGTCAGCCGCCTGGCGCCGGCCTTCGGCCTGGCCGACCTGGCACGCGAGATCGAGCACGCCGACCGCATGGTCTCGGGCCGCGTCGGCGCCCAGCTGCAGGTGATCGCCGACCAGGTCAAGGCACTGCAGGCCCAGGCCCGCGCGATCCTCGAGCGGGCCCGCGCCGACCAGCGGCTGCACCACGCGCGCTGTGCGTTCCGGCGGATACCGGGCAAGACCTACCATCTGTACGAGGAGGCCGACGGCGGCCTGGCATTCTCGATGCTGTCGCCGGACGACTGGGGCGGGCGTCCGCCGCGGCCGTTCGTCGGCTCGTACCGGCTCGAGGCCGACATGAGCTGGACAGCGGCCGACGCGGTCGCTGCGGCGGACGACGACAGCCGCCAGCTGGTCGCGCGGCTGCTCGCCGCGACCGGCGACTCTCAGGCCGGCGGCAGCAGGCCGTAGACCAGGTGGATCTCGATGCGGCGATTGCGCCGGTGCGCGGCGCTGCTGCCGCCGGGATCGCGCAGCTCGGTGTCGGCGAGACCGACCGCGGACAGGCGGTCTTCCGGCAGACCCTGGGCGACCAGGAACTGCAACAGGCTGACGGCGCGCGCCGATGACAGCTCCCAGTTGCTGTCGAAGCGCGGGTTGGCGCGCAGCGGCCGACTGTCGCTGTGTCCCTCGATGCGCAGCCGCCACGGAAACTCCGCCGGCATCTGCGCGACCAGGCCACGCAGCGTGTCGGCCAGCGGCGTCAGGCGGTCCTGGCCCTCGGCACCGAGTTCGCCCTTGCCGAAGATGAACACCGGGTCGCTGGCGACGATCAGCCGGTCCGGCAGCACCTCGTACAGTGCCGAGACCGGCAGGCGGCGACGCAGCTCGCGGTAGAACTCGCGCCGCTGGCGTTCGTGTTCCTGCGGATTGACCGCGCGCTGCGCGCGCAGTTCCGCCTCGAGCCGTTCGATCTCGCGGGTCTGCTCGGCGTTGCGCGCCTCGGCGCGCTGCAGCGCGTCGCTGAGCGTCTGCAGGCTGTCCTCGATCGACGCCGCGTGCCGGCGCATCGCGTCGAGCTGCGCGTTGCTCTGCTTGATCAGCGCCTCACAGGGCTGCTCGGCGGGCGCCGGCGACACGGCCAACAGCGCGAGCAGTAACGGGATCGCGGACGGAAACTGCCGGCCCCGACGCATCGCTCAGAACGGCATCCCGCCGCCGGGCGGCATACCACCGCCGGGGAACCCGCCCGGCATCTTGCCCTTCATGCCGCGCATCATCTTGGCCATGCCGCCGCCCTTCATCTTTTTCATCATCTTCTGCATCTGCGTGAACTGCTTCAGCAGCTTGTTGACGTCCTGCACCTGGGTGCCGGAACCGGCTGCGATCCGCTTTTTGCGGGATCCCTTGATAACGGCCGGGAACGCGCGTTCCTGAGGGGTCATCGAGTTGACGATCGCGATCAGCTTCCTGACCTCCTTGTCGCCGACCTGGGCCTTGACTGCGTCCGGCACCTGAGTCATGCCCGGCAGTTTGTCGAGCAGGCCGGCCATGCCGCCCATGTTGGCCATCTGCTCCATCTGCTCCTTGAAATCGGCGAGCGTGAAGCCCTCGCCCTTGTGGATCTTCTTGGCCAGCTTGGCGGCCTTCTTCTGGTCGACCTTGGCCGTGACCTCCTCGACCAGCGACAGCACGTCGCCCATGCCGAGGATGCGTGACGCGACGCGATCGGGATGGAACGGCTCGAGTGCCGTGGTCTTCTCGCCGACACCGAGGAACTTGATCGGCTTGCCGGTGATCTGGCGGATCGACAGCGCCGCGCCGCCGCGCGCGTCACCGTCGGTCTTGGTCAGGATCACGCCGGTCAGCGGCAGCGCGTCGTCGAACGCCTTGGCCGTGTTCGCGGCATCCTGGCCGGTCATCGCGTCGACGACGAACAGGGTCTCGACCGGGTCGAGTTCGGCATGCAGCGCCTGGATCTCGTCCATCATGTCGGTGTCGACATGCAGGCGGCCCGCGGTGTCGACGATCAGCACGTCGCAGAAGGCCTTGCGCGCCGCCGCCAGCGCCGCGCGCGCGATCGCCATTGGTTTCTGGTCGACGCTCGACGGGAAGAACTCGGCCTGCACGTCGGTAGCCAGCGTCTGCAGCTGCTCGATCGCGGCCGGGCGGTAGACGTCGGCACTGACCACCATGACCTTCTTGTTGTCGCGCTCGCGCAGCAGGCGCGCCAGCTTGGCGACGCTGGTGGTCTTGCCCGAGCCCTGCAGGCCGGCCATCAGCAATACCGCCGGCGGCTGCGCGGCGAGGTCGAGCGCCTGGTTGGCCTCGCCCATGACGCTGACCAGTTCGTCGTTGACGATCTTGACCAGCGCCTGGCCGGGGGTCAGGCTGCGCAGCACCTCCTCGCCGAGTGCCTGCTCGCGCACCTGGTCGACGAACTGCTTGACCACCGGCAATGCGACGTCGGCCTCGAGCAGCGCCATGCGCACCTCGCGCAGCGTGTCCCTGACGTTGTCTTCGGTGATCCGCCCCTGGCCGCGGACTTTCTGCAGGACGCCGCCGAGGCGATCGGAGAGACTGGCAAACATGATTCGGTGCCTATCGCTGGTAAAAACGTGCCGTTGACGGCGCCATTATACGGATGCAGGTGCCCCGGGGTTGTGCCATGATCGGAGGCCGAATGAACGCTACCCTGCTCGCACTGCCTGCCGCTGCGCTGTACTTCGTCGGTGGACTCAGCACCGGGCTGCGTCTGTTCGGTCGCGAAGATGCCTGGCGGCCGCCGCGCGGGCTCGGAATCGGCATCGGTTTCGCCGCACTGGCACTGCACGCAGCGATGCTCTACCACGAGCTGATCACGGTCGGCGGTCTCAACCTCAGCTTCTTCAACGCGGTATCGCTGGCGGCCTGGACCATGGTCGGCCTGCTGCTGATCTCGGCGCTGACCAAGCCGGTCGAGAACCTCGCGATCCTGGCGCTGCCGCTCGCCGCGATCACCGTGCTGCTCGACCTGCGCTTCCCCGGCAGCCGCCTGCTCGGTGACGACGCCGGCTGGCAGCTGCGCCTGCACGTGCTGACATCGATGCTGGCCTACAGCCTGCTGACGCTGGCCAGCGCCCAGGCACTGCTGCTCGCGGTGCAGGACAACCACCTGCGGCGCCACCATCCCGGCGGCTTCATCCGTGCGCTGCCGCCGCTGCAGACCATGGAGGCACTGCTGTTCGAGATGATCAGCGTCGGCTTCGTGCTGCTCAGCGTCGCGCTGATCACCGGCTTCCTGTATCTCGAGGACATGTTCGCGCAGCAAGTGGCGCACAAGACCGTGCTGTCGATCGTCGCGTGGATCGCGTTCGCGATGCTGTTGTGGGGCCGCTTTCGCTTCGGCTGGCGCGGCCGCAAGGCGATCCGCTGGACGCTGGTCGGATTCGCCGTGCTGATGCTGGCCTACTTCGGCAGCAAGGCCGTCATCGAGCTGATCCTCAAACGCTGACCGCGCGGCAGGTAAGCCTCAGCGTGTCGAGGTCACGCTACCGACCGCCGCGGACGCCGGTGCTGGCGTCCGCGTGGCGAAACTGTGACCGCCTTCGCTCCACTTCGCCGGCCGCGTGCCGCTGTGTCAGGAAAGGCACCCACCGACAGGCCCGACGAACATGCTTCCCAACACGCCGACCCGCACCTCGACCGCCGCCGAACCCGGCTTGCTGCACCGTGACATCGGCTCACTGGCGTTCCTCCGCGGCCTCGGCAGCGCGCTGAACGCGCTGATCGATCCACTGGGCAAGCAGCTGTGCCTCGCGACGTTTCGGGCCTCCGACGACGCGTTCTGGCGCCGCCAGGCGCGGCAGCGCGACTGGCGACGGCTCGGCGGCATCGTCGAGTACACGCCCGAACTCCTCGCGGTAACGACGCGCGACGGATCGACCGCCTACGTGGCGGCGTTTCGGGCGCCGGCGCGCGTCATGCTGAAGCGCGTCGTGATCCGCGTGAAGACGAAGAAGGGCGATACCATCCATCAGCAGTCGATCACGCTCAAGGGCCTGGGCCGCAACCCGGTCTGCATGGCGCTGACCGCGATCCCGGCGCCGTCGAAGCCACGCGAGGACAGCGGCTGGCACCGCCTCGGCGACGTCTACATCAAGCTGGTCGAGGCGGTCCACGACAACGGCACGGACCTGGTCGGCGGCAACAAGATCGCCGAGATCTTCGCCGCGAGCTGCGGCCGGACCGACGCGCACGGGCTGACCGAACGCTGGGGCCGTTACTGGAACATCGACGCGATCCGTCGCGAGAAGGAAGACCTCAGCGCGGCCTACTACCGCGACCTGGTGCTCGAGCCGCGCCGCGACAAACGCCCGCTGAAGCTGCGGCGACTCGCCTATCGCCTGGTGTCGAGCTCGACCGGCCTCAGCCTGGCCTTCTGGTCGCGCAACCTCGGTCACGCGGCGGGGCTGCGCGCGTCGCTCGCGCGCGCCGCGTCGGGCGCCTGAACGTCGCGCCGCCGGTCGCGGCGGGAATCACCCAAGACGGTCGGCTGCGGCGCACCCGCGGCCGTTCAGCCGGCGCGCCAGCGCAGGAAATGCTCGAAGTCGAAGGTCTGCTCGGGATGGCGCAACGCGAACTCGAGCGCCCGTATGCGCCCTACATTCTCTGACGTGAGCCGGTTGCCGGCGCGCAGCACCTCGAGGCGCGCGCACGCCCAGTTGCTGGCCGCCGTCACGCCGAATTCATGCCGCTGCGCCAGCACGTCGAGGATCTCCTCGACCATGTGCGCGATGCCGTCTTGCGTCCCGGGCGGCTCGCCAGCCGCGGCGTGCAGGTTCTTGTCCTCGTGGGCAATTTGCGCGACGTACACCGCCAGCGCACAGATCGCCGCGATCCTGCAGATGAACGGGCCGAACTGCACACCCTCCCGGGTATCGAACCACCACAGGCTGTTCGCCGCATAGACCCTGGTGCTGCGGTAGAAGCTGGCGTCCGTGCTGTCGCCGAGACGGGCTGTGGCCATCGTGTCCTCAGGTCGATCCCCATAGACACTATCGGCCCCGCCGCACCGGTTCTTGACGCCGCCGGCGGCGTTTCGGGAATCCCGCGACTGCAACGGTGCCATCGCGCCCGCTCAGCCGGCGCCGTTCTCTGACTGGTACGCGGCGATGGCGTCGAGGAAATCGCCGCCATACTTCTGCAGCTTGTGCCTGCCGACGCCGTTGATCGCCAACAGCGATTCGTCGTCGGACGGCTTGTCGCGCGCCATCTGCACCAGCGTCGCATCGCCGAACACGATGTACGGCGGCTTGCCCTCGGCATCGGCCAACGATTTACGTACCCGGCGCAACTCCTCGAACAGCCGTTCGTCGTACGGTCCGTCCGCCGCGGCCTTCGGACGCCTGCTGCCACGTGCGGCCTCCTTGACCCGCGGCCTGGCGAGCTGCAGCTGCAGCTCACCGCGCAGCAGCGGGCGCGCGGCCGGCGTCAGCTTGAGCACCGAGTAGTTGGCGATGTCCTGCTCGACGAAGCCATGGTGGATCAGCTGGCGGATGATCGAGGCCCATACCTGCTCGCCGTGGTCCGCGCCGATGCCGTGGGTCGTCAGCCTGTCATGACCGAGGCTGCGGATGCGCTCGGTATCGGCGCCGCGCAGCACGTCGATGACGTGCTTGATGCCGAAACGTTGACCGACCCGGTAGATGCACGACAGCGCCTTCTGCGCCTCGACCGTGGCACCGAACTGCTCCGGCGGATCGTCGCAGACATCGCAGTTGCCGCAGTCTTCGTTCAGGGCCTCGCCGAAATAGCCGAGCAGCACGCGTCGCCGACAGGTCACGGCCTCGGCCAGTGCGACCATCGCGTTGAGCTTGTGCTGCTCGATGCGCTGCTGCTGCGGATTCTGGTTGCCGTCGATCAGGCGCCGGGCCGTGACCACGTCCTGTGCGCCGTACAGCAGCAGCGCATCGGACGGCAGGCCGTCACGCCCGGCGCGACCGGTCTCCTGGTAGTAGCCCTCGACGTGGCGCGGCAGGTCGTAGTGGACGACGAAACGGACGTTGGGTTTGTCGATCCCCATGCCGAACGCGACCGTCGCGACGACCACCTGCAGCTCGTCGCGCAAGAATGCCTCCTGGACGGCGGCGCGCTGCGCGGCCGCGAAACCGGCGTGGTAGGCGGCGGCGCGCACACCGTCGGCGTGCAGCCGACCGGCGATCTCCTCTACCTTCTTGCGTGACAGCGCGTAGACGATGCCGGCCTGGCCGTCACGGCCGTCGAGAAAACGCCGCAGCTGCTCGTACGGCTTGTGCTTGTCGAGCACCGCGTAGCGGATGTTCGGGCGATCGAATCCGCTGACGTGGTGCGCCGCGGCACCGAGACCGAGCACCCGCACGATATCGTCGCGGGTCTGCGCATCGGCGGTCGCCGTCAGCGCGATCAGCGGGACGCCGCCGAAGCGCTCGCGCAGCACGCCGAGCGCCGCGTACTCGGGCCGGAAGTCGTGCCCCCACTGCGACACGCAGTGCGCCTCGTCGATCGCCAGCAATGCCACGTCGACATCGTCGAGGCGGTCGAGAAAGCCGTCGCTGAGCAAGCGCTCGGGGCTGACGTAGAGCAGGTCGAGCGCGCCGGCGTGCAGACGCGCGAGCACGTCGCGGGCGGCATCGCCATCGAGGCTGGAGTTGTAGCAGGCCGCGGCGACGCCGTTGGCGAGCAGCGCGTCGACCTGGTCCTTCATCAGCGAGATCAGCGGCGACACGACGATGCCGACACCGCGCCGGTGCAGGGCCGGGATCTGATAGCACAGCGACTTGCCGCCGCCGGTCGGCATCAGCACGAAGGCGTCGTCGCCGCCGATCACGCCCTCGATGATCGCCTGCTGGTGTGGCCGGAACGCGTCGTAACCGAACACGCGGCGCAGGGTTTCGTGGATAGCGGCGGTGGGGATGTACGGGTCCGGCATGCGACCGGATTGTACCGGCCGGCGGATCGTGCCGCCGCGGAAATCCTCGCGCCGGGCCGTCGGGACCGCGCGCGGCCGCTCAGCTGCCGACCGACTGGTAGGCGCTGGCCGCCTTGCGCCCCTTGCTCGACTTGCTGAGCTCGGCGGCGATCCGGTCGCGGGCCTCGGTGCTCTGCGCCATCAGGCGCCGGTCGAGGTCGAGTATGGTCCGCACCCGCTCGGCGACGAACTCGTCGGCCGGGGCGTGGGTCGCGAATGCGCGCTCGAGCAGTGCGCGGCGCTGCGGCTCGAGCTCGATCACGGCGTCCCATTCGCCGCTGTCGCCGAGCTGCGCCATGCGCCGGCTCATCGCCAGGGCGTCGTCGAGCAGCTGGTGACGCGAATCGGCCACGGATTCAGCCGGCCTGCTGCGAGGTCGAGAACTTGCTGCCACCGCTGTTGCGTACCTCTTCCGGCATCGCGTCCCAGGCACCCTTGATCTCGAGCATCAGGTCGATGACCTCGGACAACGCGTTGGCATCGTTTTCGACCGACGCATCGATCATGCGCCGGGTCATGTAGGTGTACAGATCGTCGAGGTTGGCGGCGATCTCGCCGCCGGCCTCCATGTCGAGGCTGCTGCGCAGGCCGTTGACGATCGACATCGCCCAGGTCAGCTGGTGGCTCTTGCCCTCGAGGTCGCCGCGTTCGATGCAGCCCTTGGCGGTCGCGACCTTGTCGATTGCCCCCTCCATCAGCATCTGCACGAGGCGGTGTGGGCTGGCGTAGGCGACCTCGGACTCGGCGGCGACCTTGCCGTATTGGGCGACACCTGAACGTTTCTTGCCGTAGCTCATTTATGGGTTTCCGAAGTGCTCCACAATCGAAGTGGATAACGGCCGCGGCAGGGCGAAATTGAGGGAATCCAAGTCCCCACCCGCGGCGCTTTGCGCACCGTCAAAAGGTGAAGTTCTGGAACAGGAAGTTGCTGGTGCTCTGCAGTGAACCGACCAGTTGATCGAGCGCGGCAAACTCGCGGCGCAGCGCGATTTCGCGCAGGTCCAGACGCCGTTCGAGGTCGGCCTGCTCGTCGTCGAGGCGCCGCACCCGGGTATTCAGACCATCGACGCGGCTGTCGATCAGACCGTCTTCGTCGAGGAACGAATCGGCGAGCGCCGCAAAGCGGAAGGCGAAGCCCTGGTCGTCGTTGGCGAACACCTGCGCGACGCTGGCGAAATCGGTGTCCAGCGCGCTGTTGAATTCGCCGCTGTCGAACGTCAGCTGGCCGGTGTCGCGGTCGGTCTTGATCCCCAGCTGGGAGAGCGCGTTGTAGCTGCCGGTCAGTCCGGTCGGCAGGGTGTTGATGGTGTTGCGCATCCCGCTGACGATGCTGCGCAGCGTCGAATCGCCGCTGAGGTCGTCGGCACGCAACGAGTCGATCGTCGACAGCACGCCGTTGTAGGCATCGACGAAGGCCTTCGCCGACTCCTCGATCGACGCGTTGTCGCGGGTTACGTTCAGCGTCGCGCTGCCGACGCCCTTGAGGTCGATCGACAGCCCGTCGATCACGGTCGAGATGCTGTTGCTCGCCGCGGTCAGCGCGAAACCGTCGATGCTGTACGACGCATCGAGTTCGGTCAGGTCGACCAACGTCGCACCGAGGTTGTCCTGGTTGGTGGTCGCGAAATTGAACGTCGTGGCATTGATCGCACCGCCGTACGACAGCTGCACGCGGTCTTCGTAGCCGGACTCGTCGGCGGTCAGGATCAGGCGCTGGTCGGTCGCGCTGACGTTGAGGATGGTCGCGGTCACACCCGGGTTGTCGGTCGCCGAGTTGATCGCGTCGCGGACCTGTTCGAGCGTCGACGCCGTCGACAGGTCGATGGTCGCCGAGTCGGTGCCGACGGTCAGGGTCAGCGCATCGCCGGCGCCGCCGCCAAAGGTATCGGTGGCCGCAAACTGGCCTGAGCCCATCTTGTGATTCTGCGCCAGGCGGGTCACGTTGAGGTTGTAGATGCCGGCCGCGGCGTCGCTGTCGGCGCTGGCGGTCATGACGTCCTCGTCGGAGGATTCGGACAGGAACACGCGGAACGCGTCCAGCGTGCTGAGATCGCGCATCGCGGTCTGGAAGGTCGAGACCGCGCTCCTCAGCGAGCCGTATGCGGAGATCTGCGCCCGCGTGTCGGATTCCCGCCGCTCGAGGGCGGTCAGGGGTTGCCGCTCCAGCGTCATCAGCTGCGAGACGATGGTCTCGATATCGATGCCCGATCCGACGCCCGCCGCCGTGATTGCCATGTCGTGCTCTCCTTCGCCCGGCCGCTAGGGGACCGGCGCTAAGTTCATGCCGAGTCTTGGAAAATGACCCCGGCCGCTTCCTCTAGGCGCTGCCGCAGGCGCAGCACCTGGTCGCTGGGGATCTGCCGCAGCACCTCGTCGGTCTCGCTGTCGATGACCTTGACGACGGTGTCGCCGCTCTCCTCGTCGACTGAAAACTGCAACTCTCGATGCAATTCACGTACCAGTTGATTGAGGTCGGAGACCACGTTCTCCAGCGATTCCGCCTCCTCGTCCGCGGCCTGGACCTGCTCGGCCGGCGTAGGCTTTTCCTTCGCATCGGCGGTCTGCTCGACGCGTCCCGGCGGCGCAGTGGGAGTGGTCTGCGCCGGTGGCGGGAACATGGGCTTGGTAATCCCAACATCGCTAGTCATTTCACTATCCTCACGTCAGCCGGGACCGCGGCGCTCGTGCGCCCCGGGCCCGGACCCGCGAGGTACGGGCCCTCGCGGTCCGACATCCCGGATCACCGGACTACAGCCAACGCACCGGCAACCCTTACCTTTTCTATCGACGTCCGTGGCGATACCTCAAATCGCGAGCTTCCCGAGCGTTACCCCAGCAGCGACAGCACGTTCTGCGGCAGCGCGTTGGCCTGGGCCAGCATCGCCGTGCCCGCCTGCTGCAGGATCTGCGTACGCGTCAGGTTGGCCGTCTCCTTGGCGAAGTCGGTGTCCATGACGCGGCTGCGTGCGGCGCTCTGGTTCTCGATGACGTTCGCGTTGTTGCGCACGGTCGCTTCGAGACGGTTCTGCTTGGCGCCGAAATCGGCACGCTTCTGCGAGATGTTGTCGAGTGCGGCGTCGAGCTTGCTGATCATGAACGAGGCCTTGCTGGCCGCGTCGATCGCCCGCGACGCCGTCGAGCCGACGACGAACGAGATGCCGCCGCTGGCGTTGCCGGCGGCGCCCATGGCCAGCGTCGAGATCTTGATCTGGTAGCTGCCGCCGGCCTTGAAACCGACCTGCATGGTCAGCGACGCGGCGGTACCGAGCAGGTTGGTGCCGTTGAACTCGGTCGAGTCGAAGACCCGGTCGATCTCGCGACGCAGCTCCTGGTACTCGTCGTTCAGCGACGAACGGTCGGACGAACTGACCGTGCCGTTGCGCGACTGCACGGCGAGCTCACGCATGCGCTGCAGCATGTTGGTGACTTCGTCGAGTGCACCTTCTGCGGTCTGCAGCAGCGAAATGCCGTCGTTGGCGTTACGGTTGGCCTGCTCGAGACCGCGGATCTGCGCCGTGAAGCGCTGCGCGATCGCCAG
>JASJCU010000060.1 GCA_030065815.1 Gammaproteobacteria bacterium | reverse complement strand
CGCCGCGCGGCGACCCAGCCGACCGGCCTGCCGAGCTGCGGGTCGACGTTCCGCAATCCGCCGGGCGATCACGCCGCGCGCCTGATCGAGGCCTGCGGCCTCAAGGGCTATCGCATCGGCGGTGCCGAGGTGTCGCCGAAGCATGCCAACTTCCTGATCAATACCGGCGACGCGACGGCCGCCGACATCGAGGCCCTGGCCGACCACGTGCGCGCCGAGGTCGAGCGTCACCACGGCGTCGCGCTGCGCGCCGAATACCACGTCGTGGGGGAGCCGACATGAGCGCGTCGGCGGATCGCTTCGGCAAGGTCGCCGTGCTGATGGGTGGCTGGGCCGCCGAACGCGAGGTGTCGCTGGTCAGCGGCCAGGCGGTGCTCGACGGCCTGCGGCGGCGCGGCGTCGATGCGCACGGCATCGATGTCGGCCGCGATGTCATCGACGTGCTGTCACGCGGCGCGTTCGACCGCGTGTTCAACGTGCTGCACGGACGCGGTGGCGAGGATGGCGTGATCCAGGGCGCGCTGGAGATCCTCGACCTGCCGTACACCGGCAGCGGCGTCATGGGCTCGGCGATCGCGATGGACAAGTACCGGACCAAGCTGCTGCTGCAGTCGCTCGGCCTGCCGACCCCCGGTTTTGCGCTGATCCACGACGATGCCGACCTGACCGCGGCGGCCGAACTCGGGTTCCCGCTGATGGTCAAGCCGGCGCTCGAGGGCTCGAGCATCGGCATGGCGCGGGCCGACGATCCGGCGCAGCTGCGCGCGGCCTGCGCACAGGCCGTCGAGTACGACAGCCACGTCATGGTCGAGCGCTGGGTCAGCGGTGCCGAGTACACCGCGGCGATCCTCGGCCGCGAGCCGCTGCCGCTGATCCGGCTCGAGACACCGCACGCGTTCTACGACTACGACGCCAAGTACCACGCCGACGATACCCGCTACCTGATCCCCTGCGGTCTCGACGGCGCCGCCGAGGCCGAGCTGCAGGCGCTGGCACTGCGTACCTTCGACGCCGTCGGCGCCACGGGCTGGGGGCGCGTCGACATCCTGATGGACGACGAGGGCCGGCCGTGGGTCATCGAGGTCAACACGGTGCCCGGCATGACCAGTCACAGCCTGGTGCCGATGGCGGCCAACGCGGTCGGCATCGATTTCGACGAGCTGGTTTGGCGCATCCTCGCGCAGACGCTGGAGGCCGCGTGATGGCCGCGCCGACACGACGCCAGCGCACGCCGCGCACGGCGGCGCCGCGCTGGACGCGCCACGCTGCCGGCCTCGGCGTGCTGTTGATGCTGGCCGGCGCGGCCGCCGCCGGCTACCACTACCTGTCGCAGCCGGGGCGCATGCCGCTGCGCGTCGTCGAGGTCAGCGGCCAGTTCCGCCACCTGACCACGGCGGCGATCCGCGATACCGCCGGTGCAGCGATCGACGGCGGCTTCTTCACCTGCGACATGCAGAAGCTGCGCAATGCCGTGCTGGCGATGCCGTGGGTCGCCGATGTCAGCGTCCGCCGGGTCTGGCCGGATCGCCTGCAGATGCGGGTCAGCGAGCGCACGCCGCTGGCGCGCTGGGGCGACGACGCGCTGCTCGGCAGCGATGCGACGGTGTTCAGTCCCGACAACCGCGCGGCGTACGCGGCGCTTGTCCGGCTGGCCGGTCCGCACGGCAGTGCGCTGCGGGTCGCGGCCTTTTACCGTCGCGCGCAGCGCGCCGCACAGCTGCGCGATCTGCAGATCCTCGAGCTGACGCTGGACGCGCGGCGCCACTGGTGGATCCGCTTCGCCGACGGCCTGACCGTGTCGCTGGGGCGTGAGCACCGCGATGCCCGGCTGGCGCAGTTCCTGCGCGTCTACCCGCGCCTGGTCGCCGACCCGGCGCGCCGGCCCGCGCGGGTCGATATGCGCTACGCACACGGTTTCGCCGTGCAGTGGCGCGCCGCCGAGAACGCGGAGGACAACCCCGCTGACAACAAGATTCGGGAAAAGGTTTGATGGTCAAGCGCAGCGACAAGAACATCATCGTCGGCCTGGATATCGGCACCTCCAAGGTCGTCGCGATCGTCGGCGAGGTCAAGCAGGACAACGAGATCGAGATCATCGGCATCGGCTCGCACCCGTCGCGCGGCCTGAAGAAGGGCGTCGTCGTCAATATCGAGTCGACGGTGCAGTCGATCCAGCGCGCGGTCGAGGAGGCCGAGCTGATGGCCGGCGTCGAGATCGACTCGGTGTACGCCGGTATCGCCGGCAGCCACGTGTCGAGCCTGAATTCGCACGGCATCGTACCGATCCGGGACGGCGAGGTCTCGCACAACGACGTCGAGCGCGTGATCGATGCCGCGCGCGCGGTCGCGATCCCGGCCGACCAGAAGATCCTGCACATCCTTCCGCAGGAATTCATCATCGACAACCAGGAGGGCATCCACGACCCGGTCGGGATGTCCGGCGTGCGCCTCGAGGCGCGCGTGCACATGGTCACCGGTGCGGTCAGCGCCGCCCAGAACATCATCAAGTGCGTACGCCGCTGCGGACTCGAGGTCGAGGACCTGATCCTCGAGCAGCTGGCGTCGAGCTACTCGGTGCTCGAGGACGACGAGAAGGACCTCGGTGTGTGCCTGGTCGACGTCGGCGGCGGCACGACCGACATCGCGGTGTTCACCGGCGGCTCGATCCGCCACACCGCGGTGATCCCGATCGCCGGCGACCAGGTCACGAATGACATCGCGGTCGCGTTGCGCACGCCGACCCAGCATGCCGACGAGATCAAGCTCAAGTACGCCTGCGCGCTGACCCAGCTCGCCAGTCCCGACGAGACCATCGAGGTGCCGAGCATCGGCGACCGGCCGCCGCGGCGGCTGTCGCGGCAGACGCTGGCCGAGGTCGTCGAGCCGCGCTACGAGGAACTGTTGACGCTGATCCAGGGCGAGCTGCGGCGCTCGGGTTACGAGGACCTGGTCGCCGGCGGCGTCGTCATGACCGGCGGCAGCGCGAAGATGGAGGGTCTGATCGATCTCGCGGAAGAGGTATTTCACATGCCGGTGCGGCTGGGGATCCCCCAGTACGTCACCGGTCTGGTGGACGTGGTACGCAACCCGATCCATGCGACGGGTGTCGGGTTGCTGCTGTTTGGTCACCGCAATCGGGCGGTCAGGGTGCCGGAGAGCATCGGCGGCGGTGGCATCAACTCGGTATGGAACCGCATGAAGAGTTGGTTCCAGGGGAACTTCTGAATCACTTTTGACTTACCCGGATCGCGTCCCCGTGCGGGGCCGGTCCGCAGCTGGAGGAGAGAGCAATGTTTGAATTGATGGACGTGGACAGCCAGAACGCAGTCATCAAGGTCATCGGCGTCGGCGGTGGCGGCGGCAATGCGGTCAACCACATGTTGCGTTCGAGCATCGAGGGCGTCGAGTTCATCTGCGCCAATACCGATGCCCAGGCGCTGAAGAACACCGAGGTGCGCACCGCGCTGCAGCTCGGTTCGAACGTCACCCGCGGCCTCGGTGCCGGCGCCAACCCGGAGCGCGGCTGCGAGGCGGCGATGGAAGACCGTGACCGCATCTACGAGTCGCTCGAGGGTGCCGACATGGTGTTCATCACCGCCGGCATGGGTGGCGGTACCGGCACCGGCGCCGCACCGGTGGTCGCCGAGGTCGCCAAGGAGCTCGGCATCCTGACCGTCGCGGTCGTGACCAAGCCGTTCGCGTTCGAGGGCGCCAAGCGCATGCAGATCGCCGAGGACGGCATCGCCCAGCTGCAGCAGAACTGCGACTCGCTGATCACGATCCCGAACGAGAAATTGCTGTCGGTGCTGGGCAAGACGACGTCGCTGCTCGACGCGTTCAAGTCTGCCAACGACGTGTTGCTCAACGCCGTGCAGGGCATCGCCGAGCTGATCACCAAGCCGGGCCTGATCAACGTCGACTTCGCCGACGTTCGCACCGTGATGTCGGAGATGGGTGTCGCGATGATGGGCACCGGGGTCGCGACCGGCGATCAGCGTGCCCGCGAGGCCGCCGAGCTGGCGATTCGCAGCCCGCTGCTCGAGGACATCAACCTGTCCGGCGCGCGCGGCATCCTGGTCAACATCACGGCCGGGCTCGACCTCGCGATCGGCGAGTTCGACGAGGTCGGCAACACGGTCAAGGAGTTTGCCCGCGACGACGCGACCGTGGTCGTCGGTACCGTCATCGATCCCGACATGGTCGACGAGATGCGCGTCACGGTCGTCGCCACCGGGCTCGGCGAACCGGTCAGCGCGGTTGCCCCGCAGCCCGAGGTCGAGATCAAGCCGGTGCGCCTGGTCAGCAACGATGACGCGGAAGGCGAGAATGTCGATTACACTGCGCGGGATGCGATCGAGAGTCCTCGCGGACGCCAGAAGACCGCCAAGGACTTCGTGAAGGCGGCGACCAGCAAGGAGATGGAGTACCTCGATATCCCGGCATTCCTGCGCCGCCAGGCCGATTGAGGCGGGGGATCTGCCGTGTTTCTCTGGAAAAAGTATTGACATTATTGCTTGATCGGATTGTCACAAATGTCGATAATTAGGGAATTCCCTAAGCAGTTATCGGGGGATCACGGTGCTGCTGCGTCGTCGCAATTCCGCGATGTAGTAGGCTAAATAGCTGAAATTCAAGGAATTTCGACTTGGAGAACCGTCCAGAATGATTAGGCAACGCACCCTGAAGAATGTAATTCGCGCCACCGGCGTCGGCTTGCATACCGGTGAGAAGGTGTACCTGACATTGCGTCCCGCGGCCCCCAACAGCGGCATCGTGTTCCGTCGTGTCGATCTCGATTCGCCGGTCGACATCCCGGCCAAGGCCGAGAACGTCGGCGATACCCGGCTGTCGACGACGCTGGCCAAAGACGGCGCGCGGATCTCGACGGTCGAGCACCTGCTGTCGGCGTTTGCCGGGCTCGGTATCGACAACGCCTACGTCGACGTCAGCGCGCCGGAGGTGCCGATCATGGACGGCAGTGCGGGACCGTTCGTGTTCCTGATCCAGTCGGCCGGCGTCGAGGAACAGAACGTCGCCAAGCGCTTCATTCGGATCAAGAAACCGATCGAGATCCGCGAAGGCGACAAGGTCGCGCGTTTCGAGCCGTTCAACGGCTTCAAGGTCAGCTTCGGCATCGATTTCGACCACCCGGCGATGGACGAGGAGCGCCGCAACTCGGTGATCGACTTCTCGTCGACGTCGTTCGTCAAGGAAGTCAGTCGAGCGCGTACCTTTGGATTCCTACGGGATATCGAGATGCTGCGTGACAACGGCCTGGCGCTCGGTGGCAGCATGGACAACGCGATCGTCGTCGACGATTTCCGCGTGCTCAACGAGGACGGCCTGCGCTACCAGGACGAGTTTGTGCGCCACAAGATCCTCGATGCGATCGGTGACCTGTACCTGCTGGGCCACTCGTTGATTGGGGCGTTCAGCGGCTACAAGTCCGGCCACGAGTTGAACAACCGCCTGCTCAAGGCCCTGATCGCGCAGCCCGAGGCGTGGGAGGAGGTCACCTTCGACGACGCCGAGGCGGCGCCGATCTCGTACATGAAACCGGCGCAGGCATCGTAGTAAGCTATTGATCCTGATGAGGTTTTAGGCGCCTTGCGAGGCGTGCTAGGGCTTCACCCAGGGCCGCCGACGGGATGTGTTCGGCACTCTCACCGACGATCTCCGCGCCGCGCGCGGAGCGTCGCGCCGGCCGCCGTGGCCGCGGCGCCACGGTGCGGGCGGGCGATAGCCGAACTTTGACCTCGCGCAACGTTGCGATGTCGGTTTTCAGTAAACTGCGTAGTTCCGCTGACAGGAAGCGCAGTCGGCTGGCCCACACCGGCGAATCGGTGTGCAGCACCAGCCGCTCGCCGTCGCAGCGTGCCGCGACACAGTGCCGAGCGAGGTCGCCCGGCAGGTGTCGACGCACGATCGCGAGCAGCGCCGACTGGGCGCGGATCTCGGCATCGAGCCGTTTGAGCGTTGGTTTGTCTTTGAGCAGGTGGCGAACCGACTTGGGGCTGTGGGCCATGTGAAGTACGTCTCACGGCAAGGGTCCTGGGTTAAAGGGTACACCGTCGGCGGACGATAAACTTAGCAGGCTGGGCTATTAACCGATGCCAATGAGAATCCTCTTTCTGTCCGAGGCGCGCAAGTGCACTGGCAGCATCGACATCAGCATCCCCAGGGCCGCAGCGCTTGGCGGTCTGGCCGTGGTGGGGCTGGGCACGGTGATGGCGTGGGGAGCCTATCTCTACGGCCAGCAGCATGCGATCGCGGACAGTGGAGGCGCGACCAACGTTGAGATGCGCGCGATGCTCGAGGCAGAACGTCGCGAGATCGCCGACGCCAAGGCCGAACAGCGTGCCCATCTCGACGCGCTGGCGCTCAAGGTCGCCGAACTCCAGGCCCACCTGATGCGCCTCGATGCGCTCGGTGATCGCCTCGTCGAGGTCGGCAAGCTCGACCGCGAGGAGTTCGATTTCTCGACCCAGCCGCCGGTCGGTGGTGTCGATGACACCGCGGCCGACGATTCGCAGACCGCCGTCGAGCTGAGCGCCGAGATGGCGCAGATCGCGCGCACGCTGGCCGATCGCGAGCAGAAGCTCGATGCCCTCGAGTGGCTGTTGATGAGCCGCGAGGTCATGGCCGAGGTGCTGCCATCGGGCAAGCCGGTCAAGAAGGGCTGGCTGTCGTCCGGTTTCGGCAAACGTACCGACCCGTTCAACGGCAAGAAGTCGTATCACCGCGGCGTCGATTTCGCCGGCAAGCCCGGCAGCGATGTCGTCGCCGTCGCTTCGGGCGTCGTGACCCGCGCCGAACGCGTGCCGGGCTACGGCAATGTCGTCGAGATCCGACATGCCGACGGCTATTCCACGCGCTATGCGCACAACAAGAAAAACCTCGTCGACGAAGGCGACGTGGTCAGCAAAGGCCACACCATCGCGCTGCTCGGCAGCACCGGCCGCTCGAGTGGGCCGCACGTCCATTTCGAGGTCCACCGCAACGGCAAGGTCGTCAACCCGGCCCGCTTCCTGCGCCCTCGCTGAGGGCCGTCCCGGTCGCCCGTCACAGACCCGCCTCGGCGGGTCTGTTGCGTTGTCCGGCGGCCGGCCTAACCCGTGATTGGGGTATCATCCGGCCTTTGTTTTGTCCGCATTGACCAAGGTTGAGGTTTCATGCTCAACAAGCTGATGAAGAAGATGTTCGGCAGCCGCAACGAGCGGCTGGTGAAGCGCATGCTCAAATCGGTCGAGCAGATCAACGCGCTCGAACCGGACATGCAGGCCCTCGACGACGCCGCGCTCGCGGCCAAGACGGTCGAGTTTCGCGAACGGATCGCCAACGGTGAGAACGTCGACGCGCTGCTCAGCGAGGCGTTCGCGGTCGTGCGCGAGGGCAGCCGGCGGGTGCTGGACATGCGCCACTTCGACGTCCAGATGATAGGCGGCATGGTCCTCAACCAGGGCAAGATCGCCGAGATGCGCACCGGCGAGGGCAAGACCCTGGTCGCGACGCTGGCGGTCTACCTGAACGCATTGTCCGGTCGCGGTGTCCACGTCGTCACCGTCAACGATTACCTGGCGCGCCGTGACGCCGGTTGGATGGGCCGCCTGTACGGCTTCCTCGGCATGAGCACCGGCGTCATCAACTCGTCCGGCGGTATGGGGCCGGACAGTTCGTCGTACCGCGTCGATCCCGACTACAAGGGCGACACCGGCGGTTTTCCACACCTGCGACCGGTGACGCGCGCCGAGGCCTATGCCTGCGACATCACCTACGGCACCAACAACGAGTTCGGTTTCGACTACCTGCGCGACAACATGGCGTTCGCCGCCGCGCAGCGTGTGCAGCGCCGTGCCTTCGCCGTCGTCGACGAGGTCGACTCGATCCTGATCGACGAGGCGCGCACGCCGCTGATCATATCCGGACCGGCCGAGGACAGCTCGGAACTGTACAAGCAAGTCAATGCGATCCCGACCGAGCTTACCCGCCAAGACCCGATCACCAACGACGAGGGCAAGCCGGACTTCGGTCCCGGCGATTTCTCGGTCGACGAGAAGGCCCGCCAGGTGTTCCTCAGCGACGACGGCCACGAAAAAGTCGAGCGCATGCTGACCGAGGCCGGTCTGCTCAACGAGGGTGAGAGCCTGTACGACCCGTCGAACATCATGCTGATGCATCACGTGATGGCGGCGCTGCGCGCCCACGCGCTGTTCCAGCGCAACGTCGACTACATCGTGCGCGACGGCCAGATCATCATCGTCGACGAGTTCACCGGGCGGACGATGCCTGGGCGGCGCTGGTCCGAAGGCCTGCACCAGGCCGTCGAGGCCAAGGAAGGTGTGCCGATCCAGCAGGAGAACCAGACGCTCGCGTCGATCACGTTCCAGAACTACTTCCGTCTCTACGACAAGCTGGCGGGCATGACCGGTACCGCCGATACGGAGGCATTCGAGTTCCAGCAGATCTATGGCCTCGAGGTCGTTGTCATCCCGACCAACCAGCCGATGATCCGTGACGACCAGACCGACCTGGTCTACCTGACGCAGCAGGAGAAGTACGGCGCAATCATCGAGGACATCCGCGATTGCGTGCAGCGCGGCCAGCCGGTGCTCGTCGGCACCGCATCGATCGAGGTCTCGGAACTGGTATCGGGCATGCTGCAGCAGACGAACATCGAACACCAGGTGCTGAACGCCAAGCAGCACGAGCGCGAGGCGCAGACCGTTGCCGAGGCCGGCCGTCCCGGGGTCGTGACGATCGCGACCAACATGGCCGGTCGCGGCACCGACATCGTGCTTGGCGGCAACCTCGACGTCGAACTGTCGCAGCTCGGCGACGATGCCGACGCCGCGGCCGTCGAGGCCCACAAGGCCGAATGGCAGCAGCGCCACGAGCAGGTGCTCGCCAACGGCGGTCTGCGCGTGATCGGCACCGAGCGCCACGAGTCGCGACGGATCGACAACCAGCTGCGCGGTCGCTCGGGTCGCCAGGGTGACCCGGGGTCGTCGCGTTTCTTCCTGTCGCTCGAAGACAACCTGATGCGCATCTTCGCGTCCGACCGCGTGTCCGGACTGATGCAGAAACTCGGCATGAAGGAGGGCGAGGCGATCGAGCACCCGTGGGTCAACAAGGCGATCGAAAACGCGCAGCGTAAGGTCGAGGGTCGCAACTTCGACATCCGCAAACAGCTGCTCGAATACGACGACGTCGCCAACGACCAGCGCAAGGTCGTCTACCAGCAGCGCGACGAGCTGATGGACACCGACGACATCGCCGACACCATCGTCAACCTGCGCTACGACGTCGTCAACGCCGTCATCGACCGCTACATCCCGCCGCAGAGCCTCGAGGAACAATGGGACGTACCGGGCCTGAGCGAGGCGCTGAAGACCGATTTCGACCTCGATGCGCCGCTCCAGCAGTGGCTCGACGACGACGACAGCCTGCACGAGGAGCCGCTGCGCGAACGCATCGTCGACGAGCTGGTGACAAGCTACGCCGACAAGGAGGCGCAGGCCGGCGCCGAGCAGATGCGCCGGATCGAGAAAGAGGTCATGTTGTTCACGCTCGATTCGCACTGGAAGGAGCACCTGGCGGCGATGGACTACCTGCGCCAGGGCATCCACCTGCGCGGCTATGCGCAGAAGAACCCGAAGCAGGAGTACAAGCGCGAGGCGTTCGAGATGTTCTCGGCGATGCTCGACGCGATCAAGCTGGAGGTCGTGCAGATCCTGTGCCGTCTGCAGCTGCAGGCGCCGCCGGCGATGCCCGAGCAGATGCCGAGCCCGGAAGAGTTCGAGTTCAAGCACGATGCCTTCGAGGGCTTCGGCGAAGCGCCGCCGCCGGCCGATGACGGCGGCGACACCGTGGTCGCCGAGAAGAAGCCGTTCGTCCGCCCGGACCGCAAGATCGGGCGCAACGACCCCTGTCCGTGTGGCTCGGGCAAGAAGTACAAGCATTGCCACGGGAAGCTCAAATAGGGCAGAGGGCAGAGGGATGAGGTGCGAGATTCGGGGACCGCGCGGCGGGTGCTGTTCGTTGTGCTCTGAACGCTGTTCTGGTCGCGGCACTCGAGCCCCGTTGGAGCGATTCGGACGTCTACCTTCCTTGGACCTTGGCCCTCGGCCCTCGTCCCTGGCGACTACAGGTCGCCAATGACCGCCGTCCCCGGTATCCGGCTCGCCGTCGCCGCTGCGGGCATCCGCTACCAGGACCGTGACGACCTGCTGCTCATCGAACTGGCCGACGGTGGCGGCTGTGCCGCGGTGTTCACGCGCAACGCCTTCTGCGCGGCGCCGGTGATCGTCGCCCGCGAGCACCTGGCCAATGCTGCGGTGCGCTACCTGTTGATCAACGCCGGCAATGCCAACGCCGGCACCGGCGACGACGGCCTGCGCGCGAGCCGCGAGACCTGCCGCCTGCTCGCCGATACGGCCGGCTGTGCAAGCAGCCAGGTGCTGCCGTTCTCGACCGGCGTGATCGGCGAGGACCTGCCTGTCGGACCGTTCGCGCGGGCGATACCCGGCCTGCTGTCGTCACTGCGCGACGATGCCTGGGCGGATGCCGCGGCCGCGATCATGACCACCGACACGGTGCCGAAGCTCGCCAGCCGCCGCGTTGCGCTGTCCGGCGGCACGGTCACGCTGACCGGGATCGCCAAGGGCTCGGGCATGATCCGTCCAGACATGGCGACGATGCTGGCCTACGTCGCGACCGATGCGCTGCTGCCACAGGCGCTGGCGCAGCCGCTGTTGCGCACTGCCGTCGAACGCTCGTTCAACCGCATCACGGTCGACGGCGACACCTCGACCAACGATGCCTGCGTGCTGCTCGCCAGCGGTGCGTCGGGCGTCGCCGTCGATGCGCCCGACAGTGCCGATGGCGAGCGCTTCGCCGCTGCGCTGAACGCCGTCTGCGGCGAGCTCGCCGAGATGATCGTCCGCGACGGCGAAGGCGCGACCAAGCTCGTGCGCCTGCACGTGACAGGCGCGGCCGACGCGCACGAGGCGGCCGCTGTCGCGTACACGGTCGCACACTCGCCGCTGGTCAAGACCGCGCTGTTCGCGTCCGATCCCAACTGGGGACGCATCCTCGCCGCGATCGGTCGCGCCGGTGTCGCCGACCTCGCGATCGAGCGCGTCCGGATCTGGCTCGGCGACCTCTGCATCGTCAGCGGCGGCGGCCGCGACCCCGGTTACAGCGAGGCCGCCGGGCAGGCCGTTATGGACCGGCCCGAGATCACGATCGCGATCGACCTCGGTCGCGGCGACGCGACCACCGACGTGTTGACCTGCGACCTGTCCTACGATTACGTCAGGATCAATGCCGAATACAGGTCGTAGGGCAGAGGGCAGAGGGCAGAGGGACGCGTTCGCCCTCGTGCGGCCATTACCGGACCTGGCCGCCGTCCCGGCCAAAAAACGACGAGGCAGCTCACCGTTGAAAGACTCGCAGCAACCCCCCCTCGGCCCTGCGCCCTCGGCCCTTGGCCCTGACCCGGCCGAAGGCCTGGTCCACGTCGCCGCCGCCGCGCTGGTCGACGGCGAGGGCCGCGTGCTGCTGGCGAAACGTCCCGACGGGGCGCACCAGGGCGGCTTGTGGGAGTTCCCGGGCGGCAAGCTCGAGCCGGGAGAGGACATCGCCGTCGGTCTGCGCCGCGAGCTGCGCGAGGAGCTCGGCGTCGATCCGCTGCGGCATCGCCCACTGATCCGCGTGTTCCACCACTATGCCGACCGCCGCGTGCTGCTCGACGTGCACCGGGTCGAGCGCTGGCGCGGCGAGCCGCATGGCCGCGAGGGCCAGCCGATAGCCTGGGTCGCAGTCGACGCGCTGCGCGACTACCCGATGCCGCCGGCCGACGTGCCGATCGTCAGCGCGCTGCAGCTGCCGCCGACCTATGTGATCACGCAGCCGCAGCTCCATGATCCGGCGCGCTTCCTGCGCTCGCTGTCGGCCAGTCTCGACGCCGGCGCCGGCCTCGTCCAGCTGCGCCTGTTCGACGTGCCGGCCGGCGAGTTCGTCGCTGTCGGTCGCGAGGCCTGCGCGCTGTGTCATGCGCGCGGCGCGCGCGTGCTGCTCAACGGCGATCCGCAGACGATGCGGGCGATCGGCGCCGACGGCCTGCACCTGAACAGCCAGCGTCTGCACGCCACGGCGGATCGCCCGGTCGCGCACGACGACCTGCTCGCGGCCTCCTGCCACACGGCCGGCGACCTCGCGCAGGCGCTGCGCATCGGCGCCGACTTCGCGCTGTTGTCGCCGGTGCTGCCGACCCGCAGCCACCCGGACGCCGAGCCGCTCGGCTGGTCGGCTTTCGCCGCGTTGGTCGACGACGCGGCACTGCCCGTCTATGCACTCGGTGGGATGCAGCCGTCGCTGCTCGACACCGCGTGGCGGCATGGCGCGCAGGGTGTCGCCGGTATCCGCGGTCTGTGGATCGACGCGACGTGACCCGCACCGGCCGCTACTGGCTGTTCTTCGTCATCGTCGCGGTCGGCCTCGCATTGAGCTGGGGCCAGATCGGACGCAAGACCGAGCGCGTGCTGGCGACGCAGCCGGTCAGCTACCTACAGCACGAGCCGGGCTGTGACCCGTGGCAGGCACCGTGCGCGGCGTTCGGCAGCGATCGCGCGATCGTCGTTGGGCCCGGCGGTGATGGATTGCAGGTCAAGACGACCGGATTCACGGCCGGATCGGTCGTTGCCGCCAGCGGCGAGCTGCTCGACGCCGACGACCGGGTCGTCGCCGAGATCACGTTCGCACCGGCCAACCCCGTCTGGCGGTTGCGGGTCGGCGACGGTGAGGCGCGGCGCCTACGCGTACGGGTTCGCGCCGTCGATCAGGCGACCGTCGCCGAGTTCCCGTTGTTGCGCTAGGGCCTGTTCACACTATTTGAGGCGTAGCGTTGCTGCCCCAAAATGCGCCAGGCAAGGCGCGAGGAGAGACGTTTAGTGAGGCTAAACGAACGACGAGCAACGCGGCATGGCGCATTTTGCGGCGCAACCCGAAGGGACGGGGCCGCCCTTTGTTCGAATGATGGGCTGCCCAACGGCGTTGCTGCTCGCTCATGTACGGCGGGTACATCGCGCTCGCAGCGCCTTGTTGGCCTGAAAAACGGTCTCCGTTGCTACGTCTCACATTGTGTGAACAGGCCCTAGCCGGCTGCGCTCAGTGGCGCTCGCCGTCAGGATTCTCGGTATCGCCCGCTATGCGGTGCTCCTCGGTCAGCCAGTCGCCGAGGTCGATCAGCTTGCAGCGCTCGCTGCAGAACGGGCGCCACTTGTGCGCGGCATCCCAAGTCACGCTCTTGCCGCAGGTCGGGCAGGCGACCTCGATCGCGCTGTCGTTCATATCATGCAGACACTGAGGGAAAACGGCACCGCGCTGTCGATCTGCGCCGGGTGCTGCCAGTCGGCGCAGTCGAGAAAGCGCACGCTGAAGCGATGCTTGCCGCCGCTGATCTCGGCGAACATGCCGGCGCTGGACGGTACGCCGACACGCACCAGCTGCGCCGCGACGTTGCCCGGCAGCGACTGCTGGTAGAAGCCGTTGACCGCGTGTTCCTCGCTGGGTACCGCGCTGCTGCGGATCAGGCCGAGCAGCAGCGTGACCGCGTCCTGGACAGCCGTCACCTCGTTGCGCCAAGCGTCGAGCTGCGTGGCGCGTTCGGCCTGCGGCATCTGCAGCCAGTAGTGGTACTGCGGCAGGTCGAAATCGAACGATCCGCCGGCGATGCTGCTGCGCTGCACGATGCTGCTCAGGAACTCGTTGCCGCGCAGGGCCTGGCCGAGCTGGCCGCTGACGTCGCGCACGCCTTCGCAGGAATGCCCGAGATGCTCGAGGATCTGCCGCAGTCGCTCGGTATCAACGCCAGGCGAGTCGGCCATGCGCCCCAGCGACTGGCGGTAACGGTCGAGTTCTTTCAGCAGTTCCGACTTGATGTCGGCACGGGCCAGCACGTTGGCGATATCGAGCAGCGCCGAGACCGCGGCGCGGGCATGCCATTCTTCGGCCTGCGGCCGGTGGAATTCGAACTGCTCGAACAGATGGGACAGGCGGAGCCAGGTCCGGCACTTCTCGTTGAGCGGGTGTTCGAACACGGTCTGGTCAGGCAAGGGTCGGTCCTTGGCGGTCACTGCAGGCCGCTATTGTCGGCCAGCTGCCCGGCCCGGGTAAAGCGCGGGCCGCTCAATCTTCGACCTGATCCCGATATCGGTCGTGCAGCGCTTCCACCTGCGCCTGCAGCTCGGCGATACTGCCGTCGTTGCGGATGACGTCGTCGGCCAGGCGCAGGCGGGTCACGCGATCCACCTGGGCGGCAAGGATGGCGTCGACCTGCGCGTAGCCGCCGCCGTCGCGCGCCAGCACCCGCGCGCGCTGCAGCGCGGGAGGAACGTCGACGACTAGAACCCGGTCGACGAGCGCCTGCTGAGCGGTCTCGAACAGCAACGGGATCACGAACACGACGTAGGGCGCGTCGGCCGCCGCGGCGCGGCGCAGCATCTCGGCGCGGATGCGCGGATGCAGTATGCCCTCGAGGCGACGCCGCGCGGCCGCGTCACCGAACACGATGTCGCGCAGCCGCGCGCGGTCGAGGCGACCGTCGGCGTCGAGCACGCCGGCGCCGAACGCCGCGACGATCTCGTCGAGCGCCGCCTGGCCGGGCTCGACGAGCTCGCGGCTCAGCAGGTCGGTGTCGATCACGGCGGCACCGAGGCGCGCGAAATGCTCGCTGGCTGTCGACTTGCCGCTGCCGATCCCGCCAGTCAGGCCGATTTTCAGCAAGGTCGCCGGTTCCTCAACGGTCGGGTAACGGTGCACCGGCGAGTCCTCGCGGATGCACGGTGCGCAGGCATGGTAGAACCACGCCGCGACCCGGTCCACCCGCGGCGCACATGCCGCGCGGCAGGCGGTCGTTCGAGGCCGGTCAGCCGAGACCCGCGAGCTGCAGGTAGCTGCGGTTAATCTGTTCCCCCCACAGCAGCGCGACGAAGCCGGCGGCGGCGAGATACGGGCCGAAAGGTATCGGGACCTGGCGGTCGCGGCCGCGCAGCACGATTAGGCCGATGCCGACGACGGCGCCGACCAGCGACGACATTAGGATCACCAGCGGCAGCAGCTGCCAGCCGAGGAACGCGCCAAACACCGCGAGCAGCTTGAAGTCACCGTAGCCCATGCCTTCGCGCCCCGTCAGCAGGCGGAACAGCTGGAACACCAACCACAGGCTCAGGTAGCCGGCCGCGGCGCCGATCACCGCGGAGGTCAGGTCCGTGAACGTGCCATTGATATTGACCATCAGGCCGACCCAGACCATCGGCAGGGTCAGCTGGTCGGGCAGCAACTGCTCGTCGATGTCGATCACGGTCAGCGCGATCAAGGCCCAGACCAGCAGCAGCGCCGCGACCCCCGCGAGCGTGATGCCGAATTGCCAGATCACAAGCACGCTGAGCGCGCCGGTGACCGCCTCGACGATCGGGTAGCGGATGCTGATCGGGTTCTTGCAGTTGCTGCAGCGACCGCGCAACAGCAGCCAGCTGAGCACCGGGACATTCTCCCAGGCGCGGATCGCGTGGCCGCAGTTCGGGCAGGTCGACGGCGGTGATATCAGGTAGTCGAGCCCAAACAGGCGATTCGGCACGGGTTCGATGGCCTCGTCGCGCAGATCGGCGCACGACTCGGCCAGCTCGGCGTGCATGCGACGCGGCAGGCGCAGGATTACGACATTGAGAAAGCTGCCGACGACCAGGCCGAGCAGCAGCGCCGCGAACGGTGCCAGCGCGGTGACCGTCGGGTCGGCGATGGCCATGCTCAGTGTCCGGAGACGACGGAACCCAGCTGGAAGATCGGCAGGTACAGGGCGACGACGAGGCCGCCGATGACGGTGCCGAGGACGACCATGATCAGCGGCTCGAGCAGGCTGCTCAACGCGTCGACGGAGTTGTCGACCTCCTCTTCGTAGAAGTCGGCGACCTTGGCCAGCATGTCGTCGAGGGCGCCCGATTCCTCGCCGATCGTTACCATCTGGATCACCATGTGCGGGAACAGGCCCTGCTGGCGCATCGCCAGCTGCAGCGACTGGCCGGTCGCGACGTCGTCGCGCATCGTCAGCACGGCCTTCTCGTAGACCGCGCTGCCGGTGGCGCCGGCGACCGACTGCATCGCCTCGACCAGCGGCACGCCGGCGGCAAACATGGTGGCCGTGGTCCGGCAGAAGCGCGCCAGTGCGGCCTTGTGCATGATCGCCCCGATCACCGGGATCTTGAGCAGCAGGCGGTCGAGGGTCTCGCGGAACTTCGGCGAGCGTTTCCAGATATTCGACGCTATGACCACGGTCGCGACGAGACCAATCAGAATCGCCCACCACCATGCCGCAACGAAGTCGGAGATCTTGATCACGAACAGCGTGAAGGTCGGCAGGTCGGCGCCGAAGCTGCTGAACAGGTCTTTGAACTGCGGGATGACAAAGATCATGATGATTGCGGTGATCAGCACCGCGACCGTGATGACCGCGGTCGGGTAGAACAGCGCTTTCTTGATCTTGGCCTTCAGCGACTCGGTCTTTTCCTTGTAGGTCGCGATTTTGTCGAGCAGGGTCTCGAGCACACCGGCCTGCTCGCCGGCCTCGACGAGGTTGCAGAACAGGTCGTCGAAATACAGTGGGTGTTTGCGCAGCGATGCGGTCAGCGACGTGCCGCCTTCGACGTCGGCCTTGATCGCGAGGATCATTTCCTGCATCGCCGGGTTGTTGTGGCCGCGGCCGACAATGTCGAACGCCTGCACCATCGGCACGCCGGCCGCCATCATCGTCGCCAGCTGGCGCGAGAATACTGCGATGTCCTTGCTGGTGATCTTCTTCTTGCGGTTGGTGAAGATCGACTGGCTCTTCTTCTTCAGCTTGAGGGGCGTGATGCCCTGGCGGCGCAGGTCGGCGCGCGCCAGTGCGACCGTCGCGGCACGGGTCTCGCCTTTCACCCGGTTGCCCTTGCGGTCGGTGCCCTCCCAGGTAAAGACCAGCGCCTTGTCCGGTTTCGGAGCCGTACCTGCGGTTGCTGCCTTGGTAGCCATAGTGAGCCCTGCTTAATCCTTGGTGACGCGGTTGATTTCTTCGAGACTTGTGACGCCGGCCCTGACCTTGGCGAGGCCCGAGGCGCGCAGCTCCTGCAGGCCTTCGCTGAGCGCGAGGTCGCGGATCTGGATCGCGTTGCCGCCCTCCATGATCAGCTTGCCCATGTCCTCGGTGACCGGCATGACCTCGAACAGGCCGACGCGGCCTTTGTAGCCCTTGGTGCACTTGTCGCAGCCGACCGGCTTGTAGACCTGCAGCCCCTGGCGGATCTCCTGCTCGCTGAAGCCTTCCTCGATCAGCGCGTCGTGCGGCACGTCGTCGACGACCTTGCAATGCTCGCACAGCCGGCGCGCCAGGCGCTGCGCGAGGATCAGGTTGACCGACGACGCGATGTTGAACGGCGGTATCCCCATGTTGGCCAGGCGGGTCAGCGTCTGCGGGGCGTCGTTGGTGTGCAACGTCGACAACACGAGGTGGCCGGTCTGCGCGGCCTTGACCGCGATCTCGGCGGTCTCGAGGTCACGGATCTCGCCGACCATGACGATGTCCGGGTCCTGGCGCAGAAACGCGCGCAGCGCCTCGGCGAACGTCAGCCCGGTCTTCGGATTGACGTTGACCTGGTTGATGCCGGCGACCTGGATCTCGACCGGGTCCTCGGCCGTCGAGATATTGACCTCGGGCCGGTTCAGCATGTTGAGCGCGGTGTACAGCGTGACCGTCTTACCGCTGCCGGTCGGGCCGGTGACCAGCACCATCCCGTAAGGCTTGCTGATTGCGTCGACGAAGTTCCCTTTCTGCGCCTCGTCGAAGCCGAGCGATTCGACACCGAGCGTTGCCGCCGACGAATCGAGGATACGCAACACGATTTTTTCGCCGTACAGCGTCGGGCAGGTGTTGACACGGAAATCGATCGAGCGGTTGCGCGACAGCACCATCTTGATCCGGCCGTCCTGCGGCACGCGGCGCTCGGCGATGTTCATACGCGCCATGACCTTCAGGCGCGCGGTCAGGCGCGCGGCGATGTTGACCGGCGGCGTCGCGACCTCGTGCAGCATGCCGTCCTGGCGGTAGCGCACGCGGAAGTTCTTTTCGTAGGGCTCGAAGTGGATGTCCGACGTGCCGGAGTTGATCGCGTCGAGCAGGATTTTGTTGACGTAGCGGACGACCGGCGCATCGTCGACGTCGAGATTCGATTCCTTTTCCTTGGCCGCCTCTTCGTCACCGGTGCTGATGTCGAGGTTCTCGAGGTCCTCGTCGAGCAGGTCGGTCATCGCCGTGTCCTGCGCCTGCAAGGCGTTCTCGATCGCCGCGGCGAGCTTGTCCTCTTCGACCAGGACAGCGTCGGTGGTCAGGCCGGTATGGAACTTGATCTCGTCCAGGCCCTGGTGATTGGTCGGGTCGGACACCGCGAGGAACAGCCGGTTGCCGCGCTTGATCAACGGCAGGGCATGATGCTTGCGGACCAGTTTTTCCTCGACCAGGCTGGCCGGCATGTGCTCGGGGTCGATGACACTGAGATCGAACAGTGGCACGCCGTACTCGATCGACGCGGCGACGGCGACTTCGCTGGACTGCACCAGCCCGGCGGTCACCAGGTGAGACACCAGCGGGCGCTGCGCGTCGTTGGCCTGCTGCGTCGCGGCCGCGGCCTGCTCCTCCGACAACAGACCGTCCTGGACCAGCCGGCGTGCGAGGCCACCCAGGTGCGTGAACGGATTGGTCGTTGCCATATCGGTCGGGATCTGCGTCTGCGTTCGGAAACTACCCGGCTAAGTATATAGCCAGCGGTTCGGTTTGTTGTGCGCCAGCGGGCACAATCGGGACATGACTGGGTCATCGGCCCAGTCGTGGAAGACTTTAGATCTCGCGGGGTTGCCGGCCTACGGGCAGGCCACGACGGTGCTGCTGCCGGCGGTGTCGGCGTCACAGCAGTTCTGGTAGCGGTTGTCGCAGCGCGCCCAGACGCCATTGCCGAAGACGCCGTAGACGTCGTAGGAATTGGTCGCGGTGACAACGACGGTGTAGGTGTAGGCGGCGGGATCGCCGGCCGGCGTCCAGTCGAAGCGGCCGCCCTGCGACGAACTGATCTGTGCGATGCCGGTCAGCGTCGCGTTGGCGCCGTAGTTGCCGTTCTCGAGGCGAAAGTCCTCGAGCGCCGTGCGCATGCCGTTCAGGGTCGTACGGATGGTCGTGAAATGGCTCTCGCGGATGTAGTTGTTGTAGGCGGGTACCGCGATGGCAACGATGACCGACAGGACCGCGATCGAGATCATCAATTCGACCAGCGTAAACCCGCCACAAGCCCCAATGCTTTCGTCTCTTGCTCGTTCGGCGCGCGTCGCAGTCATTGGTCTGGGTGGCCGCGGGGTAAGGCGTGAATCGTGGTTTTCTCCGACCCAACGACATCGGCGGGATTCGCTCCCGCCGATGCCATTCGTGGTTACGTCAGAGCTGGGTCGCGTCGATGGTAATGCTCGTCGCGTTGCCGAAATCCAGGTAAGCAGGACGATGCAGCTGCACAGCGATGTTGGCGATCGTCGTACCGCTGACCTGAACACCCACCACACCATTGGTGGCGTCGCCAGTACCCGAAGCGAACGCGGGTACCGCCGCACTCGGAGCCTGTTGGTTCTCCGGGTTGGCGATGTCGATCCAGTAGTTGGCCGCGAGGCTAGTAGGCATGGTGCCACCGCGCGCGGAAACAGCAACCAGACGGGCCATCTCGGATTTGATCGAACGATAACCGTCGTCATAGTGCGCGGTCACTTTCGACATCCGCGCTTCACGGATGTAGTTGTTGTATGCCGGGATCGCGATGGCCGCGAGGATGGCGATGATCGCCACGACGATCATGAGTTCGATAAGGGTGAAGCCTGACTGCTTTTTCATCTGGGTGGTCTCCTTGGTTCACTACAGCGGTCGCGCTAGCTAACGGCTGTTCGGTTTCAAACTTTAGGGCCTCGTGGCTGCCGCCCGGCAGCCGGCCTGTGCCCACTGTGAAGCAGGTCTCATGCCAGGTGGCGATATGGCATTTTCTTGTCGTTTTTTCGTAACTTACGCGATTCGATCGACGTATTCGGCGATTTTGACGCGCGTCTGAGGGCGGGATGCGCGGCAGCGCCGCGCGGCGACGTGACGCTCAGCGTCACTTACTGACTGTCCGTGTCAGCGGCCGGCGCCGCGTCTTCCAGACCGAGCTTCTCCAGGCGGTAGCGCAACGCACGAAAACTGATCCCTAGCGCGCGCGCGGCCGCGGTCCGGTTCCAGCGCGTGCGCTCCAGCGCCTGGGTGATGACGTGGCGCTCGACGTCGGCGAGGTAGGCCTCGAGGCCGTCGCGCGGCAGCCCGTCCGGCAGCTGCGGTTCCGCCGAAGCCTGTTGCCGCGCCAGTCCGAGGTCGTCGAGCGCGATCGTGCCGTGATCGCACAGCGCCGTGGCGCGTTCGAGGATGTTCTCCAGTTCGCGCACGTTGCCCGGAAAGTCGTGTCCGTAGAGTGCCTTGAGCGCTTCGCGGTCGAGCCGCGGCTTGGCCATGCCGATGCGCTGGGCGAGGCGCTCGAGGATATGGTCGATCATGACCGGGATGTCCTCGCGGCGCGAACGCAGCGGCGACATCAGCAGCTCGATGACATGGATACGGTAGAACAGGTCCTGGCGGAACTCGCCGTTCGCGACCATCGCGGCGAGGTCCTTGTGGCTGGCGCTGATGATGCGGACGTCGACCGGTTCCTCGTGCGCGCCGCCGACCGGGCGCACCGATTTCTCCTGGATCGCGCGCAGCAGTTTGACCTGCATCGACAGCGGCAGGTCGGCGACCTCGTCGAGGAACAGCGTGCCGCCGTCGGCACTCTGGAACAGGCCCGGCTTGTCGCGGTGGGCGCCGGTGAAGCTGCCCTTGATGTGGCCGAAGAACTCGCTCTCCATCAGGTCCTGCGGGATCGCGCCGCAGTTGACGGCGACGAACGGACGCTCGGCGCGCGGGCTGCGGCTGTGGATCGCCCGTGCCGCCAGCTCCTTGCCGGTCCCGGATTCGCCACTGATGAACACCGGAGCCTGGTTGCGCGCGAGTTTGTCGATCAGGCTGCGGATCGAACGCATCGCCTCGGACTTGCCGATCAGTTCGCCGTCCTCGGCCACGGCCGCCTGCGGTGCCTCGGGCGTCTCCAGGCGCAACGCGGTCTCGACCAGTCGGCGCAGCACCGGCAGATCGACGGGCTTGGACACGAAATCGAACGCGCCGGCCTTTAGCGCCTCGACCGCGGTCTGCATGTTGCCGTGCGCGGTGATCACCGCGATCGGTGTCTCCGGGCAGTGCGCGGCGACGTGCCGCAGCACGTCCATGCCGCTGCCGTCGGGCAGGCGCATGTCGACCAGGCACAGCGAATAGCGCCCGCCGCGCAGGCGCTCGATCGCCTCGGCGACATTGGCCGCGCTGTGACTGTCGACGTCCATGCGCGCGAGCGTGATCTCGAGCAGCTCGCGGATATCCGGTTCGTCGTCGATGATCAGGGCCAACGGGCGGGTCATAGCATCTTGCTGCGCTTCGGATTGGGAAAGCTTAGCCGAAAGCAGCTGCCGCCCCGCGGCTGGCTCAGGTGTTCGAGGCGGATGTGGTTGGCCTCGCACAGCTGACGTGCGATATACAGGCCGAGCCCGGTGCCTTCGTTGCGGGTCGTGAAGAACGGCTCGAACAGGTTGCCCTGGGCCGCCGCCGGGATGCCCGGGCCGTTGTCGCGCAGTTCGAGAAACGGTCCGCCGGACTCGGGCGTGATGCCGCCGACGAGGCGGATGTTGAGGCGCGCGTCATCGCTGCCGGAATGGCGCACGGCGTTGTCGCACAGCACGTCGATGACCTGGCGCAGCTGCCCGGGATCGGCGAACACCGTGGTTCTCTCGGGATCGATCTCCTGTTCCAGCTGGTCCCCGTCGAGCCCGTGCATCTTGCGGATGTCGTCGAGCTGATCCTGCAGCCACGGGCCGAGCACCAGCGGTTTCGGGTGCGGGTTGTCCTGCCGCGAGAGCTTGAGGATGCTCTCGACGACCTCGTTCACGCGCTGCGAATTGTGCCGGATGATCTCGATCATGCGGCGGTCGGCGGTCGGCAGCTGCGGTGACTCGTCGAGCAGCTGCGCGGCGTGGCTGATCGCGCCGAGCGGGTTGCGGATCTCGTGCGCGATCCCGGCCGTCAGGCGTCCGAGGGACGCGAGCTTGAGCTGTTGGGCCTCGGCGGTCAGGCGCGCCGTGTCCTCGAGCACGATCAGCGTGCCCGGGTAGTCGCCGTCGCCGATCGGCGTGAAGCTGGCACGCAGGTCGCGGCCGCCCGATGTCGCGCGGAAGTCGGGCTGCGTGGTGCCGGGGTCGCTCTGCCAGGCGCGAAACTGCTGCGCCAGCGGTGGCGACGATTCGTCGAGCGCGTGGTGGCGCATCGCCACCGGCATCCCCAGCAGCACCCAGGCCGCCTCGTTCATGAACTGGATCGTCTGCCTGTCATCGACGACCAGGATGCCGGCGCGCATCTGCTGGATCACGAAATCGTTGAGCTGGGCAAGGTTCGCGAGGTCCGAACCGCGCTGCGAAGCGAGCTGCTCGCTCTCCGCGGCGCGCCGTCCGAGGCGATGCGCCAGCAGCGCCATCGCGAAGAACGAAGTGCCGAGCAGCCCGGCCTGCATATAGGCCGTGCCGGCGAACGCATCGACGATCTGCGAGTAGATCCGCTCGGTCAGTACCGCGAGCGTACCGAGCGCGGCGAACAACAGCGCGGTACGCCCGACCAGTCCGAGGCTGCCGAGCGCGATCGACACCGCGATCAGCATGCCGAGGCCCGACTGCACGCCGCCGCTGGCATGCATCATGATCGTGATCAGCACGATATCCGTGAACATCGCGAGCAGGCCATGCTTCTCGCTGGCGCCGACGCCGCGCAGGTAGGCGATCAGCGCGACCACGGCAATCAGCAGGTACAGGTGGATCGCGACCATGAACACGGTCGGCAGATGGGTGCCGAGCGGTCCGCGGTCGATCGCGAGGAACAGCAGCAGCAGGGCCACGCCGAGTGCGACCCGGTAGATCAGATACAGGTTGAGGTGCGAGCTGTCCCCGCTCGTCGCCAGGGGCGCCTCGTCGAGCGTGTCTGCCGCTTGCCGCGTCGTCGCCGTCAATCTCGCCTCGTGGTCGCCATCGTCGGCGACGCCTAATACTGAACAGTGAATTGTCTTTTTGCGCTTCTCGGGTTTCTGACCCAGAATGCCCGGATCCGAGACTAGGCGCGGGGTCAGGGTGTGAACCTACACGAATTCCAATCCAAGAAGCTATTCGCAGGCTACGGCATACCGGTACCTTTTGGCCACGCCGTCGAGACCGCGGCGCAGGCCCGGCAGGCGGCCGAGGAGATGGGCGGTGCGCGCTGGGTGGTCAAGGCGCAGGCCCATACCGGCGGTCGCGGCAAGGCCGGCGGCGTCGTGCTGGTCGA
>JASJCU010000003.1 GCA_030065815.1 Gammaproteobacteria bacterium | reverse complement strand
CAGCGGGATGTCGGTCATCGGCGTCAGGGATCGTGGAGACGTCGCCGATCATTGCCGACTGTCCGGCTGCCGGCAACCGCACGGATCGGAGGGCAAGCGCCGGGTCGCGGATCGTGCATTCAGTCACACCATGGCGGCACGCGAACGCGTCATCGCGGCCGCGTACGCCGCCGCGCACGCTCCGCCGGTGCGGCGGGTTTCGATCGGGATTGCCGGCGTGGCCATACCTGTGGCCACGCCGGCAATGGCGGGCGTCGGGGCGTCACGGTGGGCGCGCGACACCCCGACCGTCGTGCGGCACGGCTGTCAGGCCGCGTAGCGCTCCTTGGCCTCACGCGCGGCGCGCGCGTCCTCGGGCGAATAGGCCCTGCCCGACCAGAGCATCTCGTAGGCCAGTTCCTCGTTGCCGTTCTCGCACAGCTCGAGCACCTTGCGGAACAGCGGCTGGAAGGTGTCGCTGCGGTGCGAGGCCTCGTGCTCCGCGAACGAGCGCCAGAAGGTCACGATCAACGCCTCGCGGTCCTTCATGCCGCTGTCGACCGGCTGACCGATCGTCGAACCCTCGTTGGAGATCTGCCCGCTGTTGAGCGCGACGAAGCCGCCGACGAAGCCGCTCTCCGAGTGATAGGTCTTGACGTTCTCGCACAGCTCGGCGACCCGTTCCTGCAGGTCGTCCACCGTGTAGCCGTCGCGCAGGACCACGCGGTTCACGGTGACGGCGCCGTCGTAGGGGAAATCACTGATCAAACCACTCATCGCATTTCTCCTGACTATCAGAATATTCGTAATTTCTGACTAATTTGGTCGGGAATGGTTCCCGCTTCCGCTGGCTGGCGTAAGTGCTCGACACGGTTCGACAAAATGGCCGCACAACCGACACGGCACTAGCCTGCGTGTTGCATGAGCCGAACGGCGCCATCCCCGCCAATACCTGATGTTGGGATGGTTTAAGCCGGCTTCTGAGCAATACCGGATGCTGCGGTTCGTACCCGGTGCTGTTTTATTTGGATTCCTGCGATGTCTCGCTCGCTGTGGCCTGGCTTTCGCTCAAGCCATCGCCATGGCTGCGACTTTCGCTCCAGGCCGGCGCCACAACGGCTGCGAAAGACGCAGGCTCTCCGAATACTCATGCAACATGCAGGCTAGAATGGACGGCAATCACGAATAAGCAGAACCGACAGCGTGAAGATCATCATCCTCGGCGCCGGGCAGGTCGGCACGACCGTTGCCTACAACCTGTCCAACGAGGCCAACGACATCACCGTCGTCGATCAGGACAATGCCCTGCTGCGCGAGCTGCAGGACCGCCTCGATATCCGCACCGTGCGCGGACGCGCATCGCATCCCGATGTGCTGCAGCGTGCCGGCGCCGACGACGCCGACATGGTCATCGCCGTGACCAACAGCGACGAGACCAACATGGTCGCGTGCCAGACGGCGTGGACGCTGTTCCACACGCCGACCAAGATCGCCCGCGTGCGCGCCCCGGAATACCTCGCCCATCCGGCGTTGTTCAGCCAGGGGGCGTTGCCGATCGACGTGCTGATCAGCCCCGAGCAGCTGGTCACCGACTACATCCTGCGCCTGATCGAGCACCCCGGGGCGCTGCAGGTCCTGGACTTCGCCGGTGGCCGGGTGCGCCTGGTCGCGGTGCGCGCGTACTACGGCGGGCCGCTGGTCGGTCACGAGCTGCGTACGCTCAACGAGCATCTGCGCGGCGCCGAGGCGCGGGTCGCCGCGATCTACCGCAAGGGCAAGGCGATCAAGCCCGATGGCCAGACCGTGATCGAACCCGACGACGAGGTGTTCTTCGTCGCCGCGTCGAACAATATCCCGGCGGTCATGGCCGAGCTGCGCAAGGCCGAGAAGCCGTTCCGCCGCCTGATCTTTGCCGGTGGCGGCAACATCGGCCGGCGTCTCGCATCGGCGCTCGAGGACGACTACCGCGTCAAGATCATCGAGCACAACGAGAGGCAGGCGCGCCTGGTCGCCGAGCACCTGCACCATACGATCGTGCTGCAGGGCGACGCCGCCGACGAGGACCTGCTGCTCGAGGAGAATATCGAAGACACCGACGTGTTCTGCGCCGTGACCAACGACGACGAGGCCAACATCCTGTCGGCGATGCTGGCCAAGCGCCTCGGTGCGCGCAAGGTCATGGCGCTGATCAACCGCGCCGCCTACGTCGACCTCGTGCAATCGGGTGCGGTCGACATCGCGATCTCGCCGCAGCAGGCGACGATCGGCACGCTGCTGACCCACGTACGCCGTGGCGATGTCGTCATGGTGCACTCGCTGCGGCGCGGCGCCGCCGAGGCGATCGAGGCGGTCGCGCACGGCGACAACGTGTCATCGAAAGTGGTCGGGCGCGCGGTCGAGGACATCAAGCTGCCGTCGGGTGCCAGCATCGGCGCGATCGTGCGCGGCGACGACGTGATCATCGCCCACCACGACACCGTCATCGAATCCGAAGATCACGTGATCCTGTTCTTGACCGACAAGCGCCGCATCACCGATGTCGAGCGCCTGTTCCAGGTCGGAATCACCTTCCTGTAGTCGACGCATGTCCATCGCCGCCGTACTGCGCATCCTCGGTCTGCTGCTGACGATCTTCAGTCTGACGCTGATGCCGCCGTTCGTCCTGTCGCTGGCGTCGCAGGACGGCGCGGCGCCGGCGTTCGCCAGTGCGTTCGCGCTGACGCTGGGCATCGGCGTGATCAGCTGGCTGCCGGTGCGGCATGTCCGCCGCGAGCTGCGCCTACGCGACGGTTTCGTCGTCGTCGTGATGTTCTGGACCGTGCTGTCGGCGATCGGCGCGCTGCCGTTCATCCTCGCCGACGATCCGCACCTGTCGATCACCGACGCGGTCTTCGAATCGGTGTCCGGGCTGACGACGACCGGTGCGACCGTTATCACGCACATCGACGAACTGCCGTTGTCGATCCTGTACTACCGCCAGCAGCTGCAGTGGCTCGGCGGCATGGGCATCATCGTGCTGGCGGTCGCGGTGCTGCCGATGCTCGGCATCGGCGGCATGCAGCTGTATCGCGCCGAGACGCCCGGACCGATGAAGGACAGCAAGCTGACGCCACGCATTACCGAGACGGCCAAGGCGCTATGGTACATCTACCTGAGCCTGACGATCGCCTGCGGCCTGTCATATTGGCTGGCCGGCATGAGTGCGTTCGACGCGATCGGGCACGCGTTCTCGACGGTCGCGATCGGCGGCTTCTCGACCCATGACGCGAGCATCGGCCACTTCAACAGCCCGCTGATCGACATCATCGCTGTCGTGTTCATGTTCCTCGCCGGGATCAACTTCTCGCTGCACTTCATCGCGTTCCGCCATCGCAGCGTGGCGGGCTACTGGTACGATTCCGAGTTCCGCTTCTATGTGCTGCTGCTGAGCATCGTGATCACGATCACGGTGCTGGGGCTGTATCTCACCGAGACCTACGACCACTGGCAGGACGCGCTGGTCAACGGCCTGTTCCAGGCGGTGTCGATCGGCACGACTGCCGGCTTCACGACCGCCGAGTTCTACAGCTGGCCCGGCTTCATCGCGATCCTGTTGCTGTTCTCGAGCTTCGTCGGCGGCTGTGCCGGTTCGACCGGCGGCGGCATCAAGGTCATCCGCGTGCTGCTGCTGGTCAAGCAGGGGCTGCGCGAGATCACCCGGCTGGTCCATCCGAGCGCGCAGATCCCGGTCCGGGTCGGTACCAAGACGGTCAACTCGCGGGTCGTCGAGGCGGTGTGGGGCTTCTTTGCGCTGTACGTCGCCAGCTTCACGGTCATGTACCTCGCGCTGGCATCGACCGGGCTCGACCTGATGACCGCGTTCAGCGCGGTCGCCGCGTGCATCAACAATCTCGGTCCGGGCCTCGAGGGCGTCGGCGCGCACTATGCCGAGATGCACGACCCGGGCAAATGGATCCTGTGCTTCGCGATGCTGCTCGGCCGGCTCGAGATCTTCACGCTGCTGGTGCTGTTGACACCGGCGTTCTGGCGCAAGTGATCGGGCCGCCCCTCCGGGAAAGGCCGCAGCCGTATCCGGGCTGACCTGCGGTCGCGTCGGGGTTGTCACGTGGAACGCAGCGCGAGCTGCGGCGGCGCGACGCTGCGTGCCGATGGCCTGTGCTATGTTCGCCAGGCAACAACCCGGAAGCCGCGTTGCCCTTGCGACCGGGCCGTCGAAGACAACGGCAACGCCAGGCGGCTCTCCTGCCGGGACCCGATAACAACAACGAGGTGATTCGTCATGGATACCCTAGCCCTTTTCTCGCTGCCGGGGTTCGCCGTCATGATCGCGCTGGCCGCGGTCGCCGCATGGATCGGTCACTCGATCGGCCGCAACAACGAGGAGCAGCGCAAGCGCCATGCCCTCGATCAGGTCGAGCGTACGTCGAAGCAGACGATCGCGGAACTCGAGTCCGAGAACCAGAAGAAGCTCGACGTGCTGAACAAGGCCAACAGCAACGAGATGGACGTCCTCAAGCAGTCGCACACGCAACAGATCGATCAGCTCAACACCGCCCATCAGGCCGTCGTCGATTCGCTGAAGTCCGGGCATGCGAGCGACATGGAGCGCATCGAGACCGAGCACAGCGGCTTGATCGACCGCCTGAACTCGTCGAACAACGCCAACATCAGCGAGCTGGAGAAGCGCCGCCACGACGAGATGCAGGCGTTGCGCAGCGAACAGCAACAGACGCTCGCCGCGCTGCGCAGCGACCACGCGACGGCGGTCAAGGACCTGCAGCTTGATCGCGACCGGCGCCTGCAGGAGGCCGAGCAGCGCAATGCCGACGAGCGGGCACGCCTCGACGTCCAGCTCACCGAACTGCGCACCGAGCGCGACACGCTGGCGGCGCGTAACGGCGAGATCGGCCAGGAGCTCGCCGACCTGCGCAAGGAGATCAAGGAGGCCCAGCTCAACAACATGTTCTCGGTGTCGAAGTCGGGCGAGAAGCTGATCCGCGTCGTGCGCAGCGTGCAGGAACTGGCCAGCGAGCTCGACGAGACCTCGCGCACCGTGACCGGCGGCGAGTACTCGTTCTTCGAACAGATCAAGGACCAGCGCGACCGCGAGACCGTGCTCAGCCTGGCCGCGAGCGGCCAGGCCGACGCCGGCAACGGTGCCGACGACGACCACGACGACGCGTCGACGATCGCCCGCGCCGACGACGACACCGGCGACGCGCCGACCGCACACTGAGTCACGCGGCGCCGCCGCGCGGCGCGAACGACCGGGCAGCGGTCCGGCCGATACCGCGTCTAGCGACGCCGTCTGCCCGACATGCGCCAAGCGCCGCGAACAGGGTATGCTCGGCGCATGGAGAAGCAGCCCCCGTTCATTCTCGTCGACGGCTCGTCGTATCTGTTCCGCGCCTACCATGCGCTGCCTCCGTTGACCAACTCCAAGGGCGAGGCGACCGGCGCGACGGTCGGTGTCATCAACATGCTGCGCAAGCTGCTGGCCGACTACCGGCCGTGCCACATCGCGGTCGTGTTCGACGCGCCGGGCAAGACCTTCCGTGACGACCTGTACCCCGACTACAAGGCCAACCGCCCGCCGATGCCCGACGACCTGCGCGAGCAGATCGAGCCGACCCTCGACATCATCCGCGCGATGGGTCTGCCGTTGCTGGTCGTGCCGGACGTCGAGGCCGACGACGTCATTGGCACGCTGGCGCGCATGGCCACCGAGCAGGGCCGCGAGACCATCGTGTCGACCAGCGACAAGGACATGGCGCAGCTCGTCAACGAGCACGTCACGCTGGTCAACACGATGTCGGACACGGTCAGCGACGTCGCCGGTGTCAAGGCCAAGTTCGGCGTGCGCCCGGACCAGATCATCGACTTCCTCGCGCTGACCGGCGACAGCATCGACAACATTCCGGGCGTGCCCAAGTGCGGACCGAAGACCGCGGCCAAGTGGCTCGGCGAGTTCGAAACGCTCGACGGCGTGATCGCCAACGCCGATGCAGTCAAGGGCAAGATCGGCGAGAACCTGCGCGCCAGCCTCGACTACCTGCCGCTGTCGCGCACGCTGACGACGATCAAGACCGATGTCGAACTCGATGCGACGCCGGCCGACCTGACGCCGCACGACGGCGACCCGGCGGCGCTGCGCGCACACTACGAGCGCCTCGAGTCACGCCGCCTGCTCGCGAGCCTCGATGACGCCGGCAGCGCGCCGGCAGACGGCTCTGCGGACACGCCGGCCGCCGACTACGAGACCGTGCTCGACGAGGCAGGCCTCGATCGCTGGCTGAAGAAGCTCAAGGCCGCGCCGCTGTTCGCGTTCGACACCGAGACCACGAGCCTCGATTACATGCAGGCACGCATCGTCGGCGTGTCGTTCGCAACCCAGGCCGGCGAGGCCGCGTACGTGCCGCTGGCCCACAGCTATCCGGGTGCGCCCGAGCAGCTCGATCGCGACCAAACACTGCAGGCGCTCAAGCCGCTGCTCGAGGACCCGGAGCAGGCCAAGGTCGGGCAGAATCTCAAGTACGACAAGAGCGTGCTCGCCAACCACGGCATCACGCTGCGCGGCATCGCCTACGACACGATGCTCGAATCCTATGTCCTCAACGCCGGTGTCGGTCGCCACGACATGGACAGCCTCGCCGAGCGCCACCTCGGCCACAAGACCATCCATTTCGAGGACATCGCCGGCAAGGGCACGAAGCAGCTGACGTTCGACCAGATCGATCTCGAGCAGGCCGGTCCGTACGCGGCCGAGGACGCCGACATCACGCTGCGTCTGCACCAGGTGATGTGGCCGAAGCTCGAGCAGGCTGCAGCGCTGCGCGCGGTGCTGACCGATCTCGAGGTGCCGCTGCTCAGCGTACTGTCGCGCATCGAGCGCACCGGCGTGCGCGTCGACCGCGACATGCTGGCGACGCAGAGTGGTGAACTGGCGAAGCAGATGCATGACCTCGAACAGCAGGCCTACGCGATCGCCGGGCACACGTTCAACATGGGCTCGCCGAAGCAGATCGGCCAGGTATTCTTCGAAGAGTTGGGTCTGCCGGTGATCAGCAAGACCAAGACCGGTGCACCGTCGACCGCCGAATCGGTGCTGGTCGAGCTGGCCGAGCAGGGCCATGAGCTGCCGCAGGTGATCCTGCAGCACCGCGGCCTGGCAAAGCTCAAGTCGACCTACACCGACAAGCTGCCCGAGCTGGTCAATCCGGATACCGGGCGGCTGCACACCAGTTACCACCAGGCGGTCGCGGCGACCGGGCGGCTGAGTTCGTCCGATCCCAACCTGCAGAACATCCCGGTACGCAGCGCCGAGGGCCGGCGCATCCGCCAGGCCTTCGTGCCGCAGGACGGCTGGCGCATGCTCGCTGCCGACTACTCGCAGATCGAGCTGCGCATCATGGCCCACCTGTCCGGCGACCAGGGGCTGCTCGACGCGTTCGCGGCCGGTGAGGACATCCATCGCGCGACCGCGGCCGAGGTGTTCGGCGCCGACGGTCCCGACGCCGTGACCGGCGAGCAGCGGCGCTCGGCGAAGGCGATCAACTTCGGCCTGATCTACGGCATGTCGGCGTTTGGCCTGGCGCGCCAGCTCGGCATCGAGCGCGGCGCGGCCCAGGAATACGTCGACCTGTACTTCGCGCGCTACCCGGGCGTGAAAGACTTCATGGAACGCACCCGCGAACAGGCACGTGAGCAGGGCTATGTCGAGACGCTGTTCGGTCGCCGCCTGTATCTGCCGGACATCAAGGCGCGTAACCCGCAGGTGCGCGCCGCGGCCGAACGCACCGCGATCAACGCGCCGATGCAGGGCACCGCCGCCGACATCATCAAGCGCGCGATGCTCGCCGTCGACGACTGGATCGAGACGCGCAAACCGGATGCGCACATGTTGATGCAGGTGCACGACGAGCTGGTGTTCGAAGTCGCCGCGCCCGCCGTCGATACTGCGAGCGACGAGATCCGCCGGCTGATGGAGAGCGCCGCCGAGCTGCAGGTTCCGCTGGTCGTCGACGTCGGTGTCGGCGGCAACTGGGACGAGGCGCATTGAGGCGGCCCGATCGGCGGCAGACAATGCAGATGACGCAGCCCACGGCCGTGGCGCATGTGCGGCAAGACCGGGTTCTGGCCCGGACTGGCAGGGTGCGTCGCGGGAATCGGCGCCACGTTGCTGGCGGACGGCCGCACGGCCCTCGTGCCCGGTGGCGTGCTCGCGGTGACCGACGTCAGTCGACGACGTGCACCTCGAACCAGTCGTCAAGTTTGGCGTGCGCCGCGTCGATACCGGTCCGCTTCAGTGACGAGAAGGTCTGCGCGGTGAACTCGCGGTTGATCTTCTGCAGTTCGTTGCGTACCTGCAGCAGCACGCCCTTGGCCGGGCCCTTCTTCAGCTTGTCGGCCTTGGTCAGCAGCACGTGTACCGGCAGCGCGATGTGGTTGGCCCACTCGAGCATCTGTACGTCGAAGTCTTTGAGCGGATGGCGGATGTCCATCATCAGCATCAGGCCGCGCAGGCATTCGCGGTTTTCCAGGTAGGCGGCGAGTGCGCCCTGCCACTCGCGCTTGATGCCTTCGGCGACCTTGGCGTAGCCGTAGCCCGGCAGGTCGACGATGCGGCGTCGCTCGTCGATCGCGAAGAAGTTCAACAGCTGCGTGCGTCCCGGGGTCTTGCTGGTGCGGGCGAGCGCCTTTTGGTCGCACAGCGCGTTGATCGCGCTCGATTTGCCGGCGTTGGAGCGCCCGGCAAAGGCGACCTCGAAGCCTTCGTCCGGTGGTGTCTGCTTGAGCTTGGCTGCGCTGGTCAGAAACGCGGCCTTGCGATAGCGGGGGTTCATGCGCGTCTCACGCGTCGGGAAAGTCGGCGCGCTTCCAGTGGCCCGACTTGCCGCCGGCCTTCTCCTCGAGACGCACGTTCTCGATCACCATGCCGCGATCGACGGCCTTGCACATGTCGTAGATCGTCAGCAGTGCGACCTGCACCGCACACAGGGCCTCCATCTCGACGCCGGTCTGGCCGTGGGTCTTGGTCGTGGCCATGCAATGGATGCTGTCGAGCGCGCTGTCGGGGCGGAACTCGATCGCGACCTTGGTCAGCGGCAGCGGGTGGCACAGCGGCACCAGGTCGGACGTGCGCTTGGCGCCCATGATGCCGGCGATGCGGGCGACGCCGAGCACGTCGCCCTTCTTGTGGCCGCCGTCGAGGATCATCGCCAGCGTCTTCGCCTGCATGCGGATGCTGCCGCTGGCGATCGCGACGCGCGCGGTGACGGACTTGTCACCGACGTCGACCATGTGCGCCTGGCCGTCGGCGTCGAAATGGGTGAAGCGTTCAGACATGCCCGGCGGTCGCCTGGTCGCGGTACTCGAGCGATTTCGGTACCTCGCGCAGTTCGAACGTCATCGCGTCCAGGTCGGCCAGCACCCAGGTCGCCGGCGCCTGGCCGACGCCGCCGACCGTGCCCGGATTGACCACGTGGGTGGTGCCGCCGGCACAGTTCTGGTGCTGCTCTATCTCGACCTTGTGGCTGTGCCCGCAGCACACCAGGTCCCAGTCGCCGGTGGCGGCCATCGCGTGGGCGTAATGCGGGTAGTGGACGAGGAAGATGCGCCGGCCGGCGAGCTCGATACCGGCGTCCATGCCGTGGAAGCGCACGACCCCGCCCGGCTTGTGTGCCAGCCGGGTCAGCGCGAACAGGTCGCCGGTGTTGTTGCCGTGGATCACGTGTACCGGTAGCTGGTACTTCTCCAGGCAGTGCAGTGTGCTCGGCGCGACCAGGTCGCCGCAGTGCAGCACGGCCTCGGCACCGGCCGCCTTGGCGTCGGCGACGGCGGCGTCGATCAGCGGGATATGGTCATGGCTGTCGGACAGGATACAGACTTTCATCGGCGGCCGGCTTGGGCGGTGGATCGATACCTATCGTACCGCATCTCGTCGGGCGCAGCCGCCGGGCGCTGCGGTCGGCGCCGCGGCCTGGCGGTATCATGGATGGCCACGTGACCATGGAGCCCCGATCGATGACTGCTGCGATCCGCGTCCTCGGTATGCTCGTGCTGCTCGGCATGTCGGCCGCGGCGCCACGGGCCGGCGACGGGCGCGACGACGCGCTGCTGCGTGCGCTCGCCGCGGTGTCGCGACCGCTGATCATCGCCGCCGACCTCGACCCGCTGCTCACGGCCGCGCGCGCCGCGCGCGTCGTCATGCTCGGCGAGGCCTCGCACGGCACCCACGAGTTCCAGGTCTGGCGCGACCGGCTGACGCGACGCCTGATCGCCGAACAGGGCTTCGAAGTCGTCGCCATCGAGGGCGACTGGTCGAGCCTGTTGGCGCTCGATCGCTACGTCCGCCACCTGCCGGGCGCCGCGGCGTCGGCGCGTGCCGCGCTGGCGCCGATCCGGCGCTGGCCGCGCTGGGTCTGGGCCAACGCGGAGCTCGCGGCGTTCGCCGAATGGCTGCACGCGTACAACCGCGATCGCCCGCTGCCGCGACGCGTCGGCATCCACGGCATCGACCTGTACGCGGTCTGGGAATCCAGCGCCGCCGTGCGCGCCTTCTACGATCGCCACGTGCCGGCCCTGGCGTCATGGCTACGGCGACAATACGCGCTGCTCGACGGCTTCGCCGGCGATCAGCGCGGGTACGCCGACCACGTGCGTCGCGGCGGCCGCTCGGCGCGGCAGGCGGCCGCCGCGGTCGTCGCCGACCTGGCGGCGCGCTACCGCGCCGCGCCGCCGGGTGCACGCGACGTGCTGTTCGAGGCCCTGCAGCATGCGCGCGTCGTCGCTGCCGGCGAGCGCTACCTGGGCACGCTGGCGTGGCCTGGGCACCTGTCGTGGAACATCCGCTCCGGCCACTTCAGCGACACGCTCACACACCTGCTGACACACTACGGGCCGGCGAGCCGCGCGGTGGTCTGGGCGCACAACACGCACGTCGGCGACGGCCGCGCGACCGCGATGCAGCGCAGCGGCGAGGCGACGCTCGGGCAGCTCGCGCGGCTCCGCTACGGCGCCGACGCGGTGCTGCTGGTCGGTTTCGCGACTGCGCGCGGCACGCTACTGGCCGCGCCGCACTGGGACGGCCCACGCCAGCTGATGCGGATCCCGCGGCCGCGCGCCGACAGCCTCGACGCGGCGTTGCTGGCCAGCGGCGGCGGCGACCGCGTACTGCTGTTCGACGCCGACCCGGCCGCGTCCCGGCTGCTGCAGCGCTGGTTGCCGCAGCGTGCGATCGGCGTGGTCTACGAGCCCGCCAACGAGGCGACCAGACACTACGTGGCGACGCGCCCGGCGCTGCGCTACGACGCCCTCGTCTTCGTGCCGACGACGCGCGCGCTCGAACCGCTGCCGACCGAGTGACCGCCGATCCGGCCGTGCCGCTGCGCGCCGGCGTCACGGGTCGGTAGGCGCCTGACCACGGCGATCGTCGCCTGGCCACATCGCCGGGTGGTGGCCGCGACGGCGCGAGGCCATGCCGGCGGACGGCGGGTGTCGGCGGCACCGCGTCGCGCAGGCCGGTGCGCGTTGCCGGCCGCGTCGTGGTCCGGTCGCTGGTCCCGGCGTGGCGTCGACCGCGTGGTCGGGCACGCGACCACGGCGCACGGTCGCTGCATGGATTCGGCCGTGCGGCGCCGCGATCGGCGTGCAAAGCGCGCGCCGCCGCGGCGATAATGCCGGTCTCGCGCACCGCAAGACCTCGACACCCCCGGGGATCGTTCGTCGCCGCGGCGCGTCTACATTGGAAATTGCCTTAGAACCGGACAACTGCCGTGCAGCAGGCCTGTGATACCCGCCTCAGCGACACCCAGTGTGACGCCTTCGCCCGCGACGGCTTCCTGGTCGTGCGCGGGATGGCACCGCGCGAGCGCTGCCGCGCGCTGCTCGACGAGGTCGAGCGCTGCCTCGACCCGCCGCTCGGGCCGCTCGAACTCGAGGCCGAACTCGGCTACCCGGGTGCCCCGGCCGCCGTCGACGCGACCGGCGGCCAGACACCGCGGCGCCTGCTGCACGCGTACTCGCGCGGCCCGCTGTTCCGCGACTGGGCGCGCGATCCGGGTGTGACCGACGCGGTCCGCGCGCTGCTCGGCGACGCGCCGATCGCGCTCGTGCAGGCGCACCACAACTGCATCATGACCAAGTACCCGCGCTACGGCAGCGTGACCGGCTGGCACCAGGACGTGCGCTACTGGAGCTTCGCGGTGCCCGAACTGGTCAACGTCTGGCTCGCGCTCGGCCCCGAGGACCAGGCGCAGGGTGGGCTGCGCGTCATTCCCGGCTCGCAGCGCATGACCTTCGCGCCGGAGCAGTTCGACGCCGCGCTGTTCTTGCGCGATGATCTGCCGGCCAACCGCACGCTGCTCGAGCGCGCCGTCGACGTCGAACTCGACTGCGGCGACGTGCTGTTCTTCCATAGCCGGCTGCTGCACGCGGCCGGGCGCAACCAGGGCGAGCGGGTCAAGCGCTCGCTGGTGTTCACGTACAACCGCCAGGACAACCCGCCGCGCCCGGGCTCGCGCTCGGCGCGCCTCGCGCAGATCCCGCTGTAGCCCGTGGTTTGTCCGCACCGATCGGCGGCCGGCACGCCGGCGTCTGCCCGACTGCAGTGACCACGCTAGCCTGGCGCGTGCCGCGCGCAGGCACGGTCCGCATCACGCCCGCGATATCGATGGCGCCTGCGCCCGGCCGGCCGCGGCAGTCCCCCGGTGGCGGTGCGGCGTCCCGGGGCGCGACTCAGGCGCCGCGTTCGCGCCACAACCGGCGCATCGCCCATAGACCGAACAATGGTCCCGGCAGCAGCAGCCAGCCGACCCGGGCGCCGAGTGTCGGCAGCAGGGCCACGACCAGCTCGATCGACGCGATCGTGATCGCGAAGCCGACGCTGTTCATCAGCGCCAGCGCCGCACCGACGTCGCGCCGGTCGCAGGCCGCCGCGGCCAGCGCCGAGAACTGCGGCGAGTCGGCGACGACGAAAGCGCCCCAGGCGAGCAGTGCGAGCAGCGCCAGCGTGCGCGGGGCGTCGCCGAGCAGCGGGAACACCAGGCACAGCGTCGCCGAGCCGGCGAGCGCGACGCTGGCGACCCGCGCGTTGCCGTGACGGCGGCTGAGCAGGCCGCCGAGTACGCAGCCGCCGGCGCCGGCGGCGAACACCGCGAAGCTCGCCAGCGACACCACGTGTCCGGCCGCGATGCCGCCGCCGAGAATCAGGAACGGCGCGACCGCCCAGAACGCGTACAGCTCCCACATGTGGCCGAAATAGCCGAGCGCCGCGGCGCGGAAGCGTGGATCGGCGAACGCATGCAGCGCGCCGCCCCAGCGCAACTGCGTGCGCCGGCCGTGGTGCGGGCCGTCACCGAGCCACGCGACCGCGGCCCCGGCCAGCAGCGCCAGTGCCGATGCCGTGTACAGCACGCCCTGCCAGTCGGCGAGCGCGGCGCTGCCGCGCACCAGGTGCGGCAGACCGGTACCGAGGGTCAACATGCCGACCAGCCAGCCGAGCATCTGCCCGGCGCGCTCCGGCGCCCAGCTCATGACCAGCTTCATGCCGATCGGATAGATCCCGGCCAGCGTCAGGCCGGTCGCGAACCGCAGCAGCAATGCCAGCTGGAGGCTGTCGTGCAGTGCCGTGAACGCGGCGTTGCTGAGCGCGCCGAGCAGCGCGCAGACCGCGAACACGCGGCTCGCCGAGAAACGATCGGCGAGACCGGTCACTGCAAACAGGAAGGTGCCGGCAATGAAACCGGCCTGGACCGCGCCGGTCAGGTGGCCGATGGCGGCGGTGTCGAGTCCCCAGGAATCGTACAGCGCGTCGGCGACCGCGTTGACACTGAACCACAGCGAGGTGCCGAACATCTCGGCGCTGACGATGACCGCGATCGCCAGCCCGGCCGGGCGTTCAGCACGCATCGGTTCTCGCGGCGTCAATACCGGTCATGGCGCGGTCCGCGGGCGTCGCCGATATGGCAGGGAGAGCGGTCGGGCGCGGCGCGCGGCCGTCCATACCGGACGTCGGCGCCCCATGCGCGCGGCATTCAGAACGCCGGCTTTTCCGGGGCGTCGTGGTACATCTGGACGCTGTCCATGATCTCCTGCTTGGCCTCGTCGATGCCGTACCAGCCGTCGACGCGCACCCACTTGCCCTCGTCGAGGTCCTTGTAGTGCTCGAAGAAGTGCGAGATCCGGTTCAGGGTCTCGCCGGGCAGGTCGCGGAAGCTCTCGACCCCGCGGTAGGTCTTGCACAACTTGTCGACCGGTACCGCCAGCACCTTGGCGTCGTCGCCCGATTCGTCCTTCATCTTCAGTACGCCGACCGGGCGGCAGGTGATCACGGAACCGGAGATCAGCGGGTTCGGCGTCAACACCAACACGTCGACCGGGTCGCCGTCCTTCGACAGCGTGTGCGGGACATAACCGTAATTGCACGGGTAGAACATCGCCGTCGACATGAAGCGGTCGACGAACATCGCGCCGGTGTCCTTGTCGAGTTCGTACTTGACCGGGTCGGAATTCGCCGGAATCTCGATGATGACGTTGATTTCGTTCGGTACCTGGCCCTTGCTGACGCGGTCGAGATTCATGCGTATCCCCTTGGCGGTGTGAATTGTCGCGCTGCGAAAGACTACGCGCCGTACGCACAATCGTCCACCGTCACCCCCGCCCAGCGATCTGCCGGCGGACCCGTCGCAACGTGCGGCGCTGGCATGACGCGCCGCCGTGCACGGCGATCCCGGCAGCGCGTCACGATCACGCCCGTCGCAGCGTGTCGATCAGGCGACCGATGTCGTAGTCCCAGCGCGTCTCGCTGAGTTCGACGGCGTTGCGCAGCGCCAGCGGTCGCAGCGGATCCGGCAGCTCATCGGCCGACGGCATGCGCGCGTCGCCGACCAGCACCGGGATCACGCGCTTGCCGCGCTCGAGTGCCGTCGCGATCTCGAGGCGTACGACGTCGTCCGGGTCGTCCAGGCGACGCCGGCCATCACCGTCGGTCAGCGACAGCCAGCGGTCGCCGATCAGCACGACGACCGTGTCGACGGCGTCGAGCGTGCGCCCGATCCGTTGCACGAAGTCCTCGCCGGGCGCGATATCACGGATGTCGACGAACACGTGGTCGGCGGAAAAGGCCTCGCTCAGGCGCTCGCTGAGCGTGCGCGCATACGCCGCGGTGTCGCGCCGTCGGTAGCTGATGAAGATGCTGACATCGTTCGCCGCCGCGTCGTCGGCGGCGTCGCCGTCGCGCTCCGCTCCGGCCGTCGGGCTGACCAGCATCTCGTCGACGAAGTGCAATGACAGCCGCAGCGCCTTGAATGTCAGCAGCTGCGCGGCGTACGCGAGCACAGCAGTCGCCGCCGCGATCATCAGCAGCAGCGCCAGGTTGTTCACCGACACCGGTACGAGCGTGAGCAGGAAGATCCAGTAAGCGAAGAAGAACAACACCCCGGCCCGGTTGTCGCCGGTCGGCCAGAACGAGTTGCGCGCGAACCACGCCGCAACGACAGGCAACGGGGCCTTGCCGCCGAGACGGTCGCGCGGCCACGCGCTGTCGGCGAAGTATTCACCAAGGAAGTCGGCGACCGAGTGTTCGCCGCGATCGCCGAGGCGTGGCAGCAGTTTGACCAGCGCCGGCAGGGCGACGACCGCCAACGCGATCAGCCATGACAGCGCCATGATCCACTGGCTGGGCAGCGGAAACAGCGCGTCGAAGTCGGGCACGGTCGGCGGGAAACGCAGAAAGTCGGTCTCTTCCTTGGCATTGACGACCAGCACACCGTAGCGGCTCAGGAAGATTGCCGCGCCGGCGATCATCAGCGCGCGTACCTGGGTGTTGAACGCGACGTTGGCAGCACGGAATCCGAAGCAGCGGTTGACGTCTTTCGGGTCGACCTGGAAATAGCACGCCTCGTCGCCGACCTGCACCCAGCGGCGCTGGTACACGTTGCGCAAGAAGAACAGGTTGTGGCGGAAGAACAGCGTGATCGCCAACAGGCCGATGAACACGATCGCGAACTGGATCAGCCCGGCCGACAGCACCAGCAGCAGATTCATGCCGCGGCCGATCTCGGGGGCGACCTCGAACATGCTGACCCAGCTCGGCCACGTCGACGGCGTGCCGAGATAGGGCTCGAAGATGTACGGCGCGTCGAGGACATGGACGATCACGCTGGCGGCGAGCGGGATCCACAGGTTGATCGGGGCCAGGATGCGGTCGCGCAGCCGCGCGTAGACGGCGGCTTGCGCGGTCTCGCCGCGCAGCAGTTCGATGATCGGCGGGCGTGCGGCCGGCGGCCAGCGTCGACCGACCGGGATGACCCGCGCGTTCAGTGCCCGAAACGCGTACAGCAGTATCGGGAACACCGGGGCCAGTACCCAGGTGTGACTGTCCCAGTAGCCGACATGGTCGCCGATCGTGCGGTGGGCGCCGATCAGCCATGCGAACAGCACCGGCCAGGTGCCGACCGCCAATGCCAGCAGCAGGTCGGCGTGGCGATCGCGATCGAGCAGTCGGATCAGGAAGCGCGATGCCGCGGACGCGTCGCTGCCGGCAGCGGGGCTAGACATCGCCATACACCGTGCGGTCGGCTGTCGAGCCGCGCCGATCCGGCGGTGTGCCCGCCGCCGTGCGTGTAGACAGGGCACGACCGGGTCGGCGCGGCACTGCAGCGTCGCTGCCGCCCGTTACCGGTGCCGGCCTGGGCACCGCACCCCGGCAGGCCCGCCGTCGCCGACGGCATCCGATCACGGCGCCGGGGTCGAACTGCTGGTGACGAATGCGTCCTGCATCGAGGCGTTTCCTCCGCGTGGGCCGCAGCCGTGGCGCGGGCACGGTGAGGCCGATGAACGATGCGCGCCAGTGTAACCGCTGGGTCGCCCGGCCCGCGCAGCAAAAAGGGGGCGCCTGGCCCCCTTCCGGTCTGCGCGGCCGATCACCGGCGCTCAGATGATCGGCACGATCAGCAGCGCGACGATGTTGATGATCTTGATCAGCGGGTTCACTGCCGGGCCGGCGGTGTCCTTGTACGGGTCGCCGACGGTGTCGCCGGTCACCGCGGCCTTGTGCGCGTCCGAGCCCTTGCCGCCGTGGTTGCCGTCCTCGATGTATTTCTTCGCGTTGTCCCAGGCCCCGCCGCCGGTGGTCATCGATATCGCGACGAACAAACCGGTGACGATTGTGCCGATCAGCAGGCCCCCGAGTGCCTTCGGGCCGAGCAGCAGGCCGACCGCGACCGGTACCACGATCGGCAGCAGCGACGGGATGATCATTTCGCGGATCGCCGCCTTGGTCAGCATGTCGACGGCGCGGCCGTAGTCCGGTTTCTCGCTGTGATCCATGATGCCCGGCTTTTCCCGGAACTGGCGGCGCACCTCGTTGACGATGCCGCCGGCTGCACGGCCGACCGCCTCCATCGCCATCGCGCCGAACAGGTAGGGCACCAGGCCGCCGATGAACAGGCCGATGATGACCATGTGGTCCGACAGGTCGAAGGTCAGCTCGACGCCGGCCTTCTCCAGCGAGTGGGTGTAATCGGAGAACAGCACCAGCGCCGCGAGTCCGGCCGAACCGATCGCGTAGCCCTTGGTGACCGCCTTGGTGGTGTTGCCGACGGCGTCCAGCGGGTCGGTGACGTTGCGTATCTTGTCGTCGAGCTCGGCCATCTCGGCGATGCCGCCGGCGTTGTCGGTGATCGGGCCGTAGGCGTCGAGGGCGACGATGATGCCGGTCATCGACAGCATCGACGTCGCGGCGATCGCGATGCCGTACAGGCCGGCGAGGTCGTAGGCCGCCCAGATCGACGCGCAGACCGCGATCACCGGCGCCGCGGTGGCCTTCATCGAGATGCCGAGGCCGGCGATCACGTTGGTGCCGTCGCCGGTCGTCGATGCCGCGGCGATGTGCCGTACCGGGCCGAACTCGGTCGCCGTGTAATACTCGGTGATGACGACCATCGCAGCGGTCAGCGCGAGTCCGATCAGCGCGGCGAAGTACAGGTTCATTGCCGAGAACTCGGTCAGGCCGCCCATCATCGCGTCGGTGACGAAGTAGAAGCCGCCGGCGGCGATCGCGCCGGACGCAATCAGGCCCTTGTACAGCGCGGTCATGATCTTGCCGCCTTCTTTGGCGCGGACGAAGACCGTGCCGATCACCGACGCGACGATCGCTACGCCGCCGAGCACCAGCGGGTAGAGCACCGCGTTGGCCGTGTCGGCGAGCACCAGGCCGCCGAGCAGCATGGTCGCGACGACGGTCACCGCGTAGGTCTCGAACAGGTCGGCGGCCATGCCGGCGCAGTCGCCGACGTTGTCGCCGACGTTGTCGGCGATCACGGCGGGATTGCGCGGGTCGTCTTCCGGGATGCCGGCTTCGACCTTGCCGACGATGTCGGCGCCGACGTCGGCGCCCTTCGTGAAGATGCCGCCGCCGAGGCGCGCGAAGATCGAGATCAGCGAGCCGCCGAACGCCAGCCCCACCAGCGGGTGCAGCGGGTCGTCGACGCCTAGCTGCACCAGCAGCGCGTAGTAGCCGGCGACGCCGAGCAGGCCGAGACCGACCACCAGCAGACCGGTGATCGCACCGCCGCGGAACGCAATCTGCAGCGCCGCATTGATGCCCTGGTCGGCGGCCTGCGCGGTGCGCACGTTCGAGCGCACCGAGATGTGCATGCCGATGTAGCCGGCCAGCCCGGAGAACAGCGCGCCGATCAGGAACCCGACTGCGGTCGCCCAACCGAGGGCGAAGAACAGCACTGCGGTCAACAGTACGCCGACCAGACTGATGGTCGTGTACTGGCGGTTCAGGTAGGCCGACGCACCCTCCTGGACGGCCAGCGCGATCTCGCGCATGCGCCCGTTGCCGGCGGGTTGGACGAGGATCCAGCGGACGGAGACGATGCCGTAGCCGATCGCCAGCAGCGAACAGGCCAGCGCAAACCAGAGTGCGGTGTTCATGAGCGGTACTTCCCTCGTGTGGGCCCGGTGATGGGCGGCGTTACTCAATAATGTTCATTGATTTCTGCCGCGCGATTCTTCGCCGATGCCAGCCGTTTACAACCAAAATGTTCGAATATGGTAATCAAGCGGGCTGTTGACAGCATTCTGTCGCGCCGTGGCCGACGGCGCGACCGCGATCTGGGGGTGCAGCAAGGGCTTACTATTTGAAAAAAATCTTCGCTTTTCGACAGAGAAGCGATTAAAACGGGGCGGCTCTAGACCCTCGCAGAATAATCTACCAAAGGAGTACGCCATGCTCGCGTCGCTGTTGCCGCCGGTCCTCGGCATCCTCGGCTTGATCGCCGCCTACTACGTCTACCGCCTGATCAAGGCGCACCCCGCCGGCGAAGACAAGGTCACGGGCATCGGCGACCAGATCCACCTCGGCGCGATGGTTTTCATGAAGCGCGAGTTCAAGACGCTGGGCATTTTTGGCGTCATCGTGCTGGTATTCCTGTTCATCTTCCTAGGCCTGAAGACCGCGATCGCGTTCGTCGTCGGTGCGCTGGCCTCGGGCCTGGCCGGTTATTTCGGCATGTTCACGGCGACCCACGCCAACGTACGCACGACGACAGCGGCCAACCGCGAGGGCCCGGCCGCGGCGCTGACCGTCGCGTTCTTCGGCGGCTCGGTGATGGGCCTGCTGGTCGCGTCGATGGGCCTGCTCGGCCTCGGCAGCCTGTACCTGGTGTTCGGCGGCGACCCGGAGACCGCGCACGCGATCCACGGCTTCGGCATGGGTGCATCGACGGTCGCGCTGTTCTCGCGTGTCGGCGGCGGCATCTACACCAAGAGCGCCGACGTCGGCGCCGACCTGGTCGGCAAGGTCGAGGCCGGCATCCCGGAAGACGACCCGCGTAACCCGGGCGTGATCGCCGACAACGTCGGTGACAACGTCGGCGATGTCGCCGGCATGGGTTCCGACATCTTCGAGTCGTACTGCGGTTCGATGATCGCGACGATCGCGATCGCGTCGACGATGGCGCTGGCCGCCGCCGATGCACTCGGCGGGCGCGAGATGCTGCAGGCACTGCCGCTGCATCTGGCGTCGATCGGCCTGCTGTGCTCGATCGCCGGCATCGTGCTGGTGCGCCAGTCGTCGTCGAAGTCGCCGGAGAAGGCGTTGCGCACCGGTACGCTCGGTTCTTCCCTGTTGTTCATCGTCGTCGCCTACCTGCTGATCGACGCGGTCGGCGGGTCGACGGCAATCTGGGGCGCGGTGGTCTGCGGCGCGGTCGGCGGCGTGATCATCGGCCTGGTCACCGAGTACTACACCGGCGGCGCGCCGGTGCGCCACATCGCCAAGTCCGGCGAGACCGGCACCGCGACGGTCATGATCAGCGGCCTGGCGATCGGCATGCAGTCGGTGGTCGTGCCGATCCTGACGATCTGCGGGATCATCTACGCGTCGAACGCGCTGGTCGGCCTGTACGGCGTCGGCATCGCCGCTGTCGGCATGCTCGCGACGGTCGGCATCACGATGGCGATCGATGCCTACGGCCCGGTCGCTGACAATGCCGGCGGCATCGCCGAGATGGCCGGTCTCGGCGAGGAGACCCGCGCCATCACCGACTCACTCGACGAGCTCGGCAACACCACCGCGGCGATCGGCAAGGGCTTCGCGATCGGTGCCGCCGCGCTCGCGGCGCTGGCGATCATCACCGCGTTCGTCGAGACGATCAGCGCGCGCCTGCCCGACTTCCAGCTGCTGTTGACCAACCCCGACGTGTTGATCGGCATGTTCGTCGGCGGCCTGCTGCCGTTCCTGATCGCATCGATCACGATGACCGCAGTCGGCGACGCGGCGTTCGAGATGATCAAGGAGATCCGCCGCCAGTTCCGCGAGATCCCGGGCCTGCTCGAGGGCACCGCCGAGCCGGATACCGCGCGCTGCGTCGACATCGCGACCAGCGCGGCGCTGGCCAAGATGGTCGTTCCGGGTGTGATCGCGGTCGCGGCACCACCGGTGATCGGTTTCGGCATCGGCCCCGAGGCGCTCGGCGGCATGCTCGGCGGCGCGCTCGTCGCCTGCGTGCTGCTGGCACTGACGATGGCCAACGCCGGCGGCGCCTGGGACAACGCCAAGAAGTGGATCGAGAAGGGCAACCTCGGCGGCAAGGGCTCCGAGGTGCACAAGGCGGCCGTGGTCGGTGACACCGTCGGCGACCCGTTCAAGGACACCTCGGGCCCGTCGATGAACATCTTGATCAACGTCATGGCGATCGTGTCGCTGGTCATCGCACCGCTGTTGTAAGGGCTTCGCCCTGATATTCGGGCCGCGGGCCAGGGTCCGCGGGCCGCTTGCGCAAGCAACCCCGCTCGAATCGCTTCGAGCGGGGTTTTCTTTTCAGGGAGAAGGGCAGAGGGGGTAGGGCCGAGGCTCGGTCTTGACAACCATCGGCGCGTGCCAACAATCCCCTCGGCCCTCGGCCCTCGGCCCTCGGCCCTCGGCCCTCGGCCCTCGGCCCTCGGCCCTCGGCCCGAGACCGCGCAGCCGCGCGGTCTAACCGCTGACCTTGAACCTGCCGACCAGCTCCTGAAGCCCGCCGCCGAGCTGTGCCAGCGACGTGCTCGACGCCGCGGTCTGGTCGGCGCCGGCCGCGGTCGCCTGCGCGACGTCGTGTATGACGTGCACATTGCGTCCGATCTCATCGGTCGCGGCGGTCTGCTGCTCGGTTGCACTGGCGATCTGCGCACTCATCGACAGCAGCTCCCCGACCGCCTGTTCGATCTCGGTGAACGCCGCCTGCGTCGATTCGGTCAGCGTGACCGTCTCCATCAGCTCGCCGTTGTTCTGTTCCAGCGCGCGCGTCGATTCGTGACTGCGCGACTGCAGCGACTCGACGATCTGGCGGATCTCTTCGGTGGATTGTTGCGTGCGTTGCGCGAGCACGCGGACCTCGTCGGCGACGACGGCGAAGCCGCGGCCCTGCTCGCCGGCGCGGGCCGCCTCGATTGCGGCGTTGAGCGCCAGCAGGTTGGTCTGCTCCGCGATCGCGCGGATAACCTCGAGCACGGTGCCGACGCGGTCGCTGTCGTGGCGCAGCGCGTCGATCAGCGACTGCGACTCGCGCATCCGGTCCGACAGCGCGTGGATCGACTCGACATTGCTGGCCAGCACCTGGCGGCCGGTCGCCACCTGGCCGCCGGCATGTTCGGCGGCCTGCGCGGTCGACGCGGTGCTGCGCGCGACCTCGCGCACCGTGCCGGTCATCTGCTCGACCGCGGTCGCGATGTGCTCGATCTCGTTCTGCTGCCGGGCCATGCCGTCGCGGGTCTCGTTGGTGACCGCCGACAGCTCTTCGGACGACGAGGATATGCTCTCGGTCGCGACTCGGACCTTGCCGACCAGCGCGTCGATCGTCTCGACGAAGCGGTTGAAAGCGCGCGACAGGTCGCCGAGTTCGTCGTTGCTCGAGGCGTCGAGGCGCACCGTCAGGTCGCCTTCACCGCTCGAGATATCGCGCATCGACGTGACGATGCGGCGCAGCGGGCGCGCGACGCTGTTGGCGAACAGGAAGCCGAGTCCGCCGGCGACCAGCGTCGCGATCATGATCACGGCGATCACCTCGGTGACCAGGGTGCTGCGCAGCTCGGCGGCCGCGGCATAGGCCTCGTCGGCATCGATCTCGGCGAGGATGGCCCAGCGCAGGCCGTCGATCTGCAGCGGCTTGTACGCCGACAGCACGGCGACGCCGCGGTAGTCGTCGAACACGGCGAAGCCGGTCTCGCCGTCGAGCGCGCGCTCGACGCCCGGCGAGCGCACCGGCTGGATACCGATGACCGTGCCCCGTTTACGGATTTCGTCGACGACGGCGGCCGGTGTGCCGGTCGCCGTCAGCAGGTCGAGGTAGGCCTTTGGGTCCTCGAGCCGGAAGCGGCTCTCGCTGCGCATCGTGCCATCGGCGCCGACCAGGTAGCTCTCGCCGCTGTCGCCGAGGCCGTCGGCGCGCCAGTTGCGGTTGCCGGTCATGACCGCCTCGATCGGGTCGGCAGGGACCTGGAAGACGATCGCGCCTAGCTTCTCGCCCTTGTAGAACACCGGCGCGCCGAGGAACGATGCGGGCCCCTGGTACGACGGGAAGTAGGGCGCGTAATCGGTGATCGACGTCTGCCCCGGTCGATCGATCGCCATCGCCGCGTCGAACGCCCGGGCCAGCCCCGAGTTGGCGAATGGGCCGGACTTCAGCGACGTCGCGAAGTCGATCTCCTTGAACACCGAATAGACGACGTGTCCACTGGCGCCATCGACGAGAAAGATGTCGTAGTAGCCGAAACGGCGCTGCAGCTCACGGAAGGTCTTGTGGAAGAACGCATGCAGCCGCGCATAGTCGCTGTCGTCGTCGAGCGCGGTCATGTCGTCCTTGCTGCCGAGCGGGTGCGGATTGGCGGCGATATAGCGCTGCTGCAGCGCCACCGCCGGGGCGCTGAGGCGGGCGACGTGGCCAGACATGTCGACCGTCGCGCTGCCGTTGCGTTCGCCGAACGCCTTGCTGAACGGGCCGCGATAGAACGCGGCCAGCGTCGCGCGTTCGGCGGCGATGTCCGGCTGCACCTGGTCGATGTAGTCGTGGAACGCTTCCGTCAGCTTGCCCAGCGCGCGCTGCGTCGAGATCGTCTGCGCGGTGACGACGAGCTGGTCGCGCATCAGCTTGAAGTGCTGCTCGATCTGCCGGCTGCGGCTCTCGCGCAGGACCGTCAGTCGCGACTCGGCTTCGCGGTGCAGTGCGTCTTCGGCCATCGTCGTTGCGGTCCAGGCGACGACGATGCCGACCACCGTGGCCGGGATCAGTGCCAGGAGCAGGCTGCCGTAGCGCAGCTTGGTCGAGATATTCATGGCCCGGTCTCCCTGTCTTAGGCGGCGGCGGCCCGAACGCTGCACGGGCACCCGTAGTCGCGCTAGCGGCGCGCGATCTCCCTTCTTGAATCAGGGTCAAGGGTCGAGCCGTTTGCGCCGCGGCCGGCGGCGCAACACCGGCGGCCGCGCCGGCGCGCGGCAGGTCAAGGAGCGTGCGCGGCCGGCTGGGTTACACTCGGGCTCCGTCGATCGAGGCCGGGGTGGGTCGTGTCGTGGATTGTCAGACTGGCGCTGTGCGGTATCTGCGCGCTGCCGTGGACGGCCGCCGCCGATACCGTCAGGGTCGCCGTCGCCGCCAATTTCGCGCCGACGCTGCAGGCCCTCGCCGCGGGGTTCGAGGCGGCGAGCGGCCACCGCCTGCTGATCGCGTCGGCATCGACCGGCAAGCACTATGCGCAGATCCGCAACGGTGCGGCGTTCGATGTCTTCCTCGCCGCCGATGTCGAGCGTCCGCGGCGCCTCGAGCGCGAGGGCCTGGGCGTGCCGGGCAGCCGCTTCGACTACGCGATCGGCCGCCTCGCGTTGTGGGTGCCCGGCGCCGCGCGCATCGACGACCCGCAAGCGCTGCTGGCATCGGTGCCGCCGCGCCGACTGGCGATCGCCAGCCCGCGGCTCGCGCCGTACGGCGTCGCCGCGCGCGAGGTGCTCGACGGCTGGGGCCTGTGGTCGCGCCTGCAGCCGCGCCTGGTGCGCGGTGAGAACATCGCGCAGGCGTTTCAGTTCGTCGCCACCGGCAACGCCGCGGCCGGGCTCGTGGCGTTGTCGCAGCTGCTGACGTTCACCGACGCGACGCCGGACAGCTACCGGGTCATCGACGGCGCCGCGCACGCCCCGATCCGCCAGCAGGCACTGTTGCTGCGCCGCGGCGCAGCGGCCGAGGCGTTCGTCGCCTACCTGCGCGGCGATGCGGCCACGGCCTTGATCCGTGCGGCCGGCTACGCGTTGCCGGGTGACCGATGAGCGACGCACTGCTGTCGGCCGCCGACCTGCAGGCGCTGTGGCTGACGCTGCGCCTCGCGGCGCTGACGACGCTGCTGCTGATCCTGCTCGGTACCCCGCTGGCGTGGTGGCTGGCGCGTACCCGCAGCCGCCTGCGCGGCCCGGTCGAGGCCCTGGTGGCGCTGCCATTGGTGCTGCCGCCGACCGTGCTCGGTTTCTATCTGCTGCTGGCGATGGGGCCGAACGGGCCGCTCGGCGGCCTGTCGCTGGCGTTCACGTTCAGCGGCCTGGTGCTCGGTTCGATGGTCTACTCGCTGCCGTTCGTCGTGCAGCCGCTGCGCGATGCGTTCGCCGCGATCGGCGAGCAGCCGCTGGAGATGGCGGCCTGCCTCGGCGCGACGCCGTTCGATCGCTTCCGCAGCATCGTGTTGCCGCTAGCGCGACCGGGCTACATCACGGCCGCGGTGCTCGGCTTCGCGCACACGCTCGGCGAGTTCGGCGTCGTACTGATGATCGGCGGCAACATCCCGGGCGAGACCCGGGTGCTGTCGATCGCCGTCTACGAGCACGTCGAGGCGCTCGACTACGCGCACGCGCACACCCTGTCGGCGTTCCTGCTGGCGCTGTCGTTCGTGCTGCTGCTGCTGATCTACAACCGTCGGCTGCGGCGGCCGGGCCCGGCGTGAGCGTCGCCGTCGACATCCGTCTGCACAAGGGCGGCTTCGACCTGCACAGCGCGTTCGAGGCGCCGGCGACGGGCTTCACGGCGCTGTTCGGGCCTTCCGGGTGCGGCAAGACGACGCTGCTGCGCGTGATCGCCGGTCTCGAACCGGATGCGCGCGGACAGGTCCGGGTCGGCGACGAGACCTGGCAGGATGCGCGCGGCACGCTGCCGCCGCACCGCCGCCGCGTCGGCTTCGTGTTCCAGCAGCCGGTGCTGTTCGCCCATCTCGACGTGCGCGCCAACCTCGATTACGCACTGCGGCGGCGGCGCGGCGACGGCAGCGGCCTATCGTTCGCCCAGGTCGTCGAGCTGCTCGGGCTCGACGCGCTGCTCGCGCGCCGCGCGCCGGTGCTGTCCGGCGGGGAGCGGCAACGCGTCGCGATCGCCCAGGCACTGCTCAGCAATCCGCGCCTGCTGCTGATGGACGAGCCGCTGTCGGCACTCGACCAGGCGAGCCGCTCGGTGCTGCTGCCGTACCTCGACCAGATGCAGCGCGAACTCGCGATCCCGGTGCTGTACGTCAGCCACGCGCTCGACGAGGTCGCACGCCTGACCGACCACATGGTGCTGATGCGCGACGGCCGCGTCGTCACCGGCGGCGACATCAACACGCTGCTGACGCGACTCGACCTGCCGATGGCGCACGGTCGCAATGCCGAGGCGGTGCTGCGCGCCGCGGTGCATGCCCAGGACGACGCCGACGGCCTGACCGAGCTGCGCTTCGCCGGCGGCCCGCTGTGGGTGCCGCGCGTCGACCTGCCGCGCGGAACCGCGGTGCGCCTGCGGATCCGCGCCCGCGACGTCAGCCTGGCACTGCAGCCGGTCAGCGGCACCAGCATCCTCAACACCCTGCCGGTGACCGTTGCCGAGATCGACGACGACGGCCCGGCGCAGGTCATGGTGACGCTGCGGGCCGGCGACCAGCTGCTGCTGACGCGCGTCACCCGGCGCTCGCAGCGCCTGCTCGACATCGCGCCCGGCAAGGCGATGTATGCGCAGGTCAAGAGCGTCGCGCTGCTGGCCTGACGGCCTGCCGTCGAGGGCAGAGGGCAGAGGGCAGAGGGTGGAGGGCAGAGGCGGTAGGGCGGAGGGATGAGGTTTGCCCTTGACACCGGTCGGCCCGCGGCAACAATCCTGCTGGCCCTCGGCCCGACTACCGCCCGACGCCCGGGAAATCCGTGGCCTCGGCGAGACCGAACCTGTCGGCGAGGTCGAACTCGCGGATCAGGCGGCCGACCGCCTGCTGAACGAGTTTGTTGCTGATCTCGGCGAGGATCTGGCGCACGGCGTTGCGGTTGTAGCCGCCGCCGAACGACACCTGCACCTGGATCAGTTCGCGGGCCTTGTCTAGGGTCCTGCGTCTGCCGCCGTCGGTAGGGGGGTGGCCGCCGGTATCGCGGCTGTGGCCGCGCCAGGCCAGTCCCGCGCTGTGCGCGGTTGGCGACGCCGCGGGCGCACGGCGACGCCGCTTGCGTCAGCTGTTGTGGCCGTTGGGCACGACCGACAGGTGGGCAGCGAGCTTGCGCCGCACCAGCGGGCCGATCTCGTCGACCGGCAGGGCCTGCGCGAACGCGTAGCCCTGGCCGAACTCGCAGCCGACGTCGCGCAGGCAGCTGACCTCGTCGCTGTTCTCACCGCCCTCGGCGATCACGGCCAGGCCGAGGTTGCGCGCCAGCGTGATGATCGCGCGGACGATCTCGCGGCTCTTGTCGTGGCGGTCGATCTGGTGGATGAACACGCGATCGATCTTCAGTGCGTCGAACGCGAAGCGGTGCAGGTAGCTGAACGACGAGTAGCCAGTGCCGAAGTCGTCGATCGCGGTCGCGACGCCCTCGGCGTGCAGCTCGTCGAGCACCTTGGCCGACTGCGCGGTGTTCTCGATCAACACCGTCTCGGTGACCTCGAGCTTGAGACTGTCGGCGGCGAGGCCCGATTCGCTGAGCGCGACGCGCACGTGATCGATCAGGTCGGGGTGCGCGAACTCGGCGCTGGACAGGTTGACCGACACGTAGGTGTCGCGGATCTGCGGGATCTCGCTGTGCCACTGTGCCAGTTGACGGGTGGCCTCGCGCAGCGTCCACTGCCCGATCGGGATCATCAGCCCGGTCTCCTCGGCGAGGCTCAGGAACGCCTGCGGCGCGAGCAGGCCGCGGGTCGGGTGCTGCCAGCGCAGCAGCGCCTCGAAGCCGACGATCTCGCCGTCGGCAAGGCGGCGGATCGGCTGGTAGAAGACGCGGAACTGGCGTTGCGGGATCGCCGCGCGCAGCTCGTTCTCGACCTGCAGCAGCTCCGAGACCTGGGCGTGCATCGTGCTGTCGAACACCTCGTGGCGGTTCTTGCCCAGCGCCTTGGCCTGGTACATCGCGATGTCGGCGTCGCGCAGCATGTCCTCGGGGTTCTCGTAGCTCGGCGCGCTGTACACGATACCGAGGCTCGCGGTCGTGACGACGTCCTGGTCGAGCAGCGTGAACGGCTGCGAGATCTCGCGCCGGATGCGCTCGATCAGGCGATCGAGATGGTCGTGGCCGCCGACGTCGTCGAACAGGATCGCGAACTCGTCGCCGCCGATGCGGGCCAGCGTGTCGGACGAGCGCAGGTGGCTGGCGATGCGCTCGCCGATGCGGCCGAGCAGGCTGTCGCCGGCCAGCGGGCCGAGGCTGTCGTTAATGTTCTTGAAGCGGTCGAGGTCCATGATCGCGACCGCGAAGCGGTAGTCCTGGCGGCGGTGCGACAGCTTGATCGCGTGCGACACGCGCTCGAGCAGCAGCTTGCGGTTGGCGAGACCGGTCAGCGTGTCATGCAGCGCATCGTGCACCAGCTGGCGCTCGGCCAGCTTGCGCTCGGTGATGTCGGTCTGCGAGCCGGCCATGCGGCACGGGTTGTCGTCGTCGTCGCGGATCGCGAGCGCCCGGCACAGCATCCAGCGGTAGTCGCCGGCGTGATCGCGGATGCGGTACTCGATCTCGAACTTGCGGCTGTTGCCGGCCAGGTGGGCGTTGAGCGCGTTGTGGAACGCCAGCCGGTCTTCCGGATGGATGCGATCGAGCCAGTCGTCGAGGTCGTCGCCGATGTCCTGGCTGCGCAGGCCGAGCTGTTCGCGCCAGCGTGGCGAGTAGTAGACCGCCTGCCCGGCGATGTTCCAGTCCCACAGGCCGTCGTTGGCGCCGGACGCGGCCAGCGCGTAGCGCTCCTCGCTCTCGGCCAGGCGTGCGCGGTCGCGGCTGCTGCGCAGCACGTACTGCAACTGGTGGCGCAGTACCGTCCAGTTGATCGGCTTGGTGACGAAGGCATCGGCGCCGGCGGCGTAGGCCTGCTCGATCGACTCGGGGTCGTCGAGGCCGGTGACCATGATGATCGGGATCTGCCGGGTCGCGGGATCGGCGCCGAGCCGGCGACAGACGTCGTAGCCGCTGACCCCCGGCATGATGACGTCGAGCAGGATGATGTCGGGCCGCCGGTCGGCGACGGCCCGCAGTGCCGCCTCGCCGGACTCGACGGCGGTCACGTGGTAGCCGTGCTTGGTCAGGCCCATCTGCGCCAGCAGGCCGATCGCCGGATCGTCGTCGGCCAGCAGCAGCGAGACGGGTGGTTGCGTGCCGTCGGTGTTCACGGGGCGGGTGTCATGGGAGTCGTGTTGTTATTCTCGGCGGCGCGGCGGCGGCGCATCTTCTTGATGTTTTAACCTAGTTTAACGTCTAGCGCGATTCGGCGCGCGACCGATGGTCGGTGTGCCGGGTCGGCGCACCCCAATCCAGGCTCATGGGCACATAAGCGGCGTTTATTCGTGGACCGTCGCGGCGACGCCCAGCAGCTTGGCACTGAACGTGATCGCCGCCTGTTTCGCCGGCGGCAGACGCACGGCGAAGCGCAGCCGCCGGCCGTCGACGAAGACGTGCACCATCGACTCGGCGTGGTCGAAGGTCGTGATCGTCAGCACCGGCTGGCGGCCGCCGAGGCGGCCGTCGTTGGCGCGGTCCTCGATCACGGCGACATGGCAGTCGGTCAGGTCCCGGTCCGGCAGGCCGCGCACCGCGACGCTGCGCTCGCGGGTCTGTTTGCCGACCAGGCTGTCGAGCGCGCTGCGTTGCTCGCCGCGGGCGTCGGTGCAGATCACCAGCGGGTCGTCGTCATTGCCGAACGCCGCATCCGGCCACTCGGTGAACTTGACGACGTTGAACACGTAGGCCGCCTTGATCGCGGCCTCGCTCGCGGTCGGCGGCGCCGCGTCGACGCGCAGGCACGCGGCCAGCGCCAGCAGCCCGGCCAACAGCGCGGGCGGGCGGCGGCGGGGTGCGGTTGCGGGCTTCGACGGCATCGTCGCTGCGGGCCTCAGAAATCGACCTTGACGTAGCCGTAGACGCTGCGTTCGACCTCGCTGGGCGGCGTGAATGCCTCCTGGACGAACTCGCGGTGGCTGGGATTGAGCAGGTTGCGGCCGACCAGCGACAGCTCGAGCTTGGGCTGCGGACGCCAGGTCAGCTGCAGGTCGAGCTCGGTGTATGACGGTATCGACACGGCCGGCCCGGTCGCGACGACGAGCGCCGGCAGCCGGTCGACGTAGCGGCCCCACAGGTTGAGCTCGAGCTGCGGCGACAGCGCGATATCGGTACGCAGCGACAGCTGGTTGTGCGGCTGGCTGCCTTCGTTGAGGTCATCACCGGGCAGGTCGTCGTGATCGAAGGTGCGCTGATGGCTGTACGCGAGTTGCACCCGGGTACTGTCGCTGACATCCCAGGTCGCCGCCAGCTCGATGCCGTAGGTCTCGCCTTCGAGGTCGTTGCCCAGCTGTAGCAGCTGGCGGGTATGCGGCACCGGGGCCGGCACGAACGACACCGCGCCGGGGGTGGCGATGCGGCCGTTGTCGTACTCGGCGTAGTACAGCGCGGTGTCGAGCGACAGCCGGTCGCTGGCGTCGAAGCGCCAGCCCAACTCGTAGGCCAGCTGTTCGACGCTGTCGTCGTACTGGTCGCCGACGTTGACCAGCTGCAGTGGCAACGGGTTCGGGAAGTTCGGCGGCGTGTTCGGCGGAATGGTCTGGAAGGGTATGACGTTGACCTGCTCGCCGACCGACGGCGTGCGCACGGCGCGCGAGATGGCCGCCCACAGGGTCTGGCGCTGCGCCGGTTTGAACACGACGCGCGCCGACGGCTGGGCCTCGAAGCCGGTGAAGTCGTTGTGCTCGAACTTGCTGCCGAGGATCAGCGTCCAGCGCTCCGGCACCAGCGTGATCGCGTCCTGGATGAAGCCGCTGAACAGGTGGTCCTCGTGGTCGCTGTCGGTGACCGAGACGTTGCCCCGGCCGGTCACCCAGATGTCGGTGAGGCGGTAGCCGAGGCCCCAGACGATCTCGTGGCGCGCACTCGGCGTGAAGTGATGCTGGAAATCGACGTCGTAGGTCGTGATCTCGAGATCGGCGAACTGCTCGGTGCGTTCGTAGTAGTCGACATAGGCCTGCAGCTGCAGGTCCTCGTCCGCGGACAAGGTGCGCGTCCAGCGTCCGATCAGGTTGCCGCCGCTGGCCTCGGCCGAGTCGAGGAAGCGCGCCGTGAAAGGCGCGGTCAGCGTCGGCCGGTCGACGAACTTGCTGAGGTCCTGGGTGAACGCGTCGCCCTGCAGCGTCAGCGAGTCGTGCGCGTTGAGCGCGTGGTCGACGCGGAAACCGCCCTGCACGTTGTCCCAGTCGTCGTTGGCGTCGGCGCCGCCGACCAGTTCGAATTCGTCATGCTCCTTGTATTTGACGTAGACGCGGGCATCCGTGTCGGCGTCGATCCGGAAGCCGTGGCGGGCGCCGGCGAAGGCCTCGAGTTGGTCGCCGAGGCCGGCATAGACGCGGGTTCCGATGGTATCCGCGGCAGACCGGGTGATGATGTTGATGACGCCGTTGACCGCGTTCGCCCCCCACAGCGTCGCGCCCGGACCGCGGATCACCTCGATGCGTTCGATGTCCTCGATGAAGGTGTCCTGCGACTCCCAGTACACGCCGGAGTACAGCGGTGAGTACAACGAGCGGCCGTCCATCAGCACCAGCAGGCGCGCCGCGAAGCGGCCGTTGAAACCGCGTGCCGACACCGCCCAGCGCTGCGCGTCGATCTGCGCGACCTGCACGCCGGGCACCATGCGCAGCGCGTCCGGTATCGAGCGCACGCCGCTGCGCCGCAGGTCGTCGGCGCTGATCACGAACACCGCGGCAGGGGCGTCCTGCAGCGGTTCGGCCTTCTTGCTGACCGACGTGATCTCGACGTTGAGCAGTTCGTCGAGGCTCAGCTCGACCAGCTGGTCGGCACCGAGCGTGCCGGTGGCTGCGGCAGTGATCGACGTCGACAGCAGGGTCGCGGCGCCGAGCATCTGCGCGGTTGTCTTTAGGTTGGCGGGGGGTAGCAAGCGCATCGGGCCTCTCCTGTCGGAGCCGTCGGCAGATCCAGTGCCTGGTGGGTTGGAGCCATCGCCGAGATCAGCGGCACGGGAAGCCGGTTCTTTACGCGCGCGCACGAAAAAAGGGCCCCGCAGGGCCCTTTGCCGGTCGAATCGGGCAGTCTCAGAGCTCGAAATCGGGCAGCTTGCGCGCGACGCTGTTGAGCTTGAGGGTCACGTAGTCGGGCAGGCCGTTGGCCTTGTACGGCGGGTAGGCCTCACCCTGGATCAGCGGGTACAGGTAGTCGCGGCACTTGTCGGTGATGCCGAAGCCGTCGTCGGAGATGAAGTCCTTGGGCATCATCTTCTCGACGTTCGCGACCTCGCTCAGCGGTGCCTCGCCGATGCTCCATTTGTAGGGCTCGGACGACTCGCGCACGACCGTCGGCATGATCGAGTTCTTGCCCTCGACCGCCTTCTCGACGGCGGCCCTGCCGAGCGCGTAGGCCTGCTCGACGTCGGACGCCGATGCCAGGTGGCGGGCGGCGCGCTGCAGGTAGTCGGCGACCGCCCAGTGGTACTTGTAGCCGAGCGCGTCCTTGATCATGTTGGCGACCACCGGCGCGGCGCCGCCGAGCTGGGCGTGGCCGAACGAGTCGCGCGTGCCCTGCTCGGCGAGGAACTTGCCGTCCGGCCAGTGGCAGCCCTCGGACACGCAGATCGTGCAGTAGCCGTGCTGCTTGACGTTGGCGTCGACCGCGGCAAGGAACTTGTCCTGGTCGAACTCGACCTCGGGGAACAGGGTCACGACCGGGATACCCTCGTCGGCGACCAGCGCGCCGGCCGCGGCGATCCAGCCGGCGTGGCGGCCCATGACCTCGATGACGAATATCTTGGTCGAGGTCGCGGCCATCGAGCGCACGTCGTAGCTGGCCTCGAGCGTCGATACCGCGATGTACTTGGCGACCGAGCCGAAGCCGGGGCAGTTGTCGGTGATCGGCAGGTCGTTGTCGACGGTCTTCGGCACGTGGATCGCCTGCACCGGGAAGCCCATCTTCTCGGACAGCTGCGAGACCTTGAAGCAGGTGTCTGCTGAGTCGCCGCCGCCGTTGTAGAAGAAGTAGCCGATGTCGTGGGCTTTGAACACCTCGATCAGGCGCTCGTACTCGCGCTTGTTGTCCTCGAGGCTCTCGAGCTTGAAGCGGCACGAGCCGAAGCCGCCGGACGGCGTGTGCTTGAGTGCGGCGATCGCGTCGGCCGATTCCTGGCTGGTGTCGATCAGGTCTTCGGTCAGTGCGCCGATGATGCCGTTGCGGCCGGCATAGACGTTGGCGATCTTGTCCGGGTGGGCGCGCGCGGTCTCGATGACGCCGGCCGCCGACGCGTTGATTACAGCGGTCACGCCGCCGGATTGAGCATAGAAGGCGTTCTTCGCCGTCATGTGTCTTCCCTCTGTTCTGTAAGGTGTGTGGTCTTGTTGTGGGGTGTGCGCTGCGGCCGACCGCTTCAGCGCCGCTTGCTGTCGATGTCGCCGCGCTCGGCCGCCACGTGATCGGCCTGCACCTGCAGCAGCGAGACCGTGCACTCGGTCAGGTCGTCGTACTCGTGTACGCCGGTACCGTACTGCTGGTAGCCGCGGTAGAAGAACTGGCAGCGGTAGCGCCGCTCGCCGGTCTTGAAGATCACGAAATGGCAGTCTTCGGCCTCCCAGACGAACACCGGGCACGATGTCAGCTCGCGGTCGGCCGGGTTCAGGCGGATCTCGGCGTCGGCGTACTGCAGTTCGATATCGCGGCCATAGCGTTCTTTGAGGGTGGTCCTGACGATCCACTCCTCGGTTTCGGTGATATCCGGGATCGCGCTCATGCTGCCCAACCGTTGGTCACTGCCCCTGCAACGCGGCCGGTCGGCGCCGCCGACGGCCGGAAATCCCGGATTTTCGCAGAAAGCGGGGGCGAAATACTCGTTAATATCCGTCAATCGCCTAAAATTCGTATAAAATCAGGCGCTTCGTTGACAGGCAAATTGCTGAGCGATTACTTTAGTAAACGCGGCAGGGGCAAGCCAATGCAAAACACACATGCCCCTATAGGGAAATACTAATTTCCTTATATGCTGCCAGTGTGACGCCGACGCCGCGGGAGCGGGCGGCGGCGGTCCGCAACAGCGCCGGGCAGAACAATAAGGCCACTGAGGAGCCACAATGAGGATCGTGTTACTGGGTCCCCCGGGATCGGGCAAGGCCGAGCTGTCGCAACAGATCTCCGACCACTATGGCATGCCGGTCATCACCGTCGCCAGCGTCATGCAGCGCGCTGCCGCCGAGCAGACCGAGCTCGGCCGCCTGGCCAAGGAGGCGATGGACTCGGCCCGGGTCTCCGACGAACTGCTGCTCGCGCTGCTGCGGATCCAGCTGCCGCAGAGCGACCTCGGCAAGGGTTTCATCCTCGTCGACCTGCCGAAGAACGCCGGCCAGGCCGACGTCCTGGACAGCGTGCTCAACGATCTCGGCGGCGATATCGATGCGGTCCTCAACCTCGAGGTCGATCGCGACGAGCTGATGGAGCGCCTGGTCGGGCGCATCACCTGCGACGCCTGCGGCGCGCAGTACAACCTGTACGTCAACCCGCCGATGGTCGATGGCGTCTGCGACGCCTGCGGTGCGCGCGTCGTGCGCCGCCCCGACGACTACGAGGAGACGATCAGCAACCGGCTGCGCGTCTACGAGACGCAGATGGGACCACTGCTGCAGTACTACCAGCTGACCGACAAGCTGCACCGGGTCGGCGCCGATGCCGGCATCCCGAAGATCTGGAAGGGCGTGCGCAAGCTGCTCGACGGCCTGCCGCCGAGCACCGCGCCGGGCAGTGTCGTCGACGAGCCGGCCGCAGCGGCGCGGCCGGCGGCCGCGAAGAAGCCGGACAAGGCCGCCAAACGGGCCGGTGCGATCAAGGCCGCGGCCAAGAAGGCCGATGCCGAGCGCGTCGAGAAGCCGAAGCCGGCCAAGAAGGCAGCCGCCAAGAAAGCGGCGCCGGCGAAGAAGGCCGCGGCGAAAAAGGCCGTCGCCAAGAAGAAGGTCGCGGCGAAGAAGGCCGCTGCCAAGAAGACCGTCACGAAGAAGAAGGTCGCGAAGCAGGCCGCGGTGAAGAAGAAGGCGACGGTCAAGAAGGTCGCCAAGAAGGCCGCGGTGAAGAAGAAGGTGGCGGCCAAGAAGGTCGCCAAGAAGGCCGCGGCGAAGAAGAAGGTGACGGCGAAGAAGGTCACGAAGAAGGCCACGGTGACCAGAAAGGCGGCGGCGAAGAAGAAGGCCGTGGTGAAGAAGGTCGCGGCAAAGCGGGCGGCGAAGACGGTCGCGCGCAAGTCGGCGGCCAAGAAGACGGCGGCGAAGCGGCCGGCAAGCAAGAAGGGCGCGGCGACCAGGTCCGCCGCGAAGCCGCGCAGCGCGAAGAAGGCACCGGCCAGGCCGGCCACGAAGGCGCGCACGACTGCGGCCAAGAAGGCGTCGGTCAAGAAAGCCACGGCGAAAAAGACGGCGGCGAGAAAGACCGCGGCCAACAAGGCCACCGCGAAGAAAGCGCCGGTCAAGAAGGCGCCGGCCAGGAAGGCCCCGGTCAAAAAGGCAAAGGCAAAGCGCGCGCGGCGGCGCTGACGCCCCGGTTCGGCCACCGGGCGGTGCGGACGCGGTCGCCGCAGACGCCGAAGCCCCGGCGATCGAGGGCGTCACGGTCGGCGGTCGTCCGCCGTCGGGCCGGCGTCGCGCACCGTCTGTTGCCGACGGCCGCCGCCACGACCACCTGATCGGGTCGGGCAGTGTTGTGTCCACGGCGCGATGACGTCGCCCGGACCACCGTGAAACGAGTCCCCGCGCCGACTGCGACAGGCAGAAGATCGCCCGGCCCGGGTGCGGCGTCCTGCAAGCCATCGCGGTCCGCCCGACGGGCGGCCGTCGGCCGGCGCCCAGTCAGTCCAGGGATGGCCCGAGCTGGAACTCGACGGCCTCGAAGCCGCGGTCCTCGAGCGTCGCCAGGACATCCTCCCAGCAGCAGCCCGGCGTCGCTTCCTCGACGTCGGCGATCAGGCCGGTGACATGGCGGTAGACCTCCTGGTCGCGGAAATCCGGCGGGATGCGCACCAGGCGGATCTTGGTCTTGTCGGACGCGGGCAGGATCATCAGATCGGTCATGGCGCGGCTCCGGTGGTCGATGACGTCACGCGGCCTTGCGGCCGATCAGCTCGATCGGGTAACCGTCGGGGTCTTCGACGAACGCGATGATGGTCGTGCCGGCGTTCATCGGCCCGGCCTCGCGCAGGATCTTGCCACCGCGCGCCTTGATGTCGGCTGCGGCCTGGTAGACGTCGTCGACCTCGAGCGCGATGTGGCCGTAGGCATCGCCCATGTCATAGCTGTCGACACCCCAGTTGTAGGTCAGCTCGATCACGGTGTTTTCGGACTCGTTGCCGTAGCCGAGAAAGGCCAGCGTGAACTCGCCGTCCGGGTAGTCCTTCTGGCGCAGCAGCTGCATGCCGAGCAGGCCGGTGTAAAAATCGATCGAGCGCTGCAGATCGCCGGTGCGCAGCATGGTGTGCAGGATTCGCATGGTCGCTTCTCCCAAGTCATCCAAGTGAATCAGGGCCGAAGTTTAACCCCTCGGCAGCGAGCCGCGGATCAGCAGAGACCCTGGTGTCGGTGGCGTTTGGCCTGGCGGGCGCGGCCCGGGGCGGCCCGGACGGCGGGTCCGCGGCCCCGGTCCTCACCGCCGTCGACCCGGCCCTGCCGTCTCGATCAGGTCCGTGCCGACATGCCGGCAGGCGCGCAGCAGCGTGTCGGTCAGGCGCGAATCGTTCAGCGCGCGGCCGATCGCGACACCGCCGACCATCATCGCGGCCAGTGCCAGCGCCCGCTCCTCGCGGTCTCGCGATCGCGCCGGCAGGGCGCGTTTGATCATGCCGCCGAGCTGCCGGAATACCCGCGTGTAGGCGCTACGCACCTCGCCCTCGCGGTTGGCCACGTCGGTGGCCAGGAACGCCAGGGGGCACGGCGACCGCTGTCCGGCGGCATGTGCCGGATCGAGGTAGGCGCGCAACAGTTCGGCCAGCGCAGCTGTCCCGGGATCGCCGACGTGGCGCAGCCCGTCGCGCGCACTGCGGCGTGCGGCGTAGGTCACCGCCTCGGCATACAGGGCCTGCTTGGAGTCGAAGTGCGCGTAGAAGGCCCCGCGGGTCAGATCGGCGTGGCCCATCAACGCGTCCAACGACACGTTGTCGTAGCCCTGTCGCGCGAACAGGTCCGCGGCGATGTCGAGTATCCGTTGACGGGTGTCGTGCTTGCGGTTGCTTGGCCAGGGCATGTGCGGGTCGCCTCACAGAATATGTCCTTGATCATATGGTCACGCAGCCTAGCCTGACCGGCGACTGGCGACAATCGCGGAGGCCGGTGGATGTCTCAGGTGCTGATCTTTTTCCCTGTGGTCGTGATGGTGCTGCTGACCTTTGTGGTTGCGGTCTGGCTGTTGCGCGCGCGGTTCCGCGCGGTGGCCGTCGGTGCGCTGCGTCCGAGTTACTTCCTGTTAAACCGTGGCGGCAAGCCGCCGCGCAGACTGCTGCAGCTCGAGCAGCACTACCAGAACCTGTTGGAGGTGCCGCTGCTGTTCTATGTGCTGGCGATCGTGGCGTACGTGACCGGCTCGGTGTCGCCGTTGCTGCTCGGTGTCGCCTGGGGATTCGTCGTCACGCGCCTGCTGCATAGCTGGGTACATACCGGGTCGAACCGGCTGCGTTGGCGCATGCTCAGCTTCAGTGCCGGGGTCGTGCTGCTGATGCTCGGCTGGTTGCTGCTGGTCGTCCGTCTGCTGCAATCGGTGCCGGTCTAGGGATTGCCCGGGCGCCGCGCGCCGCCGGGTTGCCGGTAACGACGCCACGTGCGCCGCGCAGCGCGCGGTGGGAAGACGGGCATCTGCGGGTGCCGCCGATGGCGCTGCAACCCGGCGCGCCCGGGCCGATCAGCCGCCCCACGTCTGAAGGACCGGCCCTAGTCTCCGCCGACCGTCATGTTTTCGAACAGCCACGACCCGGTCTTGATGCTGCTCGGGATTGCGTCGTCGCTGCCGACCGCGACGAGCTGGCGGTACATGTCGTCGAGGTTGCCGGCGACGGTGATCTCCTCGACCGGGTACTGGATCTCGCCGCCCTCGACCCAGAAACCGGCCGCGCCGCGCGAGTAGTCGCCGGTGACCAGGTTGGCGCCCTGGCCCATCAGCTCGGTGACCAGCACGCCGCGGTCCATGGTCTGCAGCAGTTCGGTGAACGACTGGCCGCTGCTGGCGATGCGCGCGTTGCGCACGCCGCCGGCGCTCGCGGTGCTCTGCAGGCCGAGCTTGCGCGCCGCGTAGCTGTCGAGCAGGTAGCCTTGCAGCACGCCGTCCTTGACCAGCTTGCGGTAGCGGGTCGCGACGCCCTCGTTGTCGAACGGCGCGCTGGCCGGGCCGCGCGGCTGCAGCGGGTCCTCGCTGATGTCGACCCAGTCGGGGAAGACCTGCGCGCCGACGCGATCGAGCAGGAACGTCGACTTGCGGTACACGGCGTGGCCACGGATCGCGCCGAACAGGCTGCGCAGCAGGCTCGGCGCGACGTCGGCGCGGAACATCACCGGGCACTCGCGGGTACCCAGCTTGCGCCCGTCGAGGCGCGCCAGCGCACGCTCGGCGGCCTGGCGGCCGATCGCTTCCGCATCGTCGAGTTCGCCGGGTACGCGGCCGCTGTCGTACCAGTAGTCGCGCTGCATGTCGTCGCCGTGCTGGGCGATCACCGCGCAGCTCAGGCTGTGGCGCGTGGTCGGGTAGCCGCCGATGAAGCCGTGGGAATTGCCGTAGACGAAGCCGGAGCGCTGGGTGTACAGCGTCGCGCCCTCGGAGTTGGTGATGCGCGTGTCGACGCCGCGCGCGGCGTCCTCGCAGGCGCGCGCGATGCCGGCGGCCTGCTCGGCGTCGAGGTCCCACGGGTGATAGAGGTCGAGGTCGGGGACGTCGCGCGCCAACAGCGCCGGATCGGCGAGGCCGGCGGCCGGGTCGTCGGACGTGTAGCGCGCGATCCGGCACGCCGCGGCAACGCTCTCGCGGATCGCGTCGGGGCGCAGGTCGGTGGTGTTGGCCGAGCCCTTGCGCTGGCCGAAGTACACGGTGACACCGAGGCCGTTGTCGCTGGTGTGCTCGATGGTCTCGGTCTCGCCGAGGCGCACGGTCACCGACAGCCCGGTCTGCGCCGAGACGCCGGCCTCGGCGGCATCGGCGCCCTGGCGCCGGGCCTCGTGCAGCAGGTCCTCGACGACGGTCTTCAGGCGTGCGATCTGTTCGCTATCGGACATGGATTGCCTTGCTCGGGTCAGGCAGCGGTGCCGCCGACGGTCAGTTGATCGATCTTCAGCGTCGGTTGGCCGACCCCGACCGGCACGCTCTGGCCCTCTTTGCCGCAGGTGCCGACACCGCTGTCGAGCTTGAGGTCGTCGCCGACCATGCTGACCCGGTTCATGACGTCCGGGCCGTTGCCGATCAGCGTCGCGCCCTTGACCGGGCGCGTGACCTTGCCGTCCTCGATCAGGTAGGCCTCGTTGGCCGAGAACACGAACTTGCCCGACGTGATGTCGACCTGGCCGCCGCCGAAGTTGACCGCGTACAGGCCGTGCCTGACCGACGCGATGATCTCGTCCGGTTGGTGCTCGCCGGGCAGCATGTAGGTGTTGGTCATGCGCGGCATCGGCAGGTGGGCGTAGGATTCGCGGCGCCCGTTGCCGGTCGGCGCGACGCCCATCAGCCGCGCGTTCATGCGGTCCTGCATGTAGCCCTTGAGGATGCCGTTCTCGACCAGCACGTTGCAGCCGGACGGCGTGCCCTCGTCGTCGATGGTCAGCGAGCCGCGGCGGTCGGGCAGCGTGCCGTCGTCGACGACGGTGCACAGCGGCGACGCGACCTGTTCACCGACCCGCCCGGAGAACGCCGACGTCCCCTTGCGGTTGAAGTCGCCCTCGAGGCCGTGGCCGACCGCCTCGTGCAACAGCACGCCGGGCCAGCCCGGTCCGAGCACGACCGGCAGCATGCCGGCCGGCGCCGCGACGGCATCGAGGTTGACCAGCGCCTGGCGTACCGCTTCCTGGGCGTAGTCGAGGCCGCGCTCGTCGTCGACGAAGAAATCCAGTGCCCGCCGGGCGCCGCCGCCGGCGCTGCCCTGTTCGCGGCGGCCGTCCTGTTCGACGATGACCTGGACGTTCATGCGCACCAGCGGACGCACGTCGCCGTTGATCGCACCGCCGTTGTCCATGACCAGGATCACGTCGTGCGCGGCGACCAGGCTGACGATGACCTGCTGGACACGCGGGTCGGCGGCGCGCGCCGCGGCATCGGCACGCCGCATCAGGTCGATCTTCTGCTGCTCGCTGAGCGACTCGAGCGGGTTGACCGCCGCGTACAGCGCCTTGGCCGGCGCGCTGCCGGCGATGGCCTGCGCGCCGTGCTGCCCGGCCTGGGCGATCGCGCGTGCGGCGCCGGCGGCATCGAGCAGCTGCGGCATCTCCAGGCTGTCGGTATACGCGAAGCCGGTCTTGTCACCGCTGATCGCGCGCAGCCCGGCACCCTGCTCGATGCTGTGCGTGCCCTCCTTGATGATGCCGTCCTCGAGCACCCAGGATTCGAGGCGCGCGTACTGAAAGTAGATGTCCGCGGCGTCGACCCGGCGGCTGAGCAGCCGGTCCATGACCTGCTCCAGCTTGTGCTCGCTGAGCCCTGGGGCATCGAGCAGGGTCTCACGCGCGATGGCTAGCTGCGACATGCGATTGGCTCCGTGTGAACTGCGATCGCCGCGGCACGTCAGCGGCAGTGCAGGCGGCGGTGGTCGAGACAGGGAAAGTTGCGCCGCGTGGTCTGCTGGAACTCGCGGTCCAGCGCGGCAACGACGCAGCCGTTGCCGCGTTCGCGTTCGGCCAGCTTGGTGCCCCACGGATCGACGATCATGCTGTGACCGTAGGTCTGGCGGCTGGCGATGTGGAAACCGCCCTGCGCCGCGGCGACCACGTAGCACAGGTTCTCTATCGCGCGCGCACGCACCAGGATCTCCCAATGGGCGTTGCCGGTCATCGCCGTGAACGCCGCCGGCAGCGTGATCACCTCGACGCCGCGGTCGACCATCGCGCGGTACAGCTCGGGAAACCGCAGGTCGTAGCACACCGAGATGCCGAGCCGTCCGACCGGGCTGTCGACGACGACGACGTGGTCGCCGGGCTCGATGCTCTCCGATTCGACGAACTGCTCGTCGCTCTCGATCAGGTTGACGTCGAACAGGTGCTGTTTGTCGTAGCGCCCGACCTGGCGGCCGTCGTCGTCGTAGACGGTGCACGCGGCACGCCATTTCGCCGCATGCTCGGCCTCCATCGGGATCGTGCCGCCGACGATCCATACGCCGAGGCGCTTGGCGAGCTGCGACAGGAAGGCCTGCAACGGGCCGTCGCCCGGCGGTTCGCGCAACGCGTTGGCGTCGCCGCAGCTGCGGCCCATGAAGGCGAAGTTCTCCGGCAGCACGACCAGCCGTGCGCCCTGCTTGGTGGCGGTCTCGGCGAGGCGCTCGGTCTCCAGCAGGTTGGCGCTGACGTTGCTGCCCGATGCCAGCTGGATCGCGGCGACTTTCTTCTGCGTCTGGCTCATGTCGTGTCGTGGCCCTGTCCCAGCCCCCAACTCTACCGCCGGCGGCGCGGCCGGCAAAGGCCTATCGACGACAGAAAAGGGAGCTTCCGACAGGGTATTTGCCAGGACTCAGTCGGCCTCGCCGGGCAGATCCAGGCCGTGGGGTTCGCCTTTTTCGAACAGCTTGATGATGCCGCGCAGCGACTTGCGCACGGTGTTGGCCGGCGCACTGTCGGCCGGCGCCTCCGGCGGCGCTGGCTGCTGCGCGTCCGCTGGCGTGTCGGTCACCGCTTCGCCGTCGACCGCGGTCGGCGGCGCGGCGCTGTCGGCGGGCGGTGTTGCGTCGGCGTCGGCGGTCGGATCGCGGCGGAACGGCTTCAGCAGCCGGGACAGCGTGCCGCCGGTATCCAGCGGTACGACGTCCGGTGCGTTCCATGGCCCGGTGACGCCGTAGTCGAAGCGATTGAGGTCGTCGACCTGCTTGTTCATGACCGTCTGTGCGACCAGCACCGCGATCCCGGCGACCGGCCCGCCGGCGATGGTCCCGGCGATCGGCAGGGTCGCGTCGAAGTCGGGTGTGACCATGACCTTCTGGTCGAAGCGTTCGGCTACCAGGTCGGTCTCACCGCGGACGTCGATGCGCCCGGTCGGGCCGAGTATGCCGAGGTCGGTGGTCGTCGCCGTGCCGTCGGCGAACACGAAGCTGCCGCGGATGCTGTCGAAGCTGTAGCCCTTCTTGTAGAAGTCGCTGAAATCCAGGCGCAGGCGGCGGGTCAGTGCGTTCAGGTTCAGCAGGCCGACGACCCGGGTCACGCCCGGATCGAGCTCGACCAGCCGGCCCTTGCCGACATCGAAGTCGAGCTTGCCGGCCAGCGTCGCCCGGTGCATCTGCAGCGGGTTGCCCGGCCATCCGAACGTGAACTCGGCGCGCGCCGGGGCCTCGTCGATCTGCCGCGAATAGCCGACGTCGGCCAGCAGGCCGCCGATGTCGTCGGCCGCGAACGAACCGGCGACCTGGGTGCGGTAGCCGCCGTCGTGGCGCAGCCAGCCGCCGCGCGCGTCGAGTTGCACGCGGCCTTCGCCGATCACCAGGCGGTCGATGTCGACGCCGGCCGGCGTCGGCGCGGCGCGCAGCTCCAGCCTGCCAAGGTGGGCCGCGCCGACCTGCAGGTCGGCGATACGCAGGTCGAGGCCCGGCAGGGTCGCCGGGTCCGGACCGCTGGACGCGTCCGGCGGCGGCGACAGCGGGCCGTCCTCGTCCGGCGGCAGGTCGATGGTCAGGCGCTCGAGATCGACGACCAGCGGCTCGCGGCCGCGCTGCAGCGGTAGCGTGAAGGTGCCGGCGAGGCGCGGCGCGGCGAGCCTGCCGCGCCACGCCGTGGCGTCGCGGCGCAGCCCCAGCTGCAGCTCGTCGACGACCAGGTCGTCGACCGCGAGCGCGGCGATCTGCAGGTCGATGTCGAGCGGCGTCGTCGGCCCGGCAGCCGCCGCCGGCAGCTTGTCGAGCGCGGCCTGCCAGGCCGTGACGTCGGCGCGATCGAGCCGGCCGCGCACGCGCACGCCGGGCGTCGCGGCGAGCTCCGCCTGGCCACCGCCGAGACGCACGTCGACACGCTGGCCGTCGCGGCTGAAACGCGCAGCGACGAGATCGCCGTAGCGCACGCGGCCGGCCACGCGGCGGCCGCTGAGCGGGACGCTGACGGCCAGTTCGCGGCGCGCTGCCAGTGATTTGCCGAACGGCGCCGGCAGGTCGACCCGCATGCCGGCGAGGTCGCTGCGCACCTGCAGCCGCGTCGGGCCGGTGGCGGCGCGGCGCGGTGGGACATCGACGTCGATGACGAAATCGGCGGCGCCGTCGAGCAGCGCCGTCGGCAGGCCCTCGAACCGGGTCGCGATATCGCCGGGCCGGAAGCGGCCGCGGCTGCGCATCCGGGTCGTGCCGTCGTCGAGCGGCCGCACGTCGATGCTGACCGGGCGGTCGAGTGCGACCGCGCGGATACCCTCGGCCTGCAGGCCGTCCAGCGTGAAGCCGAGCGTGCCGTCGATGTCGCGAATCGCGAAGTCCCAGTCCGGCAGCGACAGGCGGTTGCCGGCGAACTGCAGGCGACCGTCGAGCACGTAGTCACCGCGGCTGCCGAGCGGCACCGCGAAGTCGAGGTCGAGCCGGCTGTCGCCGTCGCCGCGCAGGATCTCGGCGAACTCGCCGAAGCGCTCCCGCAGTGCCGGTTCACCGAGCACGCGCAGCGGGTTGCGCAGCGGCCCGGCGAGCTGGCCGCGGATGCGGATCGGCGACAGCGGGTCGAGGCTGGCGATGCGCGCGTCGACCGCGGTGATCTGGCTGTCGTAGATGCGGCCGTCGCGCGACGCGATCTCGACCTGGTTGCCGTGGAATTTGACGCGCGCATCGAGCCCAGTGATCGCGGGCCAGCCCTCCTGGTAATCGAGAACGATGTCGTCGGTGTCGAACACGACCTGGAAGCTGCCGCTGCGCGATTCGCCGAACGCGAAGTCGTCGAACGGACCGTAGATCAGCGCGCTGCCGCTGACCACGCGCCCTGACGCGATCGCGCGATCGAGCCAGCGCACCAGCCGCGCGCCCATGATGCCGGTCGGGTAGTAGCGCCCGGCGAATGCCGCGTCGCCATCGCGAAAGTCGGTCTGCAGGTCGACGAACAGGGGTTCGTCCGGGATCTGCCGCAGGTGCAGGCGGGTCAGCGTACGGATGTGCGCGGCGTCGGCCTGCAGCCGGTCGCTGCGCACCGCCCAGCCGTCGCCGGCATGCGCGACGTCGACGCGGCCGGCGATGCGCGGCAGCTGCAGCGGGTCGCGGAACAGGTCGCTGAAGCGCAGCGTGGTGTCGTGGCTGTCGACGGTGACGACGCTGTGGCTGTCGCTGCCATGCAGTCGGCCACTGAGGTTGCGCACGCCTGGCAGCCGCCCCCACGGCCGGGTGCTGATGGCGTCGAAGCGTGCCTGGGTGCGCCAGCTCGCGGCATTGTCGCCGAGCGTCGCCTGCAGGCGCAGTGCGCGGACCTCGCCAGCCGGTTGCAGGGCCGCCAGCGCCGTCGCGAGTTCGCTGTCCGGCGGACGCACCTGGAGGATCGCGGCGACGTCTTCGAGGCGCAGGTAACCGGCCGCCAGGTCGATGTGCGTGCCGCCGTCGTCGCCTGTGACCGCCAGTGCGAGGTCGCTGCGCGGCCAGCGGAACGCCGCGGTTGCGAGGTTGAGGTCGGACAGGCCGAGGCGCAGGCCGTCGTCGCGGCGATCGAACGAGAAGTTGGCGGCCAGCAGTTTCAGGTCGAGCGGGCTGCCGCCGGGCGGTGCCAGCTTGACGTCGCGCAGCGCGACGTGACCCTGCGTGTGCACCGGGGTGGCATCGCGCCAGTGCGTCCACGCCTGCAGGTCGACGCGGGTGCTGCGCAGGCCGTAGTCTGCCGGCAGGTAGTCGCCGAGCAGCCGCGCGACGTCCAGGTTGTCGACCCGCAGGTAGGCGTCGCCGTCCCAGTCGGTGCCGCTGAGCAGGCCGGTCAGCTCGGCGGCGAGTTCGGCACGCCCGGCGCCGGCGTGCAGGCTCGCGCGCAGCGAGACCCGCCCGCCGTCGCGATCGATCAGGATATCGACGTCTTCGAGGTCGAGCGGTGCACGGCCGTGCCAGCGGTCGATCCAGACCAGGCGGGTGTTGATCAGGCGCAGGTGGCTGGGCAACAGCGGTGCGTCGCCGCCCGCGGCACCGCCCGTGCCCAGGCCTTCTAAGTGGACCTGGCCGTTGGACTCGCGTACCGCGGTCAGCTGCAGGCCGTCGACGGTCAGGCGCAGTGCATCGAGCGTCGGGCCGTGCAGCAGTTCGGCCAGCGCCAGGTCGATCTCGATCCTCGCCACCTCGACGATCTCCGGTGCCGTGCCGATGACCACGTCGCGCAGCTCGAGCAGCGGCCGCAGGCCATACCAGCGCGCGCGCAGCGTGCCGATCGCGACCGGCGCGCCGACCCGTTCGGCGGCCAGCGCGGCGATCGCGTCGCGGTAGTCGGCGAGCAGTGGCGTGGTCGCGCGCACCGCGAGCGCGAGCACGCCCCAGGCGATCACCAGCACGACCAGCAGTGTCTTGAAGATGCGCAATACGAGTTCCCGACGCGGTCGGGCGACAACAGCGCGGCGGCGCCGGTCGTGGCCCTAGATCAGTACCACGTCATACTGTTCCTGGTTGTACAGCACCTCGGCCTGCAGCTTGATCGGGCGGCCGATGAACTGTTCCAGTTCGGCGAGGTCCTGCGACTCCTCGTCGAGCAGGTGGTCGACGACCTCCTGCGACGCCAGCACCAGCAGCTCCTCGACGTCGAACTGCCGCCACTCGCGCAGGATGTCGCGAAAGATGTCGAAACACACGGTCTCGGCGGTCTTCAGCGTGCCGCGGCCTCCACAGGTGGGACAGCCCTCGCACAGCACATGTTCCAGGGATTCGCGGGTGCGCTTGCGCGTCATCTCGACCAGGCCGAGCGACGAGACCTCGGAGATGTGGGTCTTGGCGTGGTCGCGCGCCAGGCAGCGTTCGAGCGCGCGCATGACCTGGCGCTTGTGTTCGTCGTCGGTCATGTCGATGAAGTCGATGATGATGATGCCGCCGAGGTTACGCAGGCGCAGCTGCCGGCAGATCGCCTGCGCGGCCTCGAGGTTGGTCTTGAAGATCGTCTCTTCGAGGTTGCGGTGGCCGACGAACGCGCCGGTGTTGATGTCGATCGTCGTCATCGCCTCGGTCTGGTCGATGACCAGATGGCCGCCGGACTTCAGCTCGACCTTGCGCTCGAGCGCCTTCTGGATCTCGTCCTCGACGCCGTACAGGTCGAAGATCGGCCGCTCGCCGGGGTAGTACTCGATCGACGAGCGCTGGTCGGGGATGTACTTGTGGGCGAACTGCTGCGCCTTCTCCCAGGTCGAGCGCGAGTCGACGCGCACCTTCTCGACCTCGGGGTTGATCAGGTCGCGCAGCGCGCGCAGTGCCAGCGGCAGGTCCTCGTGGATCAGCTGCTTGGGCGGTGCGGCGGCGATGCGCTCCTGGATCGAACTCCACAGCCGCACGAGGAAGCGCATATCGGTCTGCAGCGCCTCCTCGGAGATGCCCTCGGCCGCGGTGCGGGCGATGAAGCCGGCGTCGATGCTGTTGTCGGCGGCATACTGCGACAGCACCTCGCGCAGGCGCGTGCGCTCGGCCTCGTCCTCGATCTTCTGCGACACCCCGACGTTGTTGACGTTGGGCATGAACACCATGTAGCGCGACGGGATCGAGATATTTGTCGTCAGGCGTGCGCCCTTGGTGCCGAGCGGGTCCTTGACGACCTGGACGATGACCTCGCCGCCCTCGCGCACCAGGTCGGTGATCTGGTCGGACTTGTCGCCGTTGCCGGCATGGATGTCGGAGGCGTGCAGGAACGCGGCGCGCTCCAGGCCGGCATCGACGAACGCCGCCTGCATGCCGGGCAGGACGCGGCAGACCTTGCCCTTGTAGATGTTGCCGACCAGGCCACGCTTGGCCGTGCGTTCGACGATGATTTCCTGGACGACCCCGTTCTCGATCACGGCGACACGGGTTTCCGGCGGCGTGACGTTGATCAGGATTTCTTCACTCATCTCAGGGCCTGCTCACACTACGCGAGACGCAGCGACGGCGGCCGATTGTTCGAAACCAGGGCGGCCCCGTCCCTTCCGGTTGCGCCCCAAGAGACGTCATGCGGCGTTGCTCGTCGTTCGTTTGGGCCCACCAAATTTCTCTCCTCGCGCCTTGCCTGACGTCTCTTGGGGCAGCAACGCTGCGCCTCGCGCAGCGTGAACAGGCCCTTCAGTTTACACGCCGAGACGACCGCTCACGCCGATCTCTTTGAGCAGGTTCACGGTTTCGAACAGCGGCAGGCCCATGATCCCGGAATAGCTGCCCTCGATGCGCTCGATAAACGCCGCCGCCAGTCCCTGGACGGCGTAGGCCCCGGCCTTGTCGGCCGGTTCGCCGGTTTCCCAATAGGCCGCGGCCTCGGCGTCGCTGACGCGGCGGAAGCGCACCTGGCTGGTACTGAGCGCGAAACGCGTGACGTCGGTGACCAGCGCGACACCGGTCAGCACGTTGTGGGCCCGGCCGGACAGCGCGCGCAGCATCGCGATGGCGTCGTCGCGGTCGCGCGGCTTGCCGAGGACGCGCTGGTCGAGCACGACCGCGGTGTCGGCGCCGAGTACCGGCAGCCCGGGGTGGCTGGCTCGCACCGCCCGCGCCTTGGCGACCGCGATGCGTTCGACGAAGTCCGCGGCGCCCTCGCCGGGCCGGACGCGCTCGTCGATCGCGGCCGGCGCGCGGCGGAACGCGATGCCGAGCTGTTCGAGCAGCTCGGCGCGGCGCGGCGATTGCGATGCCAGGACGATCATGCGCGGTGGTACGGGTGGTTGCGCAGCAGGCTCCACGCGCGGTAAAGCTGCTCGGCCAGCACGACGCGCACCAGCGGGTGCGGCAGGGTCAGTGGCGACAGCGACCAGTGCTGTGCGGCGGCCGCACGTGCGGCATCGCCGAGACCCTCGGGGCCGCCGACCAGCAGTGCGACGTCGCGGCCGGCATGCATCCAGTCGGCCAGCTGGTCGGCGAGCTGCGCGGTCGACCAGGCGCGGCCGTCGACCGCGAGCACGACGACGTGCGCGCCCTTCGGCACCGCGGCTAGCACGCGCTCGGTCTCGGCGCGCCGGATGCGCGCAATATCGGCGTTCTTGCCGCGCCGACCGGCCGCGATCTCGACCAGGCGCAGCGCGCACTCGGCCGGCAGGCGGCGCGCATAGTCGGCATAGCCCTGCTGCACCCAGGCCGGCATCTTGTCGCCGACGGCGATCAGATGGATCTGCACGAGGCCGCCTTGCCGTTCAATTCTTCGGCCCCCAGTTGAAAACTCAAAGAACGCAAAGGCTCGAAGAACGCGAAGGAATTGCTGTTCACCGGACACTGCTGATGGCCTGGGCGGCACAGTGCATCAGCTGGCAACTGGCCAACCCCAACTGGCACTTCGTGTCCTTTGTGGCTTTGTGGCCTCTGCGTCAAGAAACTCGGTGCCGGATGCTTGTTCAGCTGGCGCCACGCTCGCGGCTGACCTTCTCGGCCTCGGCCGGGTCGACGTTCCACAGCCGTTCGAGCTGGTAGAAATCGCGCACCTTGGCCTGCATGACGTGGACGACGACGCCGTTCAGGTCGATCAGCGCCCACTCGCCCTCGTTCAGGCCCTCGGTGCCGATCGGCTGCTGACCGGCCTGCTTGGCCTGGAACGCAACGGATTCGGCAGTCGACTTGACGTGCCGGTCGGAGGTGCCGGTGGCGATGACGAAGTAGTCGGTGATGCTGGTCTTGCCGCGGACATCGATCGTGACGATGTCGTAGGCCTTCATGTCTTCGAGCGTTGTGAGGACGAGATCGCGGAGTTCTTCTACCTGCATGCCGGGGTCCGGGGGAAAGGGTTAGATGAAATAGTAAACCATCGCGACGACGATTCCGTGAACGCCGGGCATTTGCACCACTTTGGTGCGTACACGGCTCAACGGTACAGGCGGTGGCCGGCGATCAGCGCCGCGACGGCAGGCGGCACGAGGAAGTCGATGCGCCGCCCCGCGGCGACGCGTGCGCGGATGTCGCGCGCCGCGATCTCTAGCTGCGTGACCGGGCACACGACGATCTGCCCGGCGCGTGCGCTGCCCGGGTCCTCGACGCGGCGCTCGGCGAGCAGGCGCTGCACGGCCGGGTCGTCCGGCAGCGCATGTCCCGGCCGCTGCAGCACCGCGATGCTGGCGAGCGCGAGGATCTCGTCGGGGGCGTGCCACGCCGGGAAGCCGGCGAACGCGTCCTCGCCGAGCAGCAGGCACAGCGGCGTGTCGGGCAGTTCGTCGCGCAGCGAACGCAGCGTATCGACCGTGTACGACGGGCCGTCGCGGCGCAGCTCACGGTCGTCGACGCGCAGGATGTCATGGTCGGCGACCGCGGCCTCGAGCATCGCCAGGCGCAGCGCCGGCGGCGTCTGTGGCTGCTCGCGATGCACCGCGCGGGCGAGCGGGACCAGGCGGACGTGATCCAGACCGAGGGCCTCGAACGCGTCGACGGCGATGCGCAGGTGGCCGTGATGGACCGGGTCGAAGGTGCCGCCGAGGATGCCGACGGCGTTCTGGGCAGGGCCGAGGGCCGAGGGCCTAGGGCCGAGAGCTGGATTTGGCTTGTCGTTGCTCACGTCATCGTCAGAGGTTTGCGAATCCTCCGCGCACCAGCATACGATGCACGGCGTTCGTGGCGTTGCGCCGCTTGCACACCACAGGGCGCCAGCAATCGGTCGCGCTCGATGACGGCGTCGTCGTCGGCAGTTTGCCGTTTCGCGCGAATGTCGTTGGTAGGCTCCAGCCCCGGATCCAAACTCTTTTGGCCCTTGGCCCTTGGCCCTTGGCCCTTGGCCCTTGGCCCTTGGTCCTTGGCCTTCGGCCCGTCAGCTCCGCACGTGGCCGTCGCCAAGGACGATGAACTTGACCGACGTCAGCCCTTCGAGCCCGACCGGGCCGCGGGCATGGAACTTGTCGGTCGAGATGCCGATCTCGGCGCCGAGGCCGTACTCGAAGCCGTCGGCGAAGCGCGTCGACGCGTTGACCATGACCGAGCTGGAGTCTACTTCGCGCAGGAAGCGCCGTGCCTTGGTGATGTTCTCGGTGACGATGCTGTCGGTGTGCTGCGAGCCGTGCGTGTTGATGTGCGCGATCGCCTGGTCGAGGTCGTCGACCACGCGGATCGCCAGGATCGGCGCGAGGTACTCAGTGTCCCAGTCGGCGGCGTCGGCCGCGCTGCACGGGTCGATCAGTGCGCAGGTCTTGGCGCAGCCGCGCAGCTCGACCCCCTTGGCGACGTAGGCGCGGGCCAGTTCCGGCAGGAACTCGGCGGCGACCGTGTCGTGGACCAGCAGCGTCTCCATCGTGTTGCAGGTCCCGTAGCGCTGCGTCTTGGCGTTGAGCGCGACGTCGAAGGCCTTGGTCGGGTCGGCCTCGTCGTCGACGTAGACATGACAGATGCCGTCGAGGTGCTTGATCACCGGCACCCGGGCCTCGTTGCTGATGCGCTCGATCAGGCCCTTGCCGCCGCGCGGGATGATGACGTCGATGAACTCCGGCAGCGCGATCATGCTGCCGACCGCGGCCCGGTCGGTGGTCGCGACGACCTGCACGGCGTCGGCCGGCAATCCGGCCGCGTCGAGGCCGCGACGGATGCTGGCGGCGATCGCCTGGTTGGAATGGAAGGCCTCGGAGCCGCCACGCAGCACGGTCGCGTTGCCGGACTTCAGGCACAGCGCCGCGGCGTCGGCGGTCACGTTCGGCCGCGATTCGTAGATGATGCCGACGACGCCGAGCGGTACGCGCATGCGCCCGACCTGGATCCCGGTCGGGCGGTAGGTCATGTCGAAGATCTCGCCAACCGGGTCGGGGAGTGCCGCGACCTGCCGCAGGCCCTCGATCATGCCGTCGATGCGCGCGGCATTGAGTTCGAGGCGATCGAGCAGCGCGGCGTCGAGGCCCTTGGCGGCACCGGCGTCGAGGTCCCTGCGGTTCTCGGCGACCAGCCGGTCGCGCTGCGCGTCGAGGTCGGCGGCGATCGCGTCGAGCGCGGCGTTCTTCGCGCCGCTGTCGGCCGCGGCGAGCACGCGCGACGCGGCGCGGGCGCGTTCGCCGAGCCCGCGCAGGTACGCGGCGACGTCGGTGATCTCGAGGTGTTCGGCGGTCTGGCTCATGGCAGGGCCTGTTCGATTCAGCGGTAATCCGCGAATTTTACCGCAGCCGCGCACCGAGCGGTTACGCTCGCCTTGGCCCTTGGCCCTTGGCCCTTGGCCCTTGGCCCTTGGCCCTTGGCCCTTGGCCCTTGGCCCTTGGCCCTTGGCCCTTGGCCCTTGCTCAGCCGTTCTGCACCGGCAACGGCTGTGGCGGCGTCGCCTGCTCCTTCTCCGACAGCTCCCACGAGAACTTCGGCAGGTTGCGGAACGCCTCCTGGATGCCGCCGTTCCACGCCTCGCGGACCTTGGTCAGGTAGGCGTCGTCGACATCGAAGCGGCAGCGGCAGCCGAGCACGAGGCTGTCCTTTTCATAGGTCGCCAGTTCGAACGGTGGGCCGACCGTTATGTTCGACCGCGTCGTCGCGTCCAGCGACACCAGCGCCAGGCGCGCGCCCTGGTTCAGCGACAGGCCAGGATGCACGATGCGGTCGAGCGCCGGCTTGCCGTACTTGCTCTCGCCGATCTGCAGGTACGGCGTCTCCGGCGACGACGTGATGTAGTTGCCCTGCGGGTAGATCATCATCAGGCCGTGCGGCTGACCGACGATCTGGCCGCCGACCAGCAGCGTCGTCTCGCCGCTGACACCCGACTGGGCGAGCGCGTGACCGTGCTCCTTCTGCACCGCGAGGCTGACGCCGCCGACGTACTCGGCGGCCTCGAACAGGTAGCGCACGTTGGCCAGGTTGGGTCCGCCGGCCGGGTAGTCGAGGTCGCGCTGGATGTGGTTGATGACCTCCTGCGTGGTCGCCAGGTTGCCCGCCGACAGGATCACGAACAGGCGGTCGGGCGATGGCGTGAACACGTGCATCTTGCTGTACGTGGTGACGTAGTCGACGCCGGCGTTGGTGCGCGAGTCCGACGCGAACACGAGGCCGTCTTCGAGACTGAGTCCGACACAGTAGGTCATTGGCAGTGGCCCGGGTTTGCGGAGTGGGGACCCCAAGTATCCGCGAAAATCGTGGTGTCTTGGAAGCCCCGATTTGGGTGGCACGCCGATTGCCTTGCTAATCTAGGCAATTGCGATTCCCATTCAGCCGGCCGCTGCTCGGCCAAGGTGCAGGCATGTCCATCCGCGTGGCGATCCGCCATAGAACCGAGTACCAGTTCGACCGCCCGGTGGCGCTGTCGCCGCACCAGATCCGGCTGCGCCCCGCACCACATGTGCGCACGCCGATCCATCAGTATTCGCTGAAGGTCGAGCCTGACGAGCACTTCCTGAACTGGCAGCAGGACCCGTTCGGCAACTTCGTCGCGCGCTACGTGTTCCGCGAAAAGACCCGCAAGATGAGCATCGACGTCGGTCTGGTCGTCGAGATGGTCACGATCAACCCGTTCGATTTCTTCGTCGAGGACTATGCGGAGAATTTTCCGTTCAGCTACCCGAAGCAACTGCACAAGGAACTGAAGCCCTATTTCGAATGCACCGAATCGGGGCCGCGGCTCACCGAGTGGCTCAAGACGGTGCCGCGCGAGCCGGCGCACATCGTCGATTTCCTGGTCGGCCTGAACCAGCGCCTGCAGCAGGAGGTCGGCTATGTGATCCGCATGGAGCCGGGCGTGCAGACCTGCGAGGAGACGCTCGAGACCGCGACGGGCTCGTGCCGCGACAGCGGTTGGCTGCTGGTGCAGATCCTGCGCCACCTCGGGCTCGCCGCGCGCTTCGTGTCCGGCTACCTGGTGCAGCTCGCGCCCGACCAGGAGTCGCTCGACGGCCCGTCCGGCCCGGCCGCCGACTTCACCGACCTGCACGCCTGGGCCGAGGTCTATGTGCCCGGTGCCGGCTGGATCGGCCTCGACCCGACGTCGGGGCTGTTCGCCGGCGAGGGCCATATCCCGCTGGCCTGCACGCCCGACTACGCCAGCGCCGCTGCGGTCAGCGGCGCCGTCGACAAGTGCGAGGTCGAGTTCGCGTTCGTCAACGAGGTCACGCGTATCCACGAGGACCCGCGCGTCACGCTGCCGTACGACGATGCCCAATGGGCCGCGGTCATGGCGCTCGGCGAGCAGGTCGACGCCGAACTGGCCGCCAACGACGTGCGCCTGACCATGGGTGGCGAGCCGACCTTCGTGTCGATCGACGACATGGATGGCGACGAATGGAACACCGCGGCTCTCGGTCCGCACAAACGCGAGCGCGCCGAGGTGCTGCTGCGCCGGCTGTGGCGGCGCTTCGCCGACGGCGGGGTGCTGCACCACGGCCAGGGCAAGTGGTACCCGGGCGAGCCGCTGCCGCGCTGGGCGCTGTCGTGCCTGTGGCGCGACGACGGCCGCGCGGTCTGGCAGCGCCCCGAGCTGCTCGCCGATCCGACCGCGGCCGGCGCCGCCGACGCCGCGGTCGCCGAGCGCTTCGCGCGCCGCCTCGCGGCGCGCCTCGGCGTGCGCGGCAACAACGTCGAGGCCGGCTACGAGGACGTGCTCTACTACCTGTGGAAGGAGGGTACGCTGCCGGAGAACGTCGACGTCCTCGACAGCAGGCTCGACGACAAGCTGGAGCGCGCACGGCTGCGCCGCCTGTTCGAGCGTGGCCTCGACGCGGTCGTCGGCTACGCGCTGCCGCTCGGCTGGGACCACGACGCCGCGCGCTGGACCAGCTCACCATGGACCTTCCGCCGCGGCCACATGTTCCTGCTGCCCGGCGATTCGCCGATGGGCCTGCGCCTGCCGCTCGATGCGCTGGTCTGGGAAAAACCGGAGCTGCGTCAGCCGCTGCTCGACGCCGATCCGTTCGCGCCGCGCAGCGCGTTGCCGGGCGCCGGTCCGGACGTCGGCGCCGGCGACGTCTCGGCGCGCTACACGACCTATTCGTACGACACGCCGGCCGACAGCCTGCGCGCCCATGGGCTCAGCGAGCAGGGGCTGGCCGATGCCGAACACGCGGGCCCGTGGTTCGTGCGCACCGCGATGGCGTTCGAGCCGCGCGACGGCACCCTGCACGTGTTCTTGCCGCCGCTCGGCGATGCCGCGCACTGGCTCGACCTGGTCGCCAAGATCGAGGCGACGGCGGCCGAAATCGACCAGCCGATCGTCCTCGAGGGCTACCCGGCGCCGCACGACCCGCGCCTCAAGCGCTTCTCGGTCACGCCCGATCCCGGCGTCATCGAGGTCAACGTGCACCCGGCGCACAGCTGGCGCGAGATGGTCGACAACACCGAGGTGCTCTACGACGAGGCCCGGCTGGCGCGCCTCGGCACCGAGAAGTTCATGCTCGACGGCCGCCACACCGGCACCGGCGGCGGCAACCACGTCACGCTCGGCGGGCCGACGCCGGCCGACAGCCCGATCCTGCGCAACCCGCAGGTCCTCGGCAGCCTGGTGCGCTACTGGCAGAACCACCCGGCGCTGTCGTACCTGTTCTCGGGCATGTTCATCGGCCCGACGTCGCAGGCACCGCGCGTCGACGAGGCGCGCGACGACAGCCTGTACGAACTGAATGTCGCGATGCAGCAGCTGCCCGGCGGCGAGGTCGAGGCGCCCTGGCTGGTCGACCGCGTGCTGCGCAACATCCTCGTCGACATGACCGGCAACACCCATCGCGCCGAGTTCTGCATCGACAAGCTGTACTCGCCGGACTCGGCGACCGGCCGCCTCGGCCTGGTCGAGTTCCGCGGCTTCGAGATGCCGCCGCATGCGCAGATGGCGATGGTGCAGGGCCTGCTGCTGCGCGCGCTGGTCGCGCGTTTCTGGCAGCAGCCGTACGAACAGGCCCCGGTCAGCTGGGGCACCGAGCTGCACGACCGCTTCATGCTGCCGCACTACGTGCAGCGCGACATGAGCGACGTGGTGCGCGACCTCGAGCGCTGGGGTTATCCGATCGACGGTGCCTGGTTCGACCCATTCGTCGAGTTCCGCTTTCCGCGCTACGGCACGATCAACGTCGACGACATCGAGATGGAGCTGCGCTTCGCGATCGAGCCGTGGCACGTGCTCGGCGAGGAGGTCACGGCGCAGGGCACCGCGCGCTTCGTCGACTCGTCGGTCGAGCGTCTGCAGGTCAAGGTGCGCGGCATGACCGACACCCGTCATGTCGTGACCTGCAACGGCCGGCCGCTGCCGTTGCGCTGCACCGGCGAGCGCGGCGAGTTCGTCGCCGGGGTGCGCTACAAGGCATGGAACCCGCCATCCGGGCTGCACCCGACGATACCGACCCATGCGCCCCTGATCTTCGACGTCATCGATACCTGGTCCGACCGCTCGCTCGGCGGCTGTACCTACCATGTCGAGCACCCGGGGGGGCGCAATCCGGATACCTTCCCGGTGAATGCCTACGAGGCCGAATCCCGCCGTTTGGCACGATTCTGGCCTGTCGGCCACACCACCGGTGACACAAACGTGATCGACGAGGTACCGCAATGCGATCATCCCTACACGCTGGATCTGCGCTACACCAGTCCAAGAAGAACCCGCTGACGCTGGTTTCCAGCCAAGAGTCCGTCATGCCGATAGAACTGAAGGAATACGACCCCGGGGCCTTTTTCGACGAGATGATGGTCAGCCGCAACCGCGCGCGGCCCTTGGCCAAGGAGCTGATCGGTCTGTTCCGTCGCATGGACAGCGGTGAACTGGCCGCGCGCCAGGACGCCGCCGACCTGGCGATCAAGGAGATGGGTGTCACGTTCACGGTGTACAGTGAGGACGAAGGCATGATCGACCGGTCGTGGCCGTTCGACATCGTGCCGCGGATCATCGCCCGCCAGGAGTGGGACCGCATCGAGGCCGGCCTCAAGCAGCGCGTCAACGCGCTGAACCTGTTCATCGACGACCTCTACCACGAGCAGAAGATCATCAAGGACGGCGTGTTCCCGGCCGAGGTGCTGGCCGAATCGAAGAACTTCCGCCCGCAGTGCGTCGGCATCGATCCGCCGCTCGGCGTCTGGGCGCACATCTGCGGCTCGGACCTGGTGCGCGACGCCGATGGCACGATGTACGTGCTCGAGGACAACCTGCGTGTGCCATCCGGCGTGTCGTACATGCTCGAGAACCGCCTGGTAACCAAACGCGTGTTCCCGGAGCTGTTCGAATCCTACGCACCGCTGCCGGTCGCCGACTACCCGACCCAGCTGTACGAGACGCTGGCCGGGCTGTCGCCGCGCAACGTGCGCCGCCCGTCGGTCGCGGTGCTGACCCCGGGCATCTACAACTCGGCGTACTTCGAGCATGCCTACCTGGCGATGGAGATGGGCGCCGAGCTGGTCGAGGGGCGCGACCTGTTCGTCGACGACGATGATGCCGTGTTCATGCGCACGGTGTCCGGGCCGAAGCGCGTCGACGTGATCTACCGCCGCATCGACGACGAGTTCATGGACCCCGAGGCGTTCCGTGACGACTCGATCCTCGGCGTGCCGGGCCTGATGCGTGCGTGGAAGGCCGGCAACGTCGGCCTGGCCAACGCGCCGGGCGCCGGCGTCGCCGACGACAAGGTCGTATACGCCTTCGTGCCCGACATCATTCGCTACTACCTCGACGAGGAACCGGGAATCCCAAACGTGCCGACCTACCGCTGCATGTATCCGGACGAGCGCGCCTACGTACTCGAGCACCTCGACGAACTGGTGATCAAGCCGGCCAACGAATCCGGTGGCTACGGCATGTTGATCGGGCCGCGCGCTACCAAGGCCGAGCGCAAGACCTTCGCCGGCCTGATCAAGAAGCACCCGCGCAATTACATCGCCCAGCCGACGCTCGGTATCTCGACCGTGCCGACCGTGGTCGGGCACACCCTCGAGCCGCGTCACGTCGACCTGCGCCCGTTCATCCTCAGCGGGCGCAAGACCTACGTCACGACCGGCGGACTCACCCGGGTCGCGTTGCGCAAGGGTTCGCTGGTCGTGAACTCGTCGCAGGGCGGCGGGTCGAAAGACACCTGGATCGTCGAGACGAATTGAGGAGGCGCTCATGCTGTCGCGGGTAGCCGAGAACATCTATTGGCTGGCACGCTACGTCGAGCGCGCCGAGAACACGGCGCGCCTGGTGCGCGTCAACACCCAGCTGGTGCTCGACACGCCGAGCGGGATCAAGCCGGGCTGGGAGCCGCTGGTCGAGATCACCGGGCTGCACGAGGTGTTCCACGCGGTCGAACGCGAGCCCAGCGAACGCAACATCGTGCGCTTCCTGATTGGCGACGCCAACAATCCGGGGTCGATCCTCAGTTCGCTGGCCGCCGCGCGTGAGAACTGCCGCACCGTGCGCGACGTGCTGCCGCGCTCGTCGTGGGAGGCGATCAACGAGTTCTATCTGTACGCCAAGGAGAACGTGCAGACCGGCCTGACCAAGAGCGGGCGCTACGATTACCTCGACGAGATCATCGGCGGCTCGCAGCGCATCGCCGGCCTGCTCGGCTCGGTAATGTTCCGCGACGAGGCGTATCACTGTTCGCGCATCGGGCGCAATCTGGAGCGCGCCGACATGACGACGCGGATCATCGACGTGCGCTCGACCGACCTGTTTCCCGACGACGTGCTGGAATCGCGTTCGCTGGACACGCTGCAGTGGATCAGCGTGCTGCGCTCGATGTCCGGTTACCAGATCTACCGGCGGCACGTCGCGATCCGCGTCAACCGTGCCGACGTGCTTCGCTTCCTGTTCCAGGACCCGCGCTACCCGCGCTCGTTCCTGCATTGCATCGAGACCGTCGAGGAGAGTGTCGCCGAACTCGACAACAAGAGCCCGGTCGTGCGCCGCTGCCGCACGCTGCGCCGCAAGATCCGCCAGACCGAGGTCGCCGACCTCGGCCAGGCGTCGCTGCACGAGTTCATCGACGAGCTGCAGATCGACATCACCGCGCTGCACAACGCGATGGCGGATGCCTACTTCCCACCGCCGCTGGTGCTCGAGGCCGCCAACTGACGAGCGCCACGGCCGCCGGCGCGCAGCGCGCCGGTACGATGGTGCGGTCGACGGTATCGCAACGCGCCAGCACGGAGCGACGCGCCGCGGGCCGGCGGCGGCAATACCGCCGGTCGCGCTCAACCCGCGCCGTCGCGATCCTGCAGCAGGCGTTCGATTTCCGCGGCCGGCATCGGCTCGGCGTAGAGGTACCCCTGCGCATAGCTGCAGCCGAGGTCGCGCAGTCGGTCGGCCTGCTGCTGATTCTCGATGCCCTCGGCGACCGTCCGCAGGCCGAGCTGGCGGCCCAGCGCGATGATCGCGCTGACGATCGCCGTGTCCTTGGGGTCGTCTGGAAAGCGGTCGACGAAGCCCGGGCCGATCTTGAGCTTGTCAGCATGGAAATCGCGAAGGTAGGTAAACGACGAGAAGCCGGTGCCGAAGTCGTCGATCGCGAAATGGAAGCCGTCGTCGGCCAGCCGGTTGATCGCGTCGCGCACCTCGGGCGACGACTCCATCAGCGTCGTCTCGGTGAACTCGAACTCGATCACCCCCGGCGCGATGCCGTGCCGCGACACGGTATCGTGGACCGATGCGTAGAAATCGTCGGCGCTGACCTGGGCCGCACACAGGTTGACCGCGACATGCTCGATTGGCACGCCGCCGTCCCGCCACAGGCGCGCTTGCCGGCAGCTCTCTTCGAGCGCGAACGTCGACAGCTGCCGGATCAGTCCGCGACGCTCGGCGATCGGCAGGAACTCCGCCGGTTGCATCACGCCGCCGTCCGGGTTGCGCCAGCGCAACAGCGCCTCGACGCCAATCAGCCTGCCGCTGTGCAGGTCATATTGTGGTTGGTAGAGCAGGAACAACTCACGGTTGTCACCGGCGCGGCGCAGCTGTTCGAAGATGCGCATCTCATGCTGCAGCTGCTCGGTCATTTCGTCTTCGAAGAACGCGTACGTCCCGCGGCCGGCCTCTTTGGCTTTGTACATCGCGACATCGGCGTAGCTCATCAGGTGGGTGCTGTCGAGCGTGCCGTCGCGCGGCACCATGATGCCGATACTGACACTGGTATGGATCGTGTAACCGAGAATGTCGAACGGCGCATCGACGGCCGCGATGATCTTTGCCGCCAGCACCGAGGCCTCGGCGGCGTCCTGGATCTCCAGTTGGATCAGCGCGAACTCGTCGCCGCCGAGGCGGGCCAGCATGTCGCTGGCGCGGATTACCTCGGAGATGCGGTCGGAGACGGCCTTCAACAGCTCATCGCCGACCGGGTGACCGAGGCTGTCGTTGACCTCCTTGAAGTGATCCAGGTCGAGGATCAGCAGCGCGAACTGGCGGCGATCACGCTTGCGCCTGGTCAGGATGCGCTCCAGCGTCTCGCGGAACAGCAGGCGGTTCGGCAGCCCCGTCAGGCTATCGTGAAAGGCCAGGTGCTGGACCTCTTTCTCGACCCGCTTGCGCGCGCTGATATCGACGTGCGTGCCGACCACGCGCGACGGCGCGCCGTCGGCGTCGCGGACCACGTAGGCGCGGGCCAGCACGTCTACGACGTGCCCGTCCTTGTGCTGCATCGGGTACTCGATCTCGAAGGTGTCGCGCTCGCCGCTCTTGTAGGCATCCAGCTGGGCGACGAAATCGTCGCGGTGCTCCGGCGCGACCAGGTCCTGCCAGGTCGCCAGCGAGTCGTCGAGCTCGGCATCGGCGTAGCCCAGCATCTGCTTCCAGCGCGGTGACAGGAATATCGTGTCGTTGCCGAGGTTCCAATCGAACAGGCCGTCGCTGGCGCCGCGCATCGCCAGGTCGAAGCGTTCCTCGCTCTGCCGCAATGCCGCTTCGGCGGCCTTGCGGTCGGTGATGTCCTGCAGGAAGCCGCTCAGCTTGTGCGTGACGCCGCGTTCGTCGGTGACCGGTCGGGCACGACATTCGACCCAGCGCTCACTGCCGTCGGGCCGGCGGATGCGGTACTCGACATGGTGCTCGACACCGTCCGCGAGGCTGCGCCGCAGCGACGCCAGCACCGTGGCCAGGTCGTCGGGGTGGACCAGTGTCTCGAGCGTCGCCGGGCCGGCGTCGACGTCGCGCTTTAGGCCGGCGATCCGGTAGATCTCGTCGGACCAGACCGCGGCGCGCATGTCCGCGTACAACTCCCAGAAACCGACGTGCGCGTAGGCCTGCGATTCACGCAGCCGTTTCTCGCTCTCGCGCAGGCGCTGCTCGGCGATTCGCTGCGCCGTCAGGTCCTCGAAGATCGCGACCAGCTCGCCGTTGGGCAGCTTGAACACGTAGTTGTCGACCCACAGCGTCAGGCGCCGGTCGCTGTACTGCCGGGACGGATGGTAGGCTGGTTCGTCGTTGCGCCAGACCCGGCGGAAGACGTCGAGCAGGCCGATCTCGTCGACGCCCGGGAACGTCTCGGTCACGGTCTGGCCGAGCAGGGCGCCGCGATCGATACGCAGGACCTTCTCGGCCGCGCGGTTGATCTCGATGAAGCGGAAGTTGTCACCATTGCCGACGGCCTCGTAGACGGCGACGCCGTCGCTCATGTTCTCGAACAGCTCGCGGTAGCGGACCTCGCTGTCGCGCAGCGCGAACTCGGCGAGCTTCTGTTCGGTGATGTCGCGGCCGATGCCGACGATCTCGACGACGTCGCCGGCATCGTCGAGCAGGCCCTTGTCTGACCACGCCAGCCAGCGCCAGCCCTGCGCGGTCATCGCGCGCTGTTCCATGTAGGTCGTGTACGGCGCGACGAACAACTGCTGCATCGCCTGCGCGGTCGTCGCGCGATCGTCCTCGTGGACCAGTGGAAAGAAGGTCTTGCCGAGCAGCTCGGACGGCGTACGTCCGAACAGGCGGCAGTAACTCGGGCTGACGAACAGGAAGCGGCCGCGCAGGTCGACCTTGACCAGCAGGTCGTTGGCGTTGTCGACCAACAGCCGGTAGTCGGCCAGCTCGGCGCGCAATCGTGCCAGCTCGTCGCGCGCCGCGTCGTCCCCGTCATCGGCGGAGACGGCGTTGCCCGGTTTGTCGTCGTCAGCGCTCAACGGTCATAGCACCCGCACGGGTTGATCGCGTGTCGGCATTGCGCAGCCGGTCCGCCGGCGCGTCGACGCGTGGCCGGCCGGTCCCGGTCTCGTCGCCGGTCGACGACGCGGTGCGTCCACACTCAGCGTAGTCGCAGATGCCGCCGCTTCCAACGCCATCGCCAGTCGCGCGATCGCCAGTCGCGCGGCCGCTACGCGCCAGGCCTTCGCGACGGGAAGGGCGCCGGTCATCCGGCCGCGGTCATGCGCGGCTGACCGCACAGCGCCAGCGTGATGCGTTCGAGCAGTGTCCACGCGGACTGCCGGTTGACGCCCTTGATCGCCGCGTCGGCGACATGGCAGGCGTCGAGCAGGCCCAGCCACTGCGCGGTACGCAGCCTGTCGACACCCTGGCGCACCAGCCCGGTACGTTTGCGGAATACCTTGGCGCGGTTGATCGCGTGGTCGGTGGACATCCCCTGCGCGACATCCGTCGAGATCGCTGCCAGCGTGCGGATCTCGCGGTGCAGCGCCCAGAGCACGACCGACGGCGCGCTGCCCTCGCCGCGCAGGCCGTCGAGGATATGTACGGCGCGCGCGGCGTCGCCGCGCAGCGCGCTGTCGACCAGTTCGAACACGTCGTAGCGCGCGCTGTCGGCGACCGCGGCGGCCAGCTGCTCGGCATCCAGCGGCCCGCTGCCGTGCAGCAGCACCAGCTTGTCGATCTCCTGGCATGCGGCGAGCAGGTTGCCCTCGACGCGCTCGGCGAGCATGCGCACGGCGTCGCGGCTGGGCCGGATACCGGCCTGGCGCAGGCGCTGCTCGATCCAGCGTGGCAGCCGGCCGGCCTCGATCGGCCACACCTGGATGGTCACGCCGAGCCGGTCGATGGCCTTGAACCACTTGCTGTTGGGCTGCTGGCGGTCGAGCTTGGGCAGCGTCAGCAGCAGCAGGGTGTCGGGCGGCGGATCCTCGCAATAGGCGCTGAGCGCGCGGCTGCCGTCGGCGCCCGGCTTGCCGCCTGGGATCCGCAGGTCGATGATCTTCTTGTCGCCGAACAGCGAGAATGCCGCGGCCGCGGCCGTCAGCTGCTGCCAGTCGAAGCCGCTGCCGGCCTCGAGCACGTCGCGCGTCGTGTAGCCGGCGGCACGCGCCGCGTGGCGGATCGCGTCGCCGCACTCGCCGAGCTGCAAGGGTTCGTCGCCGCTGATCAGGTATACGGCGGCGAGCTGCCCGGCGAGGTGTTCGTCCAGCCTGTCCGGGTAGATCCGCATACGCCGTCAGTGCTGCGCGGCGACCCGCTGCAGGACGCGTTGCGCCAGCTCCTCGACCATGTCCTCGCGCAGCTGCGCCGCGCCGCGCCGGTTGGCCAGGATCGTCTCGCGCGGCGTCAGCTGGATGCGCAGCACGCGCACGGTCTGCGCCGCGGCGAGCACCCGGTCGTCGGGTGAGCGCAGTTCGAAGCGCAGGCTGTGCTCGAGTTCGCTCTCGACCGCGCGGTTGCGGCTGTCGACGGTCAGCACCCGGGCGTCGGTCTCGTAGTCGCGGATATGCAGCACCAGGGCGCTGCCGGCGATGCCCGGCGATGTCGCGACGCCGGCGCGCTGCAGCTGGCTGCCCAGTTCGCGGCCGAGGTCCGAGTACGGGCTGATGCCGCGGATGTGCAGCGGCGACGGGATGCCGGCGAGCGCTGCCGTTTGACCGCGTGGTTGGAAGCCGCACGCAGCGAGCAGCAGCGTCGCGCCGACCAGCAGTGCAGCGGGCAGAAGGGTTCGGTGCTGGGATCGCGGCATGCTCGGGCTCCGTCAGTTGGCGACGATGTTGACCAGCTTGTTGGGTACGACGATGACCTTGCGCACGGTCTTGTCGGCCGTGAACTTCTGCACGTTGTCGTTGCCACAGGCAAGCCGTTCGATCGTGTCCTTGTCGGCGTCGGCGGCGATCTCGATCCTGCCGCGCATCTTGCCGTTGACCTGCACGACGTAGGTCACGGTTGCCGACACCAGCGCGTCCTCGTCGACCTGCGGCCAGCCGGCGTGCAGGATGTCGCTGCCGTAGCCGAGCTCGATCCACAGCGCGTGGGTCGCGTGCGGCGCGATCGGTGCCAGCAGGCGCAGGATGATGCCGAGGCCCTCGCGCAGCAGCGCGGTCGCGTCGGCCGAGTCGTCGAGCTTGTTGAGCACGTTGACCATGCTCATGCAGGCCGACACGACGGTGTTGTACTGCTGGCGTTCGTAGTCGAACAGCGCCTTCTGCAACGCGGTATGGATCTCGCGTCGCGGCTCGGCCAGGGTCGCGGCGTCACCGTCGGCGGCCGCTGCGCCGGCGAGCCTGGCGCCGAGCGCCCACAGCCGCCTGAGGAAGCGGTGTGCCCCTTCGACGCCTTCGTCCGACCATTCCAGCGACTGATCCGGCGGTGCCGTGAACATCGTGTACAGGCGCACGGTGTCGGCGCCGTAGCGGTCGATCAGGGTCTGCGGATCCACACCGTTGTTCTTCGACTTCGACATCTTCTCGATGCCGCCCGGTGTGACCGGCTCGCCGTCCGACTTCAACAGCGCACGCGTCACCCGTCCCTTGTCGTCGCGCTCGACCTCGACGTCGGCCGGGTTGAACCATTCCTTCGAGCCGTCGGCGTTGGCGCGGTAGTAGGTCTCGGCGACGACCATGCCCTGGGTCAGCAGGCGGGTGAACGGCTCGTCGCAGTCGAGCAGGCCCTCGTCGCGCATCAGCTTGTTGAAGAAGCGCGCGTACAGCAGGTGCAGGATCGCATGCTCGATGCCGCCGATGTACTGGTCGACCGGCAGCCAGTAGTTGGCGCGCTCGTCGAGCATGCGCGTGTCGGCATCCGGGCAGCAGTAGCGCGCGTAGTACCAGCTCGACTCGAAGAAGGTGTCGAAGGTGTCGGTCTCGCGGCGGTCGCCGTCGCCGAGATCGTAGAACGCCGGCATCTTCTTCAGCGGCGATCCCGAGCCGTCGACGACGACGTCCTCGGGCAGGCGCACCGGGAACTCGCCGGCCGCTTCGACGCTGCCGTCGGCCTTGTGTACGACCGGTATCGGGCAGCCCCAGTAGCGCTGCCGCGACACGCCCCAGTCGCGCAGGCGGAAGTTGACCCGACGCCCGCCCTTGTCGTGCTTGTCCAGCCATGCGGCGATGGCGTCGAAAGCGGCATCGGATGTCAGGCCGTCGAACGGCGCCGAGTTCGCGAGAACGCCCTTGTCGACGTACGCCGCCTCGTCGATGCTGCAGTCGTGGCCGTCGGGGCAGAAGATGACCTGCTTCTTGGCGATGCCGTATTTCTCGGCGAACTCCCAGTCGCGCTGGTCGTGCGCCGGCACCGCCATGACCGCGCCGGTGCCATAGCCCATCAGCACGAAGTTGGCGGCGTAGATCGGCACCGGCTCGCCGCTGACCGGATGGACGGCGTTGATGCCGAGCGCCATGCCCTTTTTCTCCATCGTCTCGAGCTCGGCCTCGCTGACGCCGCCCTGGCGGCACTCGTCGACGAACGCGGCCAGCTCCGGGTCGTTGCCGGACGCCCGGATCGCCAGCGGATGCTCCGCGGCGACCGCGACATAGGTCACGCCCATCAGCGTGTCCGGGCGCGTCGTGTAAATCCCCAGGGTGTCGTCGGAGCCCTCGATGCCGAACGTCATCTGCACGCCGAGCGAGCGACCGATCCAGTTGCGCTGCATCGTCACGACCTGCTCGGGCCAGCCCGGCAGCCGGTCGAGATCGTCGAGCAGTTCCTGCGCGTAGTCGGTGATGCGGATGAACCACTGCTCGATGTCGCGTTTTTCGACCACGGCGCCGGAGCGCCAGCCCCTGCCGTCGATGACCTGCTCGTTGGCCAGTACGGTCTGGTCGACCGGGTCCCAGTTGACCGTTGCGGACTTGCGGTAGGCCAGGCCCTTGTCGATCAGGCGCGTGAACAGCCACTGTTCCCAGCGGTAGTAGTCGGGGTCGCAGGTGGCCAGTTCACGCTCCCAGTCGTAGCCGAAACCGAGGCGCTGCAGCTGGGCCTTCATGTAGCCGATGTTGGTGTAGGTCCACTCGGCGGGCGGCTTGCCGTGCTTGATCGCGGCATTCTCGGCGGGCAGGCCGAACGCGTCCCAGCCCATCGGCTGCAGTACGTTCCTGCCGAGCATGCGCTGGTAGCGCGCGATCACGTCGCCGATCGTGTAATTGCGCACGTGGCCCATGTGCAGCCTGCCGCTCGGATACGGGAACATCGACAGGCAGTAGAATTTCTCCCGACCCGGGTCTTCGGTGGCCCTGAAAGACGCGTTTTCTTCCCAATAACGCTGCGCTTGGTTCTCGATCTGTTCTGGCTTGTACTGCGCGTCCATCGGCGTCGGTCACTGGGGAGCAAGGAAATCGTGAAAGGATACCGCAGCTTACACGGGGGTGCGATGCGCGCCGCGGGGCCAATTGTTGCGCTGCACGCGTTGCCGCCAGCGTTTGCGCTGGGTTAAAAACCTGTCAATTGGTGATTGCCATGGCGAGACCGCCGTATCCATAGTTAAGCTCACGGGTCTGTTTTCCCGTCGCTACGACTATAACTACCGCAGAGCGGCTGGATAAGGAGAGAGACGACATGGTCAGCTACCAAGAACTGCATCGCCAGAACCATAAGATTACTGAACTCACGAATGTCCTGCAGCATCTGCTCGGTGATCGCTCCCTGTGTGATTCGGAGATCACCTGCAACCTGTTCTTCGAATACGTCGCGGCCGTCAAGGATCACATGGCCGTCACCGACAACGAGATGTACTCCAAGCTACTCGGTGCGAGCGATCAGAAGATCCGCAACGTCGCCAACCGGTTCATGGGCGGCTCGCGGGAGATCAACCGGATCTTCTCGGCGTACCTGAAGCGCTGGTGCAAGCTGCGCAGCAAGCGGCTGGTTATCAAGGAGTACGACGTGTTCATGAAGGACACGCAGGAGATGTTCGACATGGTGCTGGATCGTATCCAGGCCGAGACCGAGCACCTGTACCCGGCCGTGCAGAAGGTCACCGGCGACAACCGCGAGGTCGCCTAGGCTTACCGACGACTGGGCTAGCCTGCATGTTGCATGAGCCGAACAGCGCCAACCCTGCGCCTGTCTGATACCACGGCGGGTACCTTCCGCTTTTGCGAAAAACCGGACGTTTCAGTTTGTACCCGGCGCTGTTCTGTTTGGATTCCTGCGATTTCTCGCTCGCTATTGCTTGGCTTTCGCTCAAGCCATAGCGATGGCTATGACTTTCGCTCCAAGCCGGCGCCACAACGGCTGCGAAAGCCGCAGGCTCTCCAAATGCTCATGCAATATGCAGGCTAAAATGACCAGTATCCCGAGCGTACGAGGATAGATGGTCATGACTGACAAACCGAAGGATCCGGTCGATCGCATGGTGGCCGCCTACGAGTCGATGCTCGAGCGTGTCCACGAAGCGGCCGACAATGCCGAGAAGAAGACCGTACCGTGGCTGCGCGAGGCGCTCGCCGATGCGCGCGAGAAGGCGGTCGAACTGCAGGAGCTGACGCGCGAGGAGGCCGACCGCGTGTCGCGCTACGTCGAACGCGACCTGCACGAGGCGGCAGGGTTCCTTGCCGACACCGGTCAGGAGCTGCGCGACTGGCTCAGCTTCGACTGGCAGCTGATGCAGAACCGCATGCTGGAGATGTTCGCCGGCATGGCCGACCAGACCTCCCAGGCGCTGAAGGGGTTCGCCGACCAGGCACGTGAGGCCAGCCTGTATCACAGCGGTGAGGTCACGGCGCCGGGCGTGCTGCAGTGCACCGCGTGCGGCGAGGAGCTGTCCTTCGACAAGACCGGGCGTATCCCCGAGTGCCCCAAATGTGGCGCCACGCGCTTCCAGCGCAAGACCCCGGGCGCTGCCGACGGCGGCGACAGCGCAGCCGACTGAGCAGACCGAGGGACGTGGCGCGCGTCAGCGCGGCGCGTCGTCGGCAGCCGGCAGCCGCGTGACGCGCCCGGCCAGCGCGCTGAAATCGATCCCCCACGTCTGGCCCAGACGACGCAGCCGGTCTGCCGGCGGCGGCGCCGGCGCAGCGGCGCGGAACGCCAACACCAGCAGGTTGTCGTGCGCCGGATCGTCGACCAGCAGGATGCCGGGTCCGAACACGCGGCGGATGCGCTGCAGCGCGCTGCTGGCGCCGAGGTTGTCGTCGACGATCAGGTTCAGCGTCAGCACGCCGGTCGGCGACAGCCGGCGGTGGCTGGCGGTGAGAAAGGCCTCGCCGGTGACCCAGTCGGGCGTCGATTGGTTCTCTTCGAGGTCGACGAGTATGTAGTCGTAGGCCGCACCGCTGCGCGCGACGAACGCGCGCACGTCGTCGACCTGCAGCCGCCAGCGGCTGGATGCCGGCGCCGGAAAGTCGAAGTACTCGCGCGCCAGCCGCGCGACCGTCGGCGACAGCTCCACGGCGTCGCCGGCGACCTCCGGGGCGCGGGCGTGCAGCCAGCGCGCGATCGCGCCGCCGCCGCATCCGGCGAGCAGCACGCGCTCGAGCGGCAGCTCGAACATCAGGTGCGCGAGCATCGCGCGGTTGACCGGGTTTGGCAGCACCGCGGGATCGTGGATGTGGATCTCGGACTGCAGGATCACGTCGTCGAACCACAGGCTGCGCCGGTCGTCCTCCTCCCAGATCTCGAGGTGGGTGTCGTCGTGCTCCTCGCGGTAGATGCAGCGTGACATCATCGGCGGCGGCCCTCTCGTCAGACCAGGAACAGTGTCGCGAGGCCGAGGAAGGCGAGGAAGCCGACGACATCGGTGACCGTCGTCAGCAGGACCGAGCCGGCCAGCGCCGGGTCGATGCCGAGCCGTTCCAGCAGCAGCGGCAGCAGCGAGCCGGCGATCGCTGCGAACACCAGGTTGATCGTGATCGCGACCGCGATCAGGATCGCAATCTCGGCGCTGCTGAACCAGATGCCGGCGATCACGGCGACGACGGCGGCCCAGATCAGGCTGTTCAGCGTGCCCACGGCGAGCTCCTTGAGCAGCAGCGCGCGCGCGTTGCCCGGGCCGAGCTGGCCGAGCGCGATGCCGCGAATCGCCAGGGTCAGCGTCTGGCTGCCGGCGATGCCGCCCATGCTGGCGACGATCGGCATCAGCACCGCCAGCGCGACCACCTGCGACAGCGTGTCCTCGAACTGGCCGATGACCCACGACGCGAGGAACGCGGTCGCCAGGTTGATGCCGAGCCACAACGCGCGGCGCCGCGTACTGGTCAGCACCGGCGCGAACATGTCCTCCTCTTCGGACAGGCCGGCGCTGCCCATAAACTGGTGCTCGCCTTCCTCGCGGATCACGTCGACGACGTCGTCGACGGTGATGCGGCCGAGCAGCTGGCCATCGGCGTCGACGACCGGCGCCGACAGCATGTCGTGTGCCTCGAAGCGTCGCGCCACCTCGGACTCCGACAGGTCGGCGTGGATCGGTTGCATGTCGAGGCTCATCGCCTCGGCGACGGTGTCGTCGGGGTCGCGCGTGACCAGCGCCGACAGCCGCAGGACGCCGAGATAGCCGTCGTCGCGGTTGACGACGAACAGCTTGTCGGTCGAGCTCGGCACAGCCTCGCCGAGGCGCCGCAGGTAGCGCAGCACGACGTCGAGCGTCACCTCCGGCCGCACCGTCACGGTGTCGGTGTTCATCAGGCCGCCGGCGGTGTCCTCCGGGTAGGTCAGCACCGCCTCGAGGCGCTTGCGGCGCTGGTCGTCGAGTGCGTCCATGACCTCGGCGGTGATCGCCGTCGGCATCTGCTGGACCAGATCGGCGAGGTCGTCGAGATCCAGGTTCTCGGTCGCCGCAAGCAGTTCCTGCGGGTCCATGTGGCGGATCAGCTGCGCGCGCACCTCGTCGGTGACCAGCAGCAGGATCTGGCCGTCGCGCTCCTCGTCGACCAGGTTCCAGACGATCTCGCGTTGCGCCGCCGGCAGCGACTCGAGCAGGTGTGCGATCTCGGCCGGGGCGAGACTGCGCAGCAGGCGCGACGCCTCGCGCACCGCGCCCGACGCCAGGATCTCCTGCAAGCGTTGCAGGCGGGTGTCGTCGCTGTGCTCGGGCGGCGCGCTCATCGTTGCGGTCTTGCTGCGGTGTCGGGGACTGCCGCTGAGTGTAGCAGTCGGCCCGACGCCGATGCGCGGCGTTTCAGTGCGTGTGCAACGTCCGGGTGAATGCGTCGAGTGGGTCGGGCTGGGTCGGATCGTCGAGTACGCAGGTCGCGATGCGCTCGAGCTCGCCGCTGTCGAGATCGCGTACGTACTCGCGCAGGTCGAGGATCGCGGCCGGCTGCATACTGAACTCGCGCAGGCCCATGCCGAGGAGCAGCGGCACGAAGGCCAGGTCGCCGGCCATCTCGCCGCACATGCTGACCGGTACACCTGTCGCACGGCCGGCGTCGATGACCTCGCGGATCAGGCGCAGCACGGCCGGATGACCGGGATCGTAGAGGTAGGTGAGCTCGTCGTCGACGCGGTCGATCGCCAGCGTGTACTGGATGAGATCGTTGGTGCCGATCGACAGGAAGTCGAGGCGCCGCGCAAAGGCGCGCGCGTTCAGTGCCGCCGCCGGCACCTCGATCATGCCGCCGATCGGGATGCCGCGATCGTAGTCGATGCCATCGGCATCCAGCTGGCGCATCACCAATGCGATGATGCGCTTGGCCTGGTCGACCTCCCAGGCGCTGGTCAGCATCGGCAGCATCAGGCGCACCCGGCCATGCGCCGACGCGCGCAGGATTGCGCGCACCTGGGGGTAGAACAGCTCCGGTTCCTTGAGGCACAGGCGGATCGCGCGCAGGCCGAGCGCAGGATTGCTCGATGCGGCGCCGTGCGCGCCGCCGCCCGGCTGCTTGTCGGCGCCGAGGTCGAGTGTGCGGATCGTGATCGGCCGGCCGCGCATGCCGTCGACGACGTCGCGGTAGGCGCGGTAGTGCTCGTCCTCCGACGGCGGCGTGTCGCGGTTCATGTACAGGAACTCGGTACGGTACAGACCGACGCCGTCGGCGCCGTTGGCTCGGGCGACGTCGACGTCCTCCGCGAGTTCGATGTTGGCGTTGATGGTCAGCGTCGCGCCGTCGCGCGTCACCGTGGGCCCGGCGCCGCGGCGGCGCAGCTCGGCGGTGCGCGAGATCGCGGCGCTGCGCAACGCCTCGAACTGCAGCAGCGTCGCCGTGTCGGCGCCGGCCAGCACGACGCCGTTGGCCGCGTCGAGTATCAGCCGCTCGCCGTGGCGCAGGCAGCGGCAGACACCGCGTGCGCCGACCACGGCCGGCAGCCCGAGACTGCGCGCGAGGATCGCGGTGTGCGACATCGGCCCGCCGTAGTCGGTGACGAAGCCGGCAATCCCCTGGTTCTTCATCAGGATCAGGTCGGCCGGCATCAGGTCCTCGGCGAGCACGATGCGCCCGGCGAGGTCGTCGAACGCCGGTGCCTGGTGTTCGAGCAGGATGTCGAGGATGCGGTCGACGACGTGGTCGAGGTCGTCGCGCCGGGTGCGCAGGTAGGTGTCCTCGATCTGTTCGAACACACGGATCAGCGCATCGCGGTGCTGCTGCAACGCCCACTCGGCGCTCAAGCCCTGGCTGCGGATCAGGTGGATCGGCTGGCTCGACAGCGCCTTGTCCTCGAGCATCAGCAGGTGGGTGTCGATGAACTCGGCGATGTCCGGCGGCGTGTCGCCGGGGATCTGCTGGCGCACCCGGCGCAGCTGTTCCCCGGCCGTGGCGATCGCGCTCTCGAAACGCCGCACCTCGGCATCGACCTGGCTCGACTCGACCCAGCTCGGGTTGACGCAGACCGCGCCGCGACTGACGTGGTAGGCGTCGCCGATGGCGATGTCGCCGCTGCCGCCGATCCCGGTGCCGAGGCAGGCGACAGTCATTCGCCTTCGCCGAACTTGTCTTCGATCAGTGCGACCAGCGCGTCCATCGCCTCGGCCTCGTTCTCGCCGTCGACATGCAGCTGCAGCACCGTGCCCTTGCTCGCGGCCAGCATCATCACGCCCATGATGCTCTTGCCGTTGACCCGCTGCCCCTGCTTGTCGAGCACCACGTCGGCGGCGTAGCCGTTGGCGACCCCGACCAGCTTGGCCGCGGCGCGGGCGTGCAGGCCGAGGCGGTTGGCGATCGTGACCTCGCGCGTCAGCATCGCTCAGGGTTCCGTCGCATCGCCGCCGATCGACTCGACCGGGCAGCTCATGATGCCGCGGGTGCCTCCTTCGGCGGCCTTGCTGGCTAGCGTGTCGAGGTCGTCGCCGGGGTAGTTGAAGATGCGCACCAGCATCGGCAGGTTGACGCCGGACAGCACCGTCTGGCGGCTGTTGCCGCACGCGACCTCGCGCGCGATGTTGTGCGGCGTCGCACCGAACATATCGGTCAGCACCAGCACGCCAGAGCCGCGGTCGAGTACCTTGAGCATGCTGCGTGCGCTTTCGCAGACCGGTTCGAGCGCGGCGTCGGGCGGGACTTCGAGACACTTCACCGGCAGCGTCGTCCTGCCGATGATGCGGGTTGCGATGTGCAGCAGCGACGAACCGATGCCGGGGTGGGTGATCAGCAGCACGCCGACGCTCACGGCAGTTCCCGGTGACTGCTGATTACGGGTCGGCCCTGTGACTTGAGGAATCCGGTCAGCTGTTCGATCAGGTAAACCGAACGGTGTTGGCCGCCGGTGCAGCCGACCGCGATCGTCAGGTAACTGCGTCCCTCGCGTTCGAAGCACGGGATCCACTGGGTCAGGAAGTCGCTGATGTGGCTGAGCATGCCGCGCACCTGCAGGTCGTCGCCGAGGAAGGCGGCGACCGGTCGGTCGCGCCCGGTCAGCGGGCGCAGCTCGGGGTGCCAGTGTGGGTTCGGCAGGCAGCGCGCGTCGAACACGAAATCGGCGTTGCGCGGCACGCCGTGCTTGAAACCGAACGACTGCAGCATGATCGACATCTCGCCGCTGTCGCGCTCGGCGACGCGCGCACGGATGATCTCGCGCAACTCGTGCAGCGTCGTGCGCGTGGTGTCGATCTTCAGTCGCGACAGGTCGAGCAGCGGTTCGAGCATCGCGCGTTCGAGCGTGATCGCCTCTTCCAGCGTGCGGCCGTCGTCGGTCAGCGGGTGACGCCGCCGGGTCTCGCTGAAACGCTGGATCAGCACCGGGTCCTCGGCATCGAGAAACACGATCTCGCAGTCGACGCCGTGGTCGCGCAGGCGCTTGATCATGCCGGGCAGGCGGCCGAGATCGGCGCCGGTATTGCGGGCGTCGATACCGATCGCGGTCAGGCCGCGGGCCGCTGCCGGTTGGGTCGTGATGTCGCGCACCAGCGCGTCGAACAGACTGACCGGCAGATTGTCGATGCAGTAGTAGCCGACGTCTTCGAGCACATGCAACGCAATGCTCTTGCCCGACCCCGACAGGCCGGTGACCAGGATCACGCGCGGCGGCTGGTTGGTCTTGCTGTCCTCGGACATGCCAGTCCTGACGGGTGGTGCGACGTTGCTAGTGTAGCGCCACAGCGCCCCGGCTGTCGCAGACCGCGAGTCAGCTCTGTTCGAGGATCGCCTGCTGCTGGCGTTCGATCAACACCTCGGCGGCGTCGTAGCCCTTCAGGCGCAGCAGGTGGTTGCGGACCGCGGATTCCACGAGCACCGACAGGTTGCGTCCCGGGGCGACCGGCACCGTCACCTGCGGCACCGACACGCCGAGCACCTCGCGGTCGGTGTGCGCGCCGGACAGCCGGTCCATGCCCGAGATCTGTTCCGAGCTCATGCGCTTGAGGTGCACGATCAGGCGCAGGTACTTGGTGCGCTTGATCGCGCTGTCGCCGAACATCGCGCGGATGTTGAGTATGCCGAGACCGCGTACCTCGAGGAACTCGCGCAGCAGGGCGGGGCAGGTGCCGCTGATGATGTCCGGCGCGATGCGCGTGAACTCGGGCGCGTCATCCGCGACCAGGCGGCTGCCGCGGGTGATCAGATCCAGCGCGAGCTCGCTCTTGCCGACGGCGGGGTCGCCGGTCAGCAGCACACCCATGCCGAGTACCTCGAGGAACACGCCGTGCAGCGTGGTCTTCTCCGACAGGAACAGCGATGCGTAGTACTGCAGGTTGTCGAGCACCTGGCTGTCGGGCAGCGGCGAACGCATCAGCGCGGTCGCGGTCTCGTCGGCCAGTGTCGCCAGTTCCGGCGGGGCGTCGATGCCGTCGACCAGCATGACCAGTGCCGGCTGATCGGCGAACAGCTGGCGCAACGCCTGCTGCCGGCCATCGACGCCGAGGCCTTCGAGATAATCGGCCTCGGACGGGCCGATGACCTGCACACGGTTCGGGTGAATGTAGTTCAGCGGGCCGGCGATGATGCCGGTGATGGCGTGGGTGCCCGGTTGCAGCAGCGGTTCGTCGGCGCCGGCCTGGCCGGCGATCCAACTCAGCTGCAGGCGCTCGCCGAGGCCGTCGAAAAGGTCGCGTACCCGGACACTATGCGGCATGGGTCGTCGAGTGTCCGGTCAGGATCGCCAGGGCCTCTTCGGCCTCGGCGTCGCGCAGCCGTTCGCACAGCAGCGGGTCGTTGAACATCGATGCCAGGCGGCCGAGCAGCTGCAGGTGTTCCTCGGTCGCGTCCTCGGGCACCAACAGCGCGAAGACCAGATCGACCGGCTGGCCGTCTAGGGCATCGAACTCGACCGCGTCGGCGAGGCGCAGGAAGGCACCGTGACTGGCTTCGATACCCGGCATGCGGGCGTGTGGCAGGGCCACGCCGCCGGCGAGACCGGTGCTACCGAGGCGCTCGCGTTCCAGCAGGCGTTCGAAGATCTGTTCGGCTTCGGGCTCCGGGCCGGCGGCGGCGAGCAGGCGCGCGGCCTGTTCGAGGACGCGCTTCTTGCTCGACGCCGGGTCGGCGACGCTGATGCTGGGTCGTTCGAGGATGCCGTCGGGTAGCATGGCGGGAATGCCTGGGATTCAGCCCGCGGCCTCGGCGGACTCGCGGTGGCCATTGCCGCGGTGGCTCTTGAGCTTCTCCTTGTGGCGCAGTACCTGGCGGTCGAGCTTGTCGATCAGCGCATCGATCGCTGCGTACATGTCCTCGTGGACGGCATCGGCGAAGACGTCGGCGCCGGCGATGTGCACGGTCGCCTCGGCTTTCTGCGACTTCTTCTCGACGCTGAGGATCACATGGACGTTGGTCACGTGGTCGAAGTGCCGCTCGAGGCGGGCGATCTTTTCGTCAACGTAGGCACGCAGTGCGTCGGTGAGATCGACATGATGACCGGTCAGGTTGACTTGCATAGGTCTTCTCCTTGCAGTTCAGCGCCTCTCAGGCCAGGCGCTTGCGTTCGTTCGATGGCGGGATCGCCATCGATTCACGATACTTGGCAACCGTCCTGCGCGCCACGTTGATGCCCTGGTCGGCAAGGATGGCGGCAATCTTGTTGTCAGACAAAGGTTTATTGGGCTTTTCCGCGCCGATCAGCTTCTTGATCAGGGCCCGGATCGCGGTCGCCGATGCCTCGCCGCCGGACGCGGTGCTGACATGGCTCGAGAAGAAGTACTTGAACTCGTAGGTGCCGCGCGGCGTGTGCATGTATTTCTGCGTCGTGACCCGCGATATCGTGGATTCGTGCATTTCCAGCGCCTCGGCGACGTCGCGCAACACCAGCGGTTTCATGGCCTCGTCACCATACTCGAAGAAATTGCGCTGAAAGTCGACAATCCGCGTCGCCACGCGCAGCAAGGTGTCGTTGCGGCTCTGCAGGCTCTTGATGAACCAGCGCGCCTCCTGCAGGTGGTTCTTCATCGTCACGTTGTCGGCGCTGTTGTCGGCGCGCCGGATCATGCCGGCGTATTCGGCGTTTACCCGCAGCCTCGGCGCGGCCTCGGGATTGAGCTCGACGCGCCACTGGTGGTTGCGCTTGTAGACGAAGACATCGGGCTCGATATAGCTCGGGGCCTGCTGCGCGACGCTGGTGCCTGGGCGCGGGTTCAGCGAACGGATCAGGTGGATCACCGCCATCAGGTCGTCACGGTCGAGCTTCATGCGGCGGCGCATCAGCGTCTCGTCCTGCTGTGCGAGCAGGTCGAAGTGCTCGTCGACGAGCCGGATCGCCTGGTCGCGCCAGTCGCTCCCGGGCGGCAGCTGGCGCAGCTGGATCAGCAGGCACTCGCGCAGGTCGCGCGCGGCGATGCCCGGCGGATCGAAGGCCTGGACGCGGTGCAGCACGGCCTCGACCTCCTCGATCTCGACATCCGGGTCGTCGCTGCCGGCGACGATGTCGTCGAGCGCGGTCTTCAGGTAGCCGTCCTCGTCGACGCCGTCGACGATGGCCTCGGCGATCGCCAGGTCGGTGTCGTTGAACGGCGTCAGCTGCACCTGCCACAGCAGGTGGTCCTGCAACGATTCGCCGACGCTCTGCTGGTTGATGAAGTCCTGGTTCTCGTCCGCCGCCGCGGCACCGGCGCCGGCATTGACCGGCGTGACGCTGTCGTAGATGTCGTCCCAGACGGTGTCGACCGGCAGATCGTCCGGCATGTTGTCGGTCTCGATCGAGACCTCGGTCTCGTTGTTGGGGTCGTTGGCGCTCTTGTCCGCGCCGTTGGCGCCGGCGCTGGCGTCGTCGGTGTTCTTGGCCGCCTCGGCGTCGCCGTCGCTGTCCTCGCGGCGCGCGCCGTCCTCCTCGGTCTCGAGCATCAGGTTGGACTCGAGGGCCTCCTGGATCTCCTGTTTGAGGTCGAGCGTCGACAGTTGCAGCAGCTTGATCGCCTGCTGCAACTGTGGCGTCATCGTCAGGTGCTGGCCCAGGCGGAGCTGGATCGTAGGCTTCATGCAGTTGCTATGTGGTACGAATCTTGTTTATGCATTGTCTGAGTCCATTCTAGCGCAGTTTTTGGCGCGTCACGGCGCGCGCTGATCGACGTTGTGTTGACGTCCGTCAGCGCGGCCTGCAGGCGCGGCGTCGGCCCGCCCGGGAGGGAATTCAAAGCCTGAAATGCTCGCCGAGGTAGACCGAGCGGACGTCGGGGTCGGCGAGGATCGCGTCCGGCGCACCCTGCGCCATAACCGCGCCGTCGTTGATGATATAGGCGCGGCCGCAGATGCCGAGCGTCTCGCGCACGTTGTGGTCGGTGATCAGGATGCCGATGTCGCGTTCGGCCAGCTGGCCGATGATGCGCTGGATATCGACGACAGAAATCGGGTCGATGCCGGCGAACGGTTCGTCGAGCAGGATGAACTTTGGCTCGACCGCCAGGGCACGCGCGATCTCCAGCCGCCGGCGCTCGCCGCCGGACAGGCTGATCGCCATGTTGTCGGCGAGCTGGCGGATGCCGAACTCGTGCAGCAGCTCGTCGGCGAGATTGCTGCGCGCGTCGCGGTCGAGATCGCGGCGCGACTCGAGCACGGCGAGGATGTTCTGGCGCACGTTGAGGCGGCGGAAGATCGACGGTTCCTGGGCCAGGTAACCGAGGCCGAGGCGGGCGCGGTCGTGCATCGGCCGGTCGGTCAGGTCGTGCTCGGCGAGCGACACGCGGCCCTGGTCGGCGGGAATCAGCCCCGCCATCATGTAGAAGGTCGTGGTCTTGCCGGCGCCGTTGGGGCCGAGCAGGCCGACCACCTCGCCGGCCTTCACGCGCAGCGACACGCCGTTGACGACGGTACGCTCACGGTAGCGCTTCACCAGGTCTTCGGCGGCAAGTTGGCTCATGGCGGATTGGGGTCGCGCGCCGCGGGTATCAGTCGCCGGGGGCCTCGATCGAGATACGCACGCGCTGCTTGCCGTCGGCCGCGGCCCCGGCCTTGACCACCGAGCGCACGCGGTCGTAGACGATGCGGTCGCTGCGCATGCTGTCCTGGCCCTGGACCAGCACCGCGTCGCCATTGAGCACGAGGTTCTCGCTGTCGACCTCGTACTCGACGCGGCGTGCCTCGCCCTTGACCGGTCCGCGCCGGGACTGCTGCTGGAACTTGACCGGCCGTCCCTCGGCGACGATCCGCGACGGTTTCTTGCCCTTCTGGTGCACGGTCACGGTGTCGGCGCGCAGGCGTATCGAGCCCTGGCGCAGGTCGACGTCGCCCTTGTAGACGCTGATCCCGCGTCCCTCGTCGATGTCGACGCTGTCGGCGGCGAGTTCGATCGGCTGCTGACGGTCGGATTCGAGCGCGACGGCGGCGCCGGCGGCGAGCAGCCAAGTGGCGAGCACGGCGACGGCGACGACCAGGTCGCGCCGCGCACAGCGCCGGCGTGGCGGCTGGCTAGTTGCTAGGCGGTACATAGTAGCCTCTCACCCGGGACAGAAACTTGAGGCGCGACGGCGGTCGCAGCCAGGCCTGCATGCCGCTGGCGTCGAGCCAGTCGGTGTCGCTTTCTACCCTAACCTTTTCGTCGGTTTCCGCATAGTCCTGGCGCGGTTGCACGCGCAGCTCGCGGGTGACGATGCGCATCGGCCGGTTGTCGGCGTCGCCGGCGCGTTCGATCAGCACGGCGCCGCTGAGCAGGATCAGGTCGCCGTCGGCCGACACCAGCGCGCCCTCGGCGTCGACCTCCCACGGCGGCGCCTGGCCCTGGTACACGGTCAGGCGTGGTGCGGTCAGCTGGGTCGTGTCGTCATCGGTAAAGTGCTGGGCGCGTGCGGCGCGCAGACGATGTGCCGGGATGCCGGCCTGGGTCATGCGCGTCACGTCCAGGCCGGTGATGTAGTAATCGATCTCGCGCGCACCCTGGCGCTCCATCGCCGGCGAGGCCGGCGGAGGTGGCGGCGGCACGTCGCGCAGCCACCAGCTGAGCGCGGCGGCGGCGACCAGCAGCCCGGCGAGCCAGGGGCGGTAGCGGCGCATCTCCGGGCCTTAGTCCGTGTAGGCCTGCAACAGGCCCTGCAGCTTGCCCTGGGCGTCCATGACCAGTTCGCAGACCTCGCGCGCGGCGCCGCGCCCGCCGCCGCTCGGCGTGACCCAGTGGGCGTGGCGCTTGGCCAGCGCGTGCGCGTCCTGCACCGCGATCGCGAGTCCGACGCGGGTCATGACCGGCAGGTCGACGACGTCGTCGCCGACGTAGGCGATCTGGGCGTCGTCGAGGCCGGTCGCGTGCTTGAGTTCCTCGTAGGCCGGCAGCTTTTCGCGCTTGCCCTGGTAGACGTGCTCGATGCCGAGGCTGGCCATGCGGATGCGCACGACCTCCGAGGTGCGACCGGTGATGATCGCGATCTGCACGCCGCTGTGCTGCAGCATGACCATGCCGTGTCCGTCCTTGGAGTGGAACGCCTTGTACTCCTGGCCGTCGTCGCCGATGAACAGGCTGCCGTCGGTGAGCACGCCGTCGACGTCGAAGATGACCAGGCGGATGCCCTCGGCCTTGCGGTAGATGTCCTGCATCGTGGTCCCTTGTGTCAGACGACGCCTGCGCGCAGCAGGTCGTGCATGTTCAGTGCGCCGCACAGCCGCCGGTCGGCGTCGATCACGAGCAGCGCGTTGATCTTGTTCTCTTCCATCAGGTTGACCGCGTCGACGGCCAGGCGTTCGGGTGCAATGTGTTTCCCGCCCGGGGTCATGACCTCGCCGACGCGGGCGTCGCGGACATCGAGCCCGCGATCGATGCAGCGGCGCAGGTCGCCGTCGGTGAACACGCCGATCGCGCGGCCGTCGTCGTCGGTGACCGCGGTCATGCCGAGGCCCTTCGCCGTCATCTCCATCAGCGCGTCGCGCAGCGATGCGCCATGGTCGACCGCCGGGATCTGCGCCCCCTTGTGCATGATGTCGTGGACGTGCAGCAGCAGGCGCCGGCCGAGGCTGCCGCCGGGGTGGGACAGCGCGAAGTCCTCGGCCGTGAAGCCGCGTGCCTCGAGCAGCGCGATCGCCAGCGCGTCGCCCATGACCAGCGCCGCGGTCGTGCTCGCGGTCGGTGCGAGGTCGTGCGGACAGGCCTCCTTGGCGACGCTGACGTCGAGATTGACGTCGGCCTCGCGGGCCAGCGTCGAGCCGGGCCTGCCGGTCATGCTGATCAGCGGTGCGCCCATGCGGCTGATCAGCGGCACGATGGTCACGATCTCGCTGGTCTCGCCGGAGTTGGACAGGGCCAGCACGACGTCGCTCGCCGTGATCATGCCGAGGTCGCCGTGGCTGGCCTCGCCGGGATGGACGAAGAACGCCGGCGTGCCGGTACTGGCCAGGGTCGCGGCGATCTTCTTGGCGACGTGCCCGGACTTGCCCATGCCGGTCACGACCACGCGCCCGCGGCACGCGAGGATGTGCTCGCAGGCGCGCACGAAGCGGTCGTCGATGCGCTCGACCAGCGCGCCGACGGCGTCGCGTTCGATTTCGACGACGCTGATCGCGGAGCGGCGTAGGGTGTCGGCGCTGGCTGGCATGGCGATTCTCCGCGTCAGGTTTCGGCTGTGACCATCACGACATCGCGGCCTGCGTCTGCCATACCAGCAGACCCTGGTAGGCGATGAAGCAGCCGAGCAGCAGGCCGCCCTCGAGACGATTGATGACCCCGCGGGTGCGCGAGCCGCGTCCCATCACGAACAGCGCCAGGGTCAGGCCGAGCATCACCAGCATGTCGCGATCGACGGCCTCGGCCGGTACCAGGCCGGGGGCGAGCAGGCCGGGCACGCCGAGCACCGCGAGCAGGTTCCACAGATTGGACCCGATGACGTTGCCGATCGCCAGGTCGTGTTCGTTCTTCAGCGCGCTCATGATACTGGCGGCCAGTTCCGGCAGGCTGGTGCCGATCGCGACGATGGTCAGGCCGATCACCAGGTCGCTGACACCGAGCGCGGTCGCGACCTCGACCGACCCCCAGACCAGCATCCGCGAGCTGACGACGAGCAGGGCCAGGCCGAGCAGGAACCAGCCGGTCGCGGCCGGCGTCGACACGTCGCTGGGGATCTCGGCCTCGATCTCGTCGGCCAGCGGATCGGGACCCTGGCGCGCCATGCCGATGCGCACCAGCAGCAGCATGCTCAGCACCAGTGCGGTCATCAGCATCAGGCCGTCGCCGCCGTCGAGCGTGCCGTCGAACAGCAGCAGATAGGCGCCGACGCTGACGAACAGCAGCAGTGGGTATTCGCGGCGCAGGATGTCGGAATGCACCGTCAGCGGTGCGATCAGCGCCGTGGCGCCGAGGATCAGCGCAATGTTGGCGATATTCGAGCCGATCGCGTTGCCGATCGCGAGCCCCGGGTTGCCCTGCAGCGCGGCCATCGTCGAGACCAGGATCTCCGGCGCCGAGGTGCCGAAGCCGACAATGGTCAGGCCGATCAGCAGCGGCGGCACGCCGAGGTTGCGGGCCAGCGCCGCGGCGCCGATCACAAAGCGGTCGGCGGCCCAGACCAGCAGTCCGAGGCCGAACACGATGGAGGCAATGGCGAGCAGCATGGGTGACGGGTGTCGAGGGGCCTGTGTCGGGAGCGCGGATTGTCGCCAAAGCCGCAGGGCTTGTCCAAGCGACGCGCCGACGCCGGCGCTTACTCGGCGCGCGTCTTGGTCTGGCCGCAGCGTTCGCAGCGGTAGCGCGTGACCAGGCGGCCCTCCTTGGTGTCGAACACGCGCGCCTTGTCGACCTGCCACTTGTGGTGACCGTGGCGGCACAGCGTCTTGCCGCGGTGTTTGTCGCTCGCCCTGGGCCTGCGGAACGGTAGAATCTCACCCATGTCGCCGATGTCGTCCTGTCGATTCCTGCCGTGAGCGATGTTACCCCGCCGCGCGCCCTGCTGCTCGGCACGGCGGGGCTCGCGCCTGCCGACTGGGCGGGCAGCTACTACCCCGACGATCTGCCCGAGGACTGGCGGCTCGGCTACTACGCCAACGACTGCGACTGCGTGCTGCTGATGCCGCACGACTGGCGCGCGCTCGACGCCGCGGCATTTGCCGAGGCCCTGGCCGACACACCGGACGGCTTCCGCTGTTTTATCGCCACGGGCAGCGGCGATGCGGCCGCGGCGGCCGCCGTCGCCGCGGCCGTCGGCGATCCGCGCATCGTGCTGCTCGTCGACCGCGCCGACCCGGCCGTCACCCATCTGCCGCAGTGGCCACGCGACGACGACGATCGCTGGTGCGACCCGCAGCGTCGGCGCTGCGTCGTGCGCTGGTGGCTCGACGACTTCGATCTGCGCGCGCTGCGCCGGCGCGCCGACGGTCTGGATCGACGCGCCGAGGCCCTGATCATCGACGGACCCTGCGGCGACCCGGGCCGGGTTGGCGAGCTGCGCACGCTGCTCGAACTGATGGGTCGCGCCTGACCATTACCGGCCTCGCTTGACGCCCCGTTGTGCGCCGCGGAAAATTGACGGCTTGCACAGTTGCCGGCCGCCGGGCTTGAGGCCCGCCCCCGCTTTGCGGCCGACCGAGCCTTTAATGAACCATGCAGCAGCGCCCAATGACACGCTCGTACGCATCCGCGGCCTGACGTTCAACCGCGGCAGCCGCGTGATCTTCGACGGCGTCGACATCGATATCCCGCGCGGTGGCGTGACCGCGATCATGGGGCCGTCGGGCACCGGCAAGACGACGCTGCTGAAGCTGATCGGCGGGCAGCTGCGCCCGGACGCCGGCACGATAGAGGTCGACGGGCTCAACGTCCACGAGCTGTCGACGCGCGAGCTCTACGAACTGCGCATGCGCATGGGCATGCTGTTCCAGACCGGCGCGCTGCTGACCGACCTGTCGGTGTTCGACAACGTCGCCTACCCACTGCGTGAGCACACCCGGCTGAACGCGTCGATGATCCGCAAGCTGGTGCTGATGAAGCTCGAGGCGGTCGGCCTGCGCGGTGCGCGTCGACTGATGCCGGGCGAGCTGTCGGGCGGCATGGCGCGGCGCGTCGCGATGGCGCGCGCGATCGCGCTCGATCCGATGATGATCATGTACGACGAGCCGTTCACCGGGCAGGACCCGATCTCGATGGGCGTGCTGGTGCAGCTGATCCGCCGTCTCAACGACGCGGCCGGGGTCAGCAGCATCGTCGTCTCGCACGACGTGCAGGAGACCCTGTCGATCGCCGACCTGGTATACGTGATATCGGGCGGCAAGGTCATCGAGTCGGGCGCGCCGGACCAGCTGCGCAGCAGCGAGGGCGCGTCGACGCGTCAGTTCATCGGCGGCCTGCCGGACGGGCCGGTGCCGTTCCATTACCCGTCAGCGGGGCTGACGGCGGACCTGTTCGGGGATGGCGCATGATCCGCCAGCTGGCCGCGCTCGGGCGTTCCGGACTCGCGTTCTCGGCGCGCCTCGGCCGCGCCAACCTGCTGATGCTCGGCATGCTGGCCGGGGTGCCGGCGATGCTGCGGCGGCCACGCCTGCTGCTCGAGCAGCTGTTCTCGGTCGGCGTCCTGACCGTGCTGATCATCGCCGTGTCCGGGGTCTTCGTCGGCATGGTTCTCGGCCTGCAGGGCTACTATATCCTGTCGCGCTTCGGCGCCGAGGCTACGCTCGGAGTCATGGTCGCGGCATCGCTGGTGCGCGAACTCGGGCCGGTGGTCACGGCGCTGCTGTTCGCCGGACGCGCCGGCTCGGCGCTGTCGGCCGAGATCGGCCTGATGAAGTCGACAGAACAGCTGTCGGGTCTGGAGATGATGGCGGTCAATCCGCAGCACCGGGTGCTGACGCCGCGCCTGATCGCCGGCATCCTGTCGATGCCGCTGCTCGCGGCGATGTTCAGCATGCTCGGCGTCTACGGCGGCTGGTTCGTCGGTGTCGGCCTGCTCGGTGTCGACGACGGCACCTACTGGGCACAGATGCAGTCGCAGATCGACTGGAACGAGGACATCCTCAACGGTGTCATCAAGTCCGTGGTGTTCGGCGTCGTCTGCACCTGGATCGCGATCTTCCAGGGCTACGATTGTGTGCCGACTTCGGAAGGCGTCAGCCGCGCGACGACGCGCACCGTCGTGCATTCGTCGCTGGCGGTGCTCGGCCTGGATTTCGTGCTGACCGCGCTGATGTTCAACTAGAGAAGCGAGATATGTCGAAAACGACTCAACTGGAACTACTGGTCGGTGCTTTCATGGCGGCCGGATTCGTCGCGCTGTTCTTTCTCGCGATGCAGGTCAGCAACCTGGGCACCGTGAACAGCGGCGATTCGTACCCCGTGATCGCACGTTTTGACAATATCGGCGGTCTCAAGGTCAAGGCGCCGGTAACATTGGCCGGCGTCGAGGTCGGACGTGTACTGGACATCTATTATGACGCCGAGGACTTCCGCGCCGTCGCCGTTTTGGGAATTTATTCCCAGTACGACAATATTCCGGATGATACCTTTGCCAAGATCCTGACCGCCGGGCTGCTCGGTGAACAGTACGTCGGCCTGGATCCGGGCGGCAGCGAGGATGTCCTTAAAGCGGATAGTGAAATTGCCGTTACCCAGTCTGCGCTGGTCCTCGAGGAAGTGATCGGGCAGTTCATCTACGGCAGGGCACAGGAAGGAGCAAACTGATGCGTGTGCTAACGGGTTACCGAACACTGATCGTGGCGCTGTTCCTGCTGTCGTCGTACGCGGCTGCCGCGGCGGTCAACGATCCGCAGCAGCTGGTGCGATCGACCGGCGAAAAGGTGCTGGCCGAGGTGTCGGCGCGGCGTGCCGAGCTCGAGGCCGATCCGAAGCTGATCTACCCGCTGGTCGAGACCACGGTGCTGCCACATTTCGACTTCCAGCGCATGTCGCAGTCGGCGCTGGGGCGCTTCTGGCGACGCGCCACCGACGAGCAGAAGGCCGGCGTGACCCGCGAGTTCCGCGAGATGCTGATCCGCACCTACGCGACCGCGCTGCTCGGCTACTCCGGGCAGACGATCGAGTACCTGCCGTTCAAGTCGGCGCCGGACGCCGACAAGGTGGTCGTGCAGACGCGCGTCGCATCGGGCGCGGCGCCGCCGGTACCGGTCGATTACCGGCTGGTCAGAAACGAACAGCAGTGGCAGGTCTACGATGTCGTCATCGACGGCGTCAGCCTGATCACCAACTACCGCAGCCAGTTCACGACCGTCGTGCGGCGCAGCGGCATCGACGGCCTGATCACGGCGCTGGCCGAAAAGAACCGCAATCCCGGTGGCGAGTGACGCCGCGAATCAGGCGCGCCTGAGCGACGACGGCGACGGCCGCGTGCGGCTCAGCGGTCGACTCGACTTCGGCTCGGTGCCCGAGGTCTGGCCGCTGCTCGAGCGCCGGCTCGATGGCGGCGCCGCGCTGACCGTGTCGCTCGACGGCGTCGGCCATGCCAACAGCGCGGGCCTGGTGCTGCTCGTTGAGGCGCTGCATGTCGCCCGCCGCAACGGCGTCTCGCTGTCGCTGGTCGACGTACCGGCAGAACTCCTCGACCTCGCGCACATGTCCGGTTGCGCCGCGCTGATCGCCGCCGACGACTGATACCGCGCTCGGTCGCGACGCGCCACGGCCTCCCGCTGGCGGCGCTTTTTCTTTATCATTAACGCCCTTTTTTCCCCGGTCGGCGCGGCAGCCGCGCGGTTTCCATGGACAAACTGATCATCACCGGCGGCAAGGCCCTGTCCGGCGACGTGCGCATCTCCGGCGCCAAGAACGCCGCGCTGCCAATCCTCGCCGCGACCGTGCTGGCCGAGCACCCGATGGTGGTCGGCAACATCCCGCACCTGCGCGACATCACGACGACGATGGAGTTGCTCGGGCGCATGGGGGTCGCCTTCACGGTCGATGAGAAGATGCGCATCGAGGTCGATGCCGGGCGCATCGACAACCCGTTCGCACCCTACGAACTGGTCAAGACGATGCGCGCGTCGATCCTCGTGCTCGGTCCGCTGCTGGCGCGCTGCGGGCATGCCGACGTGTCGCTGCCCGGCGGCTGCGCGATCGGCTCGCGCCCGGTCGACCTGCACATCGAGGGCCTGCGCGCGATGGGTGCCGAGATCAGCGTCGACGGTGGCTACATCAAGGCGCGCGCCAAGCGTCTCAAGGGCGTGCGCCTGGTGCTCGACATCGTCACCGTGACCGGCACCGAGAACCTGATGATGGCCGCGACGCTGGCCGACGGCACGACGATCATCGAGAACGCCGCACGCGAGCCGGAGGTCGTCGACCTGGCCAACTGCCTGAACGCGATGGGCGCGCGGATCAGCGGTGCCGGAACGACGACGATCACGATCGACGGCGTCGCGACGCTGCACGGCGCCGACTACAACGTGCTGCCCGACCGCATCGAGACCGGGACCTTCCTGGTCGCCGGCGCGATCAGCGGCGGGCGCGTGCGGGTGCGCGATACCGACCCGAACCAGCTCGATGCGGTATTGCAGAAACTGCGCGAGGCGGGCGCCGAGCTCGACGTCGGCGCCACCGAGATCATCCTCGACATGAAGGGCCGGCGGCCGCAGGCGGTCAACGTGCACACGGCGCCTTACCCGGCCTTCCCGACCGACATGCAGGCGCAGTTCACGGCGCTGAACAGCGTCGCCGAGGGTGTCGGCACGATCACCGAGACGGTGTTCGAGAACCGCTTCATGCACGTCCAGGAGCTGCAGCGCATGGGCGCCAACATCAAGCTCGAGGGCAACACCGCGATCTGCAGCGGCATCCGGCGCCTGACCGCGGCACCGGTCATGGCCACCGACCTGCGCGCGTCGGCGAGCCTGGTGCTGGCCGGGCTGGTCGCCGACGGCGAGACCGTCGTCGACCGCATCTATCACGTCGACCGCGGCTACCAGAACATCGAGGACAAGTTTGCCGGGCTCGGCGCGCAGATCCGCCGGGTACCGGGGTGACACCATGGGTATATCGATCGAATCGCCGTTGACCATCGCGCTGTCCAAGGGGCGCATCTTCAAGGACACGCTGCCACTGCTGAAGCAGGCCGGCATCGAGCCGCTCGACGACCCCGAGAGCAGCCGCAAACTGATCCTCGATACCTCGCACCCGCAGGTGAAGTTCGTGCTGATCCGCGCGACCGACGTGCCGACCTACGTGCAGTGGGGCGCGGCCGATCTCGGCGTCGCCGGCAAGGACGTGCTGATGGAGCACGGCGGCGACGGCCTGTACGAGCCGCTCGACCTCAGGATCGCGCGCTGCCGGATGATGGTCGCCGGCCGTCCCGGCGCCGACACCAACGCGCGCCGCCTGCGCATCGCGACCAAGTACGTCAGCGCTGCACGCGCCTTCTTCGCCGCGCGCGGCCAGCAGGTCGAGGTGATCAAGCTGTACGGCTCGATGGAGCTGGCGCCGCTGGTCGGCCTGTCGGAGCTGATCGTCGACCTGGTCGAGTCCGGCAACACGCTCAAGGCCAACGGCCTGGTCGCGCTCGAGCATATGCACGACATCAGCTCGCGCCTGGTCGTCAACAAGGCCTCGTGGAAGATGAAACACGCGACCGTGCAGGCGCTGGTCGACGCGCTGCGCGACGCGGTGGGCGATTGACGTTTCGATCCCGAGTATCGAACGCGAAGGCCGCAAAGGCGCAAAGAACACAAAGGATTCTCGGTTGTCGAATCAGAGGGCCAAAGATATCTTCGCGTTCTTCGAGTCTTCGAGTCCTTTGAGTTTCCAACTCGGTGCTGAACAATGGCTGACATACGCAAACTGAACACCGCCGACGCCGATTTCCAGGAGCAGCTCGACGCGCTGCTGGCCTGGGATTCTGTGTCCGACGACGCTGTAAACCAGGTGGTCAATGACGTAATCGCCGACATCCGCGCGCGCGGTGACGTGGCACTGATCGACTACACCAAGCGCTTCGACGCCTGGCAGCCGCAGTCGGCGGCCGACCTGGAGATCTCGCTGGAGCGCCTGGCCCAGGCCTGGAGCACGATCCCGACCGAGCAGCGCAGCGCGCTGCAGCATGCCGCCGACCGCGTGCGTGCCTATGCCGAAAGGCAGAAGATGGATGGCTGGAGCTACACCGAGGACGATGGCAGCGTGCTCGGCCAGCAGGTCACGCCGCTCGACCGCGTCGGCCTGTACGTGCCGGGCGGCAAGGCCGCGTACCCGTCGTCGGTGTTGATGAACGCGCTGCCGGCCAAGGTCGCCGGCGTCGCCGAGCTGATCATGGTCGTGCCGACGCCGGGCGGCGAGCTCAACGAGCTGGTGCTGGCCGCGGCGCACGTCTGCGGCGTCGACCGGGTGTTCGCGGTCGGCGGCGCGCAGGCGGTCGCGGCGCTCGCCTACGGCACCGAGTCGGTGCCGGCGGTCGACAAGATCGTCGGCCCGGGCAACATCTACGTCGCGACGGCCAAGCGCACGGTGTTCGGCCAGGTCGGCATCGACATGGTCGCCGGGCCGTCGGAGATCCTCGTGATCTGCGATGGCCAGACCGATCCGGACTGGATTGCGATGGACCTGTTCTCGCAGGCCGAGCACGACGAGGACGCGCAGTCGATCCTGCTGTGCCCGGACGGCGACTTCGTCGACCGCGTCGAACACAGCATCGATCGCCTGCTGCCGACGATGGAGCGTGCCGAGATCATCGCCACGGCACTGCGCACGCGCGGCGCGCTGATCGTCTGTCGTGACCTCGACGAGGCCGCCGAGGTCGGCAACTTCATCGCCCCCGAGCACCTCGAGCTGTCGGTCGCCGATGCGCAGGCCTATGCCAACAAGATCCGCCACGCCGGCGCGATCTTCATGGGCCGCTACACGTCGGAGCCGCTCGGCGACTATTGCGCCGGGCCGAACCACGTGTTGCCGACGTCGCGCACCGCGCGCTTCAGCTCGCCGCTCGGCGTCTACGACTTCCAGAAGCGCTCGAGCCTGATCCTGGTCTCGGCCGACGGTGCCGACACGCTCGGCCGCACGGCATCAACGCTGGCGCGCGGCGAAGGGCTCGAGGCGCACGCGCGCTCGGCCGAGTACCGGCTCAAGGATTAGTCCGCCCTCTGCGGATTGGCGAAAGGGGACGCAGAGGGCGCAGAGCTTGCGCAGTGAGCGCAGAGCTGATTATCTGATCGTGCTTTGCGGCCCCGTTGATATTCCGCATCCACTGCGTCCCCGGCCTGGAGGCGGCAGTGAGCCTCACGAGCGCACGAAATTCCCGTCGATGCTGCCAAGGATCAACTGTGAATGCGCAAAGGGAATCGTAGCGGACTGCAGGGGCCGCAAAGCAAAGTAGCCCTGCCACGTACTCTGCAATCTCTGCGGATTCTTTGCGTCCTCTGCGCTTCTTCGCGTTCTCTGCGTCCCTTCAAGTCGGTGCTTGCGGCTGCCGATAACAGAGAAATGCCCGATTCGCTTTCCGTACGATGCTGATCCTGCTCGAAACACTGTCCAAGTGGCTGTTCATCGCCAGCCTGCTCGGGCTGGTCGCCGGCTGGTGGCAGCGCGATGCGCTGCCCGAGCCGGAGTTCTTCGACAGCCGCATTGTCGAGGCACCGCGCCAGACCAAGACACGCACCGCCGAGTTCGCGGTCGCCGCCGGTGACCAGCGTTACCGCATCAAGCCGCTGTACGACTACGAGCTCGACGGCATGGTTGTCAGCATGAGCCATGCACACTCGTTTACCGACATCTACCACGCCGAGTGGCAGGACTTCCTGAACTTGAAGGACATCTGCGTGATCTGGGGCGACAACGTCCGCTCGGCCGTGTACCGCGACATGGACTTCGACAACACGACCTGGACCTGCTGGGCGTCGTGGCCGAACGCTGCAGTCGGGCGGCGCTTCCGCGAGGACGCGTTGTCCAACAACCACCTGCTCGCCGACCGGCCCGAGGTGCAGCAGGCGATCCTCGCCGCGCGCCCCGGCGACCAGGTGCGCCTGCGCGGCCACCTCGCCGAGTACCGCAACCCGGCGAACGGCTTCGTGCGCGGAACCAGCATCAGCCGTCACGACCGTGGCAACGGCGCCTGCGAGACCGTCTATGTCGAGCGCTTCGAGATCGTGCGTGCGGCCAACCGCGGCTGGCGCCGGCTGTTCGCGGTCAGCACCTGGCTGGCACCGCTGTCGCTACTCGCGTTCGTCGCGCTGCTGCTGGTCACGCCGGTACGGCGCGGCGCGCCCGGTTGATCGGGGCACTGCTACACTGCGCCTTTTCGCGGCGGCGGTAGCGGGATTCAGCGATGTCAGACGAACGCCAGAGGCTGGTCGAGAACTGGGTGCGTGCCGAGATCCGCGCGCTGCGCGCCTACCACGTGCAGCCGGCGCAGGGCCTGATCAAGCTCGACGCGATGGAGAACCCGTACACCTGGCCGGCCGAGCTGCGCGCGGCCTGGACCGAGGTGCTGCAGGCGGCCGACGTCAACCGCTATCCCGACCCGACCGCGGCGGCACTGACTGCGCCGCTGCGCGATGTGATGGGCGTGCCCGAAGACATGCGGGTGATCCTCGGCAACGGCTCCGACGAGCTGATCCAGATGATCGCGATGTCGCTGGCCGGGCCCTCGCGCAGCGTGCTGTCGGTCGAGCCGGGCTTCGTCATGTACCGCATGATCGCGACCTTCTGTGGCATGCGCTACGTCGGCGTGCCGCTGGCCGCCGCCGATTTCAGTCTCGACCTGGCGGCCGTGTTGCAGGCGATCGACGCACATCAACCGGCGGTCGTGTTCCTCGCCTACCCGAACAACCCGACCGGCAACCTGTTCGATGCCGCGGCGATCGAGCAGGTGATCCGTGCCGCGCCCGGACTGGTCGTCGTCGACGAGGCCTACGCGCCGTTCACCGATGCGACCTTCATGCCGCGGCTCGGCGAGTTCGACAACCTGGTCGTCATGCGCACGGTATCGAAGATGGGACTGGCCGGCCTGCGCCTCGGCCTGCTCGCCGGGCCCGCCGAGTGGCTCGATGAATTCGACAAGGTGCGCCTGCCTTACAACATCAACGTGCTGACCCAGGCCAGCGCCGCGTTCGCGCTGCGTCACAAGGCTGTGTTCGATGCGCAGACCGCGGCGATCCGCACCGAGCGCCCGCGCCTGGCGGCTGCCCTGGCCGAGCATGACGGCGTCACCGTGTTTGCATCCGACGCGAACTTCCTCCTCGTGCGCACGCCGCCGGGACGCGCACGCGTCTGGTTCGACGGTCTGCGCGAGCGCGGCGTGCTGATCAAGAACCTCGACGGTGCGCACCCGCTGCTCGCCGACTGCCTGCGCCCGACGGTCGGCACGCCGGCCGAGAACGACGCGTTGATCGCGGCGTTGCGCGAGGTCGTTGAAGGCGCCTGAGCATTTCGTGGGCCGGCCCGCTGCGGCATACTGCCGGCATCCGAGCTGCACCGAATAGAGGTGGCTATGCGCGTCTGCACCCTGCTCGCCGGTGGTCTGTTGCTGGTTGTCAGCACTGCGGCGCTGGCCCACGAGTCCGCAGGCCTGGCCGGCGGCTTCACCAGCGGTTTCCTGCATCCGATCCTCGGCTGGGACCACGTCGTCGCGATGGTCGCGGTCGGTCTGTGGGGTGCGTTCCTCGGAAACCCGGCGATCTGGCTGCTGCCGGTGGTGTTTCCGCTGGTCATGGCGATCGGCGGAGCGCTCGGGGTCGCCGGCGTACCGATCCCGGCGGTCGAGACCGGTATCGCCAGTTCGGCGGTCGTCCTCGGTCTGATGGTCGCGCTGGCGGTGCGGCCGCCGCTGTGGGTGGCGGCGGTCATCGTCGCTGCGTTCGCGATCTTCCACGGCCACGCGCACGGTACCGAGCTGCCCGTGGCGGCGAGCCCGCTCGCCTACAGCCTCGGCTTCGTGCTCGCGACCGGCATGCTGCACGTCGGCGGCATCGCGTTCGGCCTGCTGGTGCACTGGCCGGCCGGGCGCTGGGCGGTTCGCGCCGGCGGCGCAGCGATTGCGCTGGCCGGCGTGGGATTCCTGACCGGCGCTCTATGAGACGTGGTGTGCGCTGGTTCGCGGGCGCGCTGTGTGGCCTGCCGCTACCGGCGTTCGCGCACAGCCCGATCGAGGGCCTCGACGACTTCTACATCGGCCTGCTGCACCCGCTGTTCGTACCGGCCCACCTGCTCGGCGTGTTGACGCTCGGCGTGCTGGTCGCGCAGCAGGGCGTGCAACGCGTACAGTCGGCGGTGGTCGCGTACTTCATCATGCTGGTCGCCGGGCTGGCGACGACGCTGGCCGAGCTTGCGCCCGACGTCGAGGTGCCGTTGCTGGCGGCCACCGCGTTGATCGGTGTGCTGGTCGCGGCCGCGATCGAGCTGCCGCGGGCACTGCTGCTGGTCGTCGGTGCGGTGCAGGGCGTTCTGCTGGGCCTGGATTCGGCGCAGCCGCAGCTCGCCGGCAGCGGCCGGTTGGCAGCGCTGCTCGGCACCGCGATCGCCGCGAGCCTGCTGATGCTCTATGCGCTGGCGTTTGCCGAGTGGTTCAGTAAGCGCGCCTGGCAACGAATCGGCCTGCGCGTCGCGGGGTCGTGGGCAGCGGCCAGCGCGCTGCTGGTGCTGGCGCTCGCCATGGCGCGTTGACAGACCGCCGCGGCCCCGCTCAGCGGCTGTCGATATTGCCGATCTCGACCGTCCGCAGGTCGCTGACGCATTCGCGGATGAAGGCCTCCAACTCGGTACCGTCGAGGCCGCCGGCCTCACCTTCGGCGCGGCAGTCGGCGCGCAACTGGTCGTCGCTGGTCTGCGCATCGTCCGCGGTCGCGATGCCGGCGCTCAGCACGATGGACAGCACGGCGACGGACGACAGGATTCGGTAAGAAAATGAAGTCAGGGCGGCGAGGGCACGAGGCATTGCAGAAATCCGTTCAACCCATATCGTGACACAGGCAATGGTAGTTGAATCGGTCGCGTACCGATCGGAGCCGGCGCAGACAATCGTCGCGATCGCCGTTGAACACGGCGACGCTGGGGTCGGCGCGGTCGAAGCGCTGGTGGACCTCGAGCTCGGCGGCCGGCAGGCGATCGTCGCGCTGCTTGTCGGACACGGTGCGGCACACCGGGCACTCCTCGAGCACGCCGCTGGCGACGTCGATCGCGATCGCGACGCGGTCGCGCGCGGCGTCGGATCGGCGGTAATGGTCGAAGATGCCCATGGTTCAGCGCCCGCCGAGGTTGGGCCGCTCGGCGATGATCGCGACCTGGTCGACCTCGCTGCCGTCGCGGACCACGGTAACGCTGAGCGGGTCGCCGGGCGCCTTCGCCGCGACCGTCTTCAGCATCGCCTGCGAATCACGCACCGGGCGCCGATCGAGTGCGACGATCAAGTCGCCGGGCCGGATGCCGGCCTGGTCGGCCGGCCCGCCTTCGAGGACACCTGAGACCAGGATCCCGGCGCGCATCGGCACACCGAGCGATTCGGCCAGTGCCGCGGTCAGGTCCTGGCCGGTGATACCCAGCCAGCCGCGAATCACGCGGCCGTGCTCGACGATCTGGCTCATGACCTCGTGGGCGAGGCGGATCGGCACCGCGAAGCCGATGCCGTGCGAGCCGCCGCTCTGCGAGAAGATCGCCGTGTTGATGCCGATCACCTCGCCGACGGCGTTGATCAGCGCGCCGCCCGAGTTGCCCGGGTTGATTGCCGCATCGGTCTGGATGAAGTTCTCGAAATCGGTGATGCCGAGCTGGTTGCGCCCGGTCGCGCTGACGATGCCCATGGTCACGGCCTGGCCGACGCCGAACGGGTTGCCGATCGCCATGACCACGTCACCGACCTGCATCTCGTCGGACGTGCCGAGGGCCGCGACCGGCAGCTTGTCACCGGCGGCCTGCAGCACCGCGATGTCGGTCTCGGGGTCGCCGCCGACGATGCGCGCCGGCAGTGCGCGGCCGTCGCCGAGCACGACCTGGATCTCGCTGGCGGCCTCGATGACGTGGTTGTTGGTCAGGATGTAGCCGTTGCCGTCGACGATCACGCCCGAGCCGAGGCTGTTCTCGCGCTTGTAGCGCGGGCGGCCGGCCTGGTCGCCGAAGAAGCGTTTGAACAGCGGGTCCTCGAACAGCGGGTGCGGCTTCTCCCGCGTGATCTTCGATGCGAACACATTGACCACCGATGGTGCCGCGCGCTGCACGGCGTCGGCGTACGACACCGGCCCGCCGCTGCGATCGAGCAGCAGCGGCTTGGCCGGCGCGGTGACGTCGCGGCCGGCGAAATCGGGGCGCAGCAGCAGGACCAGGAACGCCGCGGCGAGGCCGGTGGCGATCGACGTGAACAGAAACGTGAATGCGCGGTACCACTTCATCCGCATACACTAGTGTGGAGAGTCCGGCGTTCGCAAGTTCCAGGCGGCGCGACGTGACGGCGCTGCCGGACAGCGACCGATCGTAGCGGCGACCCGCAATCGACGATCCGCGCCGCGGCCCGCCAGGCTCCCGCCAACCACCTGCCGAGGGGAATCGCGACGCGCGCACCGACATGGCCAGCCTCAACGACATCGTCACCTACTGCACCAACCGGCTCGACCCGGACGCCTTCGACGACTACTGCCCGAACGGCCTGCAGGTCGAGGGCAGCGACACGGTCACGCGGCTCGTCTCCGGCGTGACCGCGAGCCAGGCGCTGCTCGACGCCGCGGTCGCCGCCGACGCCGAGCTCGTGCTGGTCCATCATGGCTACTTCTGGCGCGGCGAAGCGGCGCCGCTGGTCGGCATGAAGGGGCGGCGCATCGCGACGCTGATGCGCAACGCGATCGGTCTGTTGGCCTACCACCTGCCGCTGGATGCCCATGCCGAGCTCGGCAACAACCGCCAGCTCGGCAATCGCCTCGGGTTTTCCCACGGGGCCGCCGTCGACGGTCTGCTGTGGGGCGCTGACCTGGACACGCCGTTGCCGGCCGCGACGCTGGCGACGCGCATCGAGAGCGCACTCGGCCGCGCGCCACTGGTCGTGGGTGATTCGCCCGGCCTGCGTCGCATCGCGTGGTGCAGCGGCGCGGCACAGGGCATGATCGACAGCGCCGCGGCGCTCGGTTTCGACGCCTTCATCAGCGGCGAGATCTCCGAGCACACGGTCCACCAGGCGCGCGAGCTCGGCATCGACTACTTCGCTGCCGGGCATCACGCCACCGAGCGCTATGGGGTGCAGGCGCTCGGCGACGAGCTGGCTGGGCAGTTCGGCATCGCACACCGGTTCATCGACGTCGACAATCCCGTTTGACCTGGCGCAGTATTCAGGCGAACAAATTCTTTGCATAGATGCCCATTAGTTGACCGGTGCGCAGCGGTATTGGAGAATCCGCGGTCGTTTAGGGAACTTCAGCATATTCTTAGATTCAGCCCGAATCTGATGCGTGCCGATTCCCCCGTTTCGGGTCTTTGGGAGTCAATCCATGAGTTCAGAAGGCGTAGACCTCAAGAAACGCCGCTTCCTGACCGCCACCACGGCGGTGGTCGGAGCCGTGGGTGCCGGTTTCGCAGCGGTGCCGTTCATTGCGTCATGGGCGCCGTCGGAGCGCGCCAAGGCGCTGGGTGCGCCGGAAGAGGCCGACATCAGCCAGCTCGAACCGGGCGCCCTGTTGCGGGTCAAGTGGCGGGGCAAGGTCTGCTGGGTCGTGCATCGCACCGAACAGAACCTCGCCGATCTGCCGAAGCTGGTCGACCGGCTCGCCGACCCCGATTCCGAGGTCCCGCAGCAGCCCGAGTACTGCAAGAACGACACCCGCTCGATCAAGCCGCAGTACGCGGTCCTGGTCGGCATCTGTACCCACCTTGGCTGTTCGCCGACCTACCGTCCCGAGGTCGGGCCTGCCGACCTCGGTGCCGACTGGCTGGGCGGATTCTTCTGCCCGTGTCACGGCTCGTTCTTCGACCTGGCAGGCCGCGTCTACGCCGGGGTGCCGGCCCCGCTCAACCTCGAGGTCCCGCCGCATCAATACCTGTCTGAAGACGTGATCCTGATCGGGGTCGACGGAGGTGCCGTATGAGTTTCATGGACTGGGTGGATGAGCGTTTCCCGGCCACCAAGGTCTGGAACGAGCACCTGGCGCAGTACTACGCGCCGAAGAACTTCAACTTCTGGTACTTCTTCGGATCGCTGGCGATGCTGGTGCTGGTCAACCAGATCGTCACCGGCGTCTGGCTGGCGATGATGTACAAACCGTCGGCCGACGAGGCGTTCGCCTCGGTCGAGTACATCATGCGCGACGTCGAGTACGGCTGGCTGCTGCGTTACCTGCATTCGACCGGCGCCTCGATGTTTTTCCTCGTCGTCTACCTGCACATGTTCCGCGCGCTGATCTACGGCTCGTATCGCCAGCCGCGCGAACTGCTGTGGATCATCGGCGTGGTCATCTACGTCGCGATGATGGCGACGGCGTTCATGGGCTACCTGCTGCCGTGGGGACAGATGTCGTACTGGGGCGCGCAGGTCATCGTCAACCTGTTCGCGGCGTTCCCGTTCGGCATCGGCGAGCCTTTGTCGATCTGGATCCGCGGCGACTACGTCATCTCCGACGCGACGCTGAACCGCTTCTTCGCGCTGCACTTCCTGCTGCCGTTCGTGCTCGCCGCACTGGTGTTCATCCATATCGTCGCGCTGCACAAGGTGGGATCGAACAACCCCGACGGCATCGAAATCAAGAAGAACAAGGACGAGAACGGTATCCCGAGAGACGGCATTCCATTCCACCCGTACTACACGGTCAAGGACGTCGTCGGCGTCGGCGTGTTCATGATCTTCTTCCTCGGCATCGTGTTCTTCGCCCCCGACTTCGGCGGCCTGTTCCTCGAGCCACCGAACTTCGAGCCGGCGAACCCGCTGAAGACGCCGGAGCACATCGCGCCTGTCTGGTACTTCACACCGTTTTACGCGATGCTGCGTGCGGTGCCGCCGATGTTCAACTCGCAGTTCCCGGGCGTCGTCGTGATGTTCGCCGCGATCATCGTGCTGTTCTTCCTGCCGTGGCTGGATCGCAGCCCGGTCAAGTCGATCCGCTACAAGAACGTGATCTTCAAGGTCGCGATCGCGATCTTCGTCGTCACCTTCATAGTCCTCGCCTGGCTCGGCATGCAGGCCTCGACGCCGACCAAGACCCTGCTCGCGCAGATCTTCACGGCACTGTATTTCGCGTTCTTCCTGCTGATGCCGTTCTACAGCAAGTGGGGCAAGACCAAGCCGGTGCCGGAGAGGGTGACGGGATGAAGAAGCTGACTGTTGTATTTGCCATTGCCCTGGTTCTGGCGCTGGTGCCGATGACCGGCATGGCCGCCGGCGGCCCCAAAGTGGAGCTGCAGCAGGCCAACATCGACCTCAACAACCATGCCGCGATCCAGCGCGGCGCGAAGCTGTTCGTCAACTACTGCATGGGTTGCCACTCGAAACAGTATGTCCGCTACAAGCTGCTGACCGAGGTCGGACTCAGCGAGGACGACATCAAGGACAACCTGATATTCACCGATCGCAAGGTCGGTGACCTGATGACGATCGCGATGCCCGAAGAGGACGCCGCCAAGTGGTTTGGCGCGGCGCCGCCCGACCTGACGCTGACGGCGCGCATCAAATCCGGCGGCGAGGACTGGATCTACAGCTTCCTGAAGAGCTTCTATACCGATCCGTCGCGCCCGCTCGGTGTCAACAACACCGTGTTCGCCAACGTGGGCATGCCGCACGTACTGTACGAGCTGCAGGGGATCCAGGACCCGGTGTACAAGTACGAGGCCCACCATGACGGCCACGCCGTCGCCAGTTTCGACACCGAGGCCGCCGCTGCCGCGTACGTCGCCGAGCAGGGCGAGGGCTACCGCATGGAACGTGTCGTCGAGCGCCTCGAACTGGTCAAGCCCGGCAGCATGACGCCGGCCGAGTACGATCAGGTCGCCCGTGACCTGGCCACCTACCTGACCTATGTGTCGGAGCCGATGAAGCTCGAGCGCCAGCGCATGGGTATCTGGGTAATGCTGTTCCTGGCCGTGTTCACGGTTATCGCCTACTTCATGAAGAAGGAGTGGTGGAAGGACGTCCACTGACCGGTCACGCCGCCCTCCGGGCATGGGAAGGCGCACAGTTTGGTATACTGTGCGCCTTTTTTATGGTCCGGCGTCGTCGCCAGGCCGCCGCGAAGGTGTAGGAGAGAGATGTGATGACCGCCGTTGCCGCCCGCCGATCCGTGATGACGCTGTTTTCCGATCCGCAGAGTCTGCACAGCCACCGGGTGCGCATGGTCCTGGCCGAGAAGAACGTCACCTGCGACATCATCGACGTCGACCCGCTCAACCTGCCCGAGGACGTCATCGACCTGAATCCGTACGGCACGGTGCCGACGCTGGTCGACCGCGATCTCGCACTGTACGACTCGCGGATCATCTGCGAATACCTCGACGAGCGCTTCCCGCACCCACCGCTGCTGCCGGTCGATCCGGTCTCGCGTGCCAGCGTGCGGTTGTACATGTACCGCGTCGAGCACGACTGGTACGGCCTGGTCGACCAGATCCTCGCCGGCGGCAAGGGCGCGACCAAGGCGCGCAAGGAGCTGCGCGAGGGCCTGACCGCGGCGGCACCGATTCTCGCCCACAAGCCGTTCTTCATGAGCGACGAGTTCTCGCTGGTCGACGCCAGCCTGGCACCGCTGCTGTGGCGTCTTCCGGCGCTCGGCGTCGAACTCAGCGGCCAGGCCGCCAACCAGGTCAACGTCTACGCCGGCAACCTGTTCATGCGCAACGGTTTCATTGCCAGTCTGACGGAATTCGAACGCGAAATGCGGCGCTGATCCGCGACTGCGCGTCGACGCATGACCTCCAATCGCCCCTACCTGATTCGTGCGCTGTACGAATGGCTGGTCGACAACGATCTGACGCCCTACCTGCTGGTCGATGCCGATCGTGACGGCGTGCACGTGCCGAGTCGTTATGTCGAGGAGGGCAGGATCGTGCTCAACGTCAGCCCGAGCGCCGTGCGCGATCTCAATCTCGGCAACGAACTGATCGCGTTCGAGGCACGCTTCGGCGGCTCGGCGTTTCCGATCTCGCTGCCACCCGATGCCGTGCTCGGCGTCTATGCGCGTGAGAACGGCAAGGGCATGCTGTTTCCCGACGACGGCGTCGAAGAGCCGGAGCAGACGCGCCCCGACCACGATCCCGATCCGGATCAGCCGCGGCCACCGTCGGGTGGCAAGCCGTCGCTGAAAGTGGTCAAGTAGCGCGCCGTCACTTGTCGCGGCGGCGAAACGGCACCACGTTGTCACCGGATTCGATCGCCGGCCGGTCGGCCGTGCCGTCGTCCGCCGGCTCGTCGACCGGCAGGCCGTCGTCGATCGCCTCGAGGCGCATGCCCAGCATCAGGATATAGCCGGTCTGTCGGCCGACGCCCTCGAGGCTGAACTCGAAGCGGAACATACGACGAATGCGCAGGCCCTCAGACGTCCAGCGGATGCCGATGCGCGCCAGCGCGACCGTCTCGTCGAGGAACTGCAGGCCGTTGTGCTCGCAATGGCGGCGCACCAACGCGGTTGCGAACTCGCGGGCACGCGCGCCGTCGAGCCAGACCCAGGCCCCGAGCATCAACAGCAACACCGGCAAGAACCCACTGATCATCGACGGTCACCCCGGCCGGGCGGTCGCGTGCGTGCCCGGCCTATCGTTCGCTGCCGGCAGTTTGCCGGCTCGCGGGGTCCCGGGTCCAGTCGCGCGCACCGCGCCGTCAGCGGCGCTGGCCGAGCCATAGCGGCTCGTACTCGCGGTAGGCGCGCTGCCACGTGAAGCGCGTGGCGACGCGGCGCTTGAGCAGGCGCACCTGGCGGTCGGTCTCGGTCGGGTTGAACAGTGCGTCGTCGATGGTCTGCGCGAGCGCCGCGGCGTCGCCCGGCTTCACGAGGTAGGGGTAGTAGCCGCCCAGCACCTCGGGGATGCCGCCGACCTGGGTCGCGACCACCGGCGTGCGCAGGTACGCGGCCTCGATCAGCGGCAGCCCGAACGCCTCGTGCCACGATGCCTGCACCAGCAAGCGCGCCTTGTGGATGGCCGCCAGCGTGCGTGCGTGATCGAGGTCGGTGATGAAGAACACGTGCCGCTGCAGGCCGTTGTGCCGCACCCGGCTGCGCAGCCGCGCGAGATGGGGGGTGTCGCGGCCGATCATGACCAGCGCCGACTTCAGGCCCTCGCGCACCAGTTGCAGATAGGCCTCGAGCAGGGTCTCGTGGTCCTTGTCCGGCGTGAAGCCGCCGACGCTGACCAGGTAGTTGTCGAACCCACCGCAATCCGGGCGGTAGTCGAGCTGGCGCGCGTGGCTCAGGGTCTCGGGGTCGATACCATGCAGCACCGTGCACACCCTGTGTCCGTCGACGCGAAACGCACTGCGCAGCGTGCCGGCCAGGCTCTGCGAGCAGCACACCAGCTGGTCGGCCTGCCGGAGGATCCAGCGGTTGGCGGCACGCGACGCCGCGCCGGCCGTCTGCAGCTCCGCGAGGTCGGGTCCGTGCAGCGAGTAGACCAGGCGGAAGCGGCGGCGTCGCAGCGCACGCAGTAACGAGAACAGGGCGTAACCGGCGCCGGCGTAGTGCGCGTTGACGACGCGGATCTGCTGGGCCTTGAAGAAGCGTGACCAGGCGCCGATGTCGCGCCGCATGCGCAGCGCAAAGCCGCCGAGGTTGCGCGCCGGGTTGTGGCTGCTGAGCGGCGCGCGCAGGTGGCCGCTGAACAGCGGCATGCCCTCGAACTCGGTACTGTCGAAGCTCTCGGCTTCCCAGTCGTTGCACAGGATCACCGGGCGCAGCCGGCCGGCGTCGCGCGTCTGCCGCGCGAGATTGATCACCACCTGATTGACGCCGGACACCGCGGACAGCCTCCACGGCACGACGAACAGGATGCTCGGCTGCTGCACATCGACCTCCCGCGGCTGTCGTCACGGCCGCCCGTCGATTTTTTGTCGTCCCTTACCCGGTCAGGCGGTCGCGGCGCAGGCGCGATCGGCTGTCGAACAGGCGATGCGAGCCCATCATGACCGCGACCATGCTGCCCAGGCCGGTGCCAGCGGCGATCAGGAACAGGATCAGCAGCTGGTACTTGGCCGCCTCCATCGGCGGGCTGCCGGCGAGGATCTGCCCGGTCATCATACCGGGGAGGCTGACGATACCAGCCGTGGTCATCGCGTTCACTATCGGGATCAGGCCGGCGCGAAGTGCGTCACGCCGGATGTCGCCGATCGCGTCGGCAGCGTGGTCGCCGAGGGCGAGACGCGCCTCGATCTGGGCGCGCTTGTCGAGCGTCTGCCGCGTCAGGTTGTCCAGCGACAGCGCGATCCCGGTCATCGTGTTGCCGAGCAGCATGCCGAGCAGCGGGATCGCGTACTGCGGCGTATACCAGGGGTCGGCCTGCAGCACCGCGAGCAGCGCCAGCAGCGTAATCGAGAAAGATGACAGGAACATCGACAGCGTGCCGGTGCCGTAGCCCCAGACGCCGCTCAGGCGGTGCCGCTGGCGCGCCATGACCTCGTAGCCGGCGACCGCCAGCATCAGGGTCGCGAGCGCACCGATCAGCCACGGGTTGCTGCTCGCGAACAGCGCCTTCAGCACCAGACCGAGCAGCAGCAGCTGGACCACGCTGCGCGCCGCGGCAATCACCATCTGCCGGCCGATCGCCAGGCGCAGGCGCCACGACAGCGCCGCCAGCAGCAGCACCAGCGCGGCGGCGAACGCGAGGTCGAACGGGCTGAGGATGATCAGGCCGTCAGTCATCCGGCCGCACCCGCAGTCTGCCGGCGGCGATCTCGAACGCGCGCGCCGCGACCCGCTGCCGCTGGTCGGGATCATGGCTGACCCAGAGCACGCTGCCGCCGGTGCTGCGTCGCCAGTCGTCGATCAAGCGCTCGACGCGCGTCGTGTTCGGGACATCGAGGTTGGCACTGGGCTCGTCGAGCAGCAGCACGTCCGGCGCGCGGGCGAGGGCACGGACCAGCGCGAGGCGCTGGCGCTCGCCACTGGACAGCCGGGCGACCTCCCAGTCGAGCACGTCGTCGCCGAAGCCGAGCGCGGCCAGCTGCGCCGCCGGCCAGTCGCTGGCGTGGTCGCGCACCTGCGGTTGCCACCAGGCGCTGTCGGCCGCCAGGTACATGACCCGCCGCCGCCACGCCGGCGCCGCGAAGGTGCTGCGCGGCCGGTCGTCGAGAAACACCTCGCCGGCGGCCTCGTCGAGGTCGGCGATCGCGCGCAGCAGGCGCGTCTTGCCGCCGCCGGACGGACCGAACAGCGCGACGCATTCGGCGGCCGCGACAGCGAGCTCGGCGGCGTCGACACCGGGTGCGCGCAGGCCGTCGATGCGCAGCCGGCTCATGCGCGGCGCGTGAACAGCAGGTCGCGGACGCCGTGGCCGAGGCGGCGGCCGCGCTGCTCGAACTTGGTCAACGGCCGGTCGTCGGGGCGGGGCGCGAAGCGGTGTCCGCCGGCGCTGTTCGCGAACAGCGCGGCGGCGTCGCCGAGGACGTCCATCATCTGCTGCGCATAGTCCTCCCAGTCGGTCGCCGCATGCAGCAGCCCGCCGGGGCGGATCACCCGCGCCAGTTCGGCGACGAACGCCGGCTGCAGGATGCGACGCTTGTGGTGGCGCTTCTTGTGCCACGGGTCGGGGAAAAACAGGTAGACACCGGCCAGCGACCCGGCCGGCAGCATATTGGCCAGCACCTCGACGGCATCGTGGCGGATCACGCGCACATTGTTGCAGCCGAGCTCGTCGAGCCGCAGCAGCAGGTGGCCGACGCCGGGGCGATGCACCTCGATACCGAGGTAGTTGCGCTCGGGGTGGCGGCGCGCCATCTCGGCGAGGCTCTCGCCGTTGCCGAATCCGATCTCGACGTAGACCGGGTGGGCGTTGCCGAAGACCGCGCCCAGGTCGAGCGGTGCCGCGGCATAGTCGATGCCCCAGCGCGGCCACAAGGTGTCGAATGCGCGCTGCTGCCCTGGCGTCAGGCGACCCTCGCGCAGCACGAAGCTGCGGATGCGGCGATGCCGTGGCGGCCGCTCGGCCATCGCCGGTCCGGTCGGCCGGTCAGTCGAAGAACAGGCCATCGAGCGGCGACGACGCCGACGCGAAACGCCTGGCCGGCATGCGTCCGGCGAGAAACGCCTCGCGCCCGGCCTCGATCGCCTTGCGCATCGCGCTGGCCATCAGCACCGGGTCCTTGGCCGCGGCGATCGCGGTGTTCATCAGCACGCCGTCGCAGCCGAGTTCCATCGCGATTGCCGCATCGGACGCCGTGCCGACGCCGGCATCGACCAGCACCGGCACGCCGGCGTTCTCGACGATCGTGCGGATGTTGAGCTTGTTGCGGATGCCCAGGCCCGAGCCGATCGGCGCCGCCAGCGGCATCACCGCGACGCAGCCCATGGCCTCGAGCTCGCGCGCGACGATCGGGTCGTCGTTGGTGTAGACCATGATCCGGAAGCCGTCGGCGATCAGCTCCTCGGCGGCGCGCAGTGTCGCGATGACGTCGGGGAACAGCGTCTTCTCGTCGCCCAGCACCTCGAGCTTGACCAGGTCGTGGCCGTCGAGCAGCTCGCGCGCCAGCTTGCAGGTGCGCACCGCGGTCTTGACGTCGTAGCAGCCGGCGGTGTTCGGCAGGTAGGTGTAGCGGTCCGGCGGCAGCACGTCGAGGATGTTCGGTTCGCCGGCATTCTGGCCGATGTTGGTACGGCGCACAGCGATCGTCACGATCTCGGCGCCGCTGGCCGCGATCGCCGCGCGCGTCTCGTCCATGTCCTTGTACTTGCCGGTACCGACCAGCAGGCGGGAGTGGAAGGTGCGATCGGCGACGATCAGGGGGTCGGGGGCATTCTGCGACATGGGCTCGGGGGTTTCCGCTGGTAGGTGGTGGGGTCGGGGCGATCGCCGCGGCGCGGCTCAGCCGCCGCCGATCGCCTGGACGATCTCGACGCGGTCGTCGGCATGCAGCGCGTGGCCGGCATGCTCGCTGCGCGGTATCAGTTCGGCGTTGACCTCGACCGCGTAACGCGGTGTCGGCAGCTCGAGCGCATCGATCAGCACAGCCAGGGTCGCATCGTCGGCGACCTCGCGGGGCTCGCCGTTCAGCACTATCTGCATCGTCTACAGTCGCCAAAAGTGGTGAAATCAGCGGCAATTTTACACTAAACTCCACGGGCCCTCGGGGCGTCGGAAATCGAATCGAAGGGCCATCGACGGGGCGCCACAGCCCTTGCACAGCAGAGGAGAGGCGTGGTGCAGCTGCACGAGAACCTGATCTCGCTCGACGAGGCGGTAACGCTCGACGGCCTGTTCGTATGCCGCGTGCGCCGCAGCCCGGATCGCGAGGCCTATCGCTTCTTCGACAAGGACGCCGACGACTGGCGCAGCTACAGCTGGTCGCAGATGGCCCATGAGGTCGCGCGCTGGCAGGCGGCGATGCGCAGCGAGGGCGCGCCGCGCGGCGGGCGGGTCGCGATCCAGCTGCGCAACTGCCCGGAGTGGGTGATGTTCGACCAGGCCGCGCTCGGCCTCGGCCTGGTCAACGTGCCGCTGTACACCGACGACCGCCCCGACAACATCGCATACATCCTCAACGAGGCCGACGTCAACATCCTGCTGGTTCAGGACGCCGGGCGCTGGCGCCGGCTCGCCGACGTGGTCGGCGACGAGGGACCGCTGAAGCGTGTGCTGCTGCTCGACGACAGCGCCGCGGCGCGCGAGCTGGCGGCCGAGGACGAGCGCGTGCGCATCGTCAGCGACTGGCTGCCCGACGCCGGCGGCGCGCTGCAGCGACGCGACGGCGCCGATGCGCATGCGCTGGCATCGATCGTCTACACCTCCGGTACGACCGGGCGGCCCAAGGGCGTGATGCTCAGCCACCACAACATGCTGTCGGTCGCGCACGGTGGCCTGACGCTGCTCGACTGCTACGAAGAGGATGTGTTCCTGTCGTTCCTGCCGCTGTCGCACACCCTCGAGCGCACGGCCGGCTACTACCTGTGCATCATGACCGGTTCCTGCGTCGCCTATGCGCGCTCGGTCGCGCAGCTCGCTGCCGACCTGCAGACCGTCAGGCCGAGCGTGCTGGTCGCGGTGCCGCGCATCTTCGAGCGCGTCTATGGGCGCATCGCCGACCAGATGAACGACAAGGGCGGGCTCGCCAAGCGCCTGTTCGAGATCACCGTGAACATCGGCTGGAGGCGTTTCCTGCACCAGCAGGGGCGTGGCCGCTGGCCGCTCGGCAGCCTGCTGTGGCCGCTGCTGCAGCGGCTTGTCGCGAGCAAGATCACGTCCAAGCTGGGCGGCAACATCCGCGCCGCGATCAGCGGCGGCGCGGCGCTGAACGAGGAGATCGCGCGCGTATTCATCGGCCTCGGCGTGCCGATCGTCCAGGGCTACGGCCTGACCGAGACCGCGCCGATCGTCAGCGCCAACCCGCTCGAGGACAACATCCCGAGCTCGGTCGGCGTGCCGATCCGCGGCGTGCAGGTGAGGATCGGCGACAACGATGAGCTGCTGGTCAAGAGCCCCGGCATGATGCTCGGTTACTGGAACAATCATGCCGCGACGGCGCAGGTCATCGACCCGGAAGGCTGGCTGCACACCGGCGACCAGGCGCGCATCGACGCCAGCAACCATATCTATATCACCGGGCGCATCAAGGACATCCTGGTATTGTCCAACGGCGAGAAGATCCCGCCCGGCGACATGGAATCGGCGATCGCGCTCGACCCGCTGTTCGAACAGGTCATGGTCGTCGGCGAGGGCCGGCCCTACCTGACGGCGCTGATCGTCGTCGACGGCGACCATTGGAGCGGCTTCGCCCAGCAACAGGGGCTCGATCCGCTCGACCCGGCGAGTCTTGACCACCCCAAGGTCAAGGCGGCCGCGGCACGCCGGGTAAAGGCCGCGCTCAAGGATTTCCCCGGCTACGCGAAGATCCGCCAGCTGCACCTGTCGCTCGAACCCTGGACCGTCGAGGACGGCCTGATCACGCCGACGCTGAAGGTCAAGCGCATGCAGGTACTCGCACGCTACCAGGGCGATGTCGAGGCGATGTACACGGGCGGTCCGGCGGGTTGATCCCGTGTACGATCCGCCGGCCCGCGATGCGGCCGGCCGGGCCCCGCGCGCCGTCGCCGCGCTAGCCTGATGCCTTTGTCGTCACGTCACCGGGCGTGGGGCGCGCTGGCGCTGATCGTCGCGGTCGGTGCGGCGCTGCGGTTCTGGAACCTCGGCGCGGCGTCGCTGTGGCTCGACGAGGTCGCGAGCATCAAGTTCGCGTCGCTGCCGTGGACCACGCTGTGGCTCAGCGGCTACGACAACGCGCCGCCGCTGCACTACTCGCTGGTCAAGCTGTGCCTTGAGTTTGCCGACACCGAGTTCAGCGTGCGCCTGCCGAGCGCACTGTTCGGCACGCTGACGATCCCGCTCGTCTATGTCGCGGCCAGTCGCATCGCGGGGCGCGCTGGCGGCCTGTTGGCGGCGATGCTGCTGGCGTTGTCCGCCGGCCAGATCGAGTACGCCCAGGAGGCGCGCGGCTATGCGCTGCTCGCATTCGGCCTCGCCGTCGCGCTGCTCGGGCTGGTCATGGTGATGGCTGCCGGGTCGGCGTCGCCGACGGGTCGGCGCGCGGACGCGGTGCGCGAGTCGAGACGCGGCACGACGCTGTACGCGGCCGGCATCTTGATCGCGCTGTACACCAACAACATCGCCGTGTTCTTCGTGTTCTTCACGCAGCTCGCGTTCGCGCTGTCGTGGTGGTTGTGGTCGGCGCGCGATCCCCGCGTGCTGTGGCGCTGGCTCGCCGTCAATGCGCTGGTGTTCGTCCTCTGGCTGCCGTGGCTCGTCATCGTCGTGACCGAGCTGCTCGGCAACGGCACGATGGCCTGGCTGCCGCACGCCGACCCCGATCGCGCGTTCACGGTCTGGCGCCAGCTGCACGGCCTGCCCTACCTGTGGTACGGCCAGCCCTGGGTCGATGTGTTGCTGCTGGCGCTGGCGGCGTACGGTGCCTATCGGCTGCGTGCCAGGCCGGCGATCGCGACGCTGCTGGTGCTGCTCGCCGGCGTCGCGCCGTTGACCATCTGGGCGATCGGCTTCGTACAGCCGCTGTTCATCGAACGTACCGTGGCCTGGACCTATCTCGGCACGCCGCTGTTGCTGGCTGCCGCTCTGCCGGATCGCCGCGCCTGGGTGCAGGCCGCGCTGGTTGCACTGATCGGTCTGGCCGCGGCGCGCTCGGCCGTCGCGTTCCACCAGATCGGTGCGACACAGAACGAGGACTGGCGCGCCGCCGCCGATGCCTGGCACGCGGCATCGGCGGCCACCGACCGGCCGCGCGCATTGCTGATCTGTTCGCCGACCGTGGCGATGCCGTTTGCCTATTACGCGCTGCCGCTGGCGCCGTTGCCGCCGGTGTTCGCCTGGGGACTCGCCGACTCGGGCTTCACGTCTACGCCGCTGCCGCTCGGCGGCGCTGCCGCAACGGCCGGCAGCCGCGTCGACGAGCTGCGCGCGCTGCCCGACGACCTGTTCCGCTGGAAACGCGGTGCCGTCGACCGCGGCAGGCGTCCGATGCCCGTCGCGAGTGCAACGTCGGCCGCGCCGACCGACGACGCGATGGTAACGTTGGGCGTCGTGACATCACATTGCCCGGACGATGCCAGGGCGGCGCTCGAGGGCGCGCTGACAGCCGCGGGGTGGACGCTGCTCGCGGAGTCCGGATTCGACGGCGGCGAGCTGCGCACGTACCGGTGCGCGCGCGACCTGGCGTGTGCGCTACCCTGACGCAACGCATCCGGCGCCTGGCCGCCGCATCGCCCCAACGCAAGCACGGAAACTGGCGTGAACATTGTCGTAATCGTTCCCACGTACAACGAACGGGACAACATCGCCGAGCTGCTGGCACAGCTGCAGACGGTCTTCGGGCGCCTCGATCACGACATGCAGGTCCTCGTCGTCGACGACAACTCGCCCGACGGCACGCAACAGGTCGTGCGCGCACAGCAGACCGCGATGCCGAACCTGCACATGATCTGCGGCGACAAGGCGGGCCTCGGCGCCGCGTACATCCGCGGCATGCGGCACGCGCTCGACGTGCTGCGCGCCGACGTCGTGTTCGAGATGGACGCCGATTTCTCGCACAAGCCCGACGACATCCCGCGGCTGCTGCACGCGATCGAGGACGGCGCCGATTTCGTCATCGGCAGCCGCTACGTCAGCGGCGGCAGCATCCCGCGCGAGTGGGGCGTGCTGCGTCGCCTGAACTCGCTGTTCGGCAACATCGTCGCGCGCTTCCTCGCCGGCATCTACAGCGTGCGCGACTGCACCGCGGGGTTTCGCGCGATCCGCAGCGGACTGCTCGCGCAGATCGACCTGTCGGCGCTGCGGGTGCAGGGCTACGCGTTCCAGATCGCGCTGCTTTACGAGGCGGTATTGCGCGGTGCACGGATCGTCGAGGTGCCCGTCGAGTTCGTCGAGCGCACCCGCGGCGATTCGAAACTCGGTGTCAGCGACATCGTCGAGTTCCTGCAGAGTGCGCTGTGGCTGCGCTTCCGCAGTTCGGCGACGTTCATCAAGTTCGCGTTGGTCGGTGCATCGGGGGTGGTCGTCAACCTCGGGGCGTTCGCGCTGCTGCTGGGCCTGGGGGTGAACAAGTTCATCGCGTCGCCGATCGCGATCGAGCTGTCGATCATCTGGAACTTCCTGTTCAACAACTACTGGACGTTCCGCTGGCGCAAGTCGCGCGACCGTACCCGGATCAAGGGCCTCAAGTTCAATGCCGTGTCGTTCGCGTCGCTCGCCGTCAGCTACGTGACGTTCGTCGCGCTGAGCCTCGCGTTCCCCGACGTCGCGCCACACTGGCACCAGCTCGCCGGGATCGTGCCGGCGGCACTGATCAACTACTTCCTCAACTCGTACTGGACGTTCCGGCACGATCCGCAGGCCTGAAGCCGGGGCGCGTGGCGGTCGCCGACGACAGGCGCGGTGCGCGATCGCGGTACGCTGCCGATGGTCTCCGCGCTGCGTCGATTGTGATAGGCTGGCGTCGCTGACCGAGCCCGCGGTAACCGTTTGGCGTGCGTCGGGCCAGTCCGATCGGCGGGTGTAGTTCAATGGTAGAACAGGAGCTTCCCAAGCTTCTAATGAGGGTTCGATTCCCTTCACCCGCTCCATAATTTCCCGTGCTCCGCGCGACGGCCTACCGACGATCGCCAGCTGCCCGTCGACGACCGGGAATCCGGGCGCAACGACGCGTTGTTCGCGTCACTGGAGGAGCGGCCGCAGGTCTTGCGTCGCCGGTTCAGGCTGCCTGGCTTTGCCCGGTTCTTGCGCCAAGGACAGGTTGGCTTGGCATCGCGGGGTCGAGCGGCGAGGTTGTGCGACCGCGTGCGATAGATTTCGCAGACTGTTCGCATTCTTTACAAAACCAAATTTCAATCTCCCTAAATGACTGTTTTTCAGGGCGGGCACGCTTTTTGCTGGAGACGATCCCCAGTGCCGCGCTGCCTCGGGGTCTGGTTGGCCCCGCATGCAGCTTCGTCCTGTAACTGCGCGTCGATATCCGGGTGCTTCAAATGAAGACCGGACAGCGTCTTCGTGGGGAGAAAAAATAATGGAAAAAACCAATCCAACCAACCTACCGTTTCGCATGCGATCGGCAATGCTCGCCGGTTTATTGGTTGTTGCGTCCCAGCCCGTATGGGCAATCGCAATCGTACCGACATCGGATGCCTTCGGGCTTGCGAACACCCTGTTCCAGAACACCACGTTGCTTCAAGTCAACGGTGCCTCCTACAGTGGTGAGTTCGGGCAGGCCGGAACCTACACGAACTTCTCGGGTACCTACGGTCTGCCGGTCTCAGGCATCGTGCTGTCCAGTGGTGCGGTCGAGAACTATGCCGATGGCCCGGATACCGTGAATGGCTTCACGACCGATTTCATGACAACGGCCACGGCGGCGCAGAACAGTCTGCTGTCACCCATCACCGGGCAGTCTTCTCACTTCGACGTGTCGCAGCTCGATATCTCTTTTTTCAACAATTCCCTGAACACCACGGCGACCTTCTTCGCGACCTTTGGCTCTGAGGAATTCCCCGACTTCGTCGGCAGCCCCTTCGTCGACGGATTCGGCCTGTACGTGAACGGGCAGAACGTGGCAGGTGTCGCTTCTAGCAACGGGATCGCCGGTCTGCCGGTGAATATCAACCATCCGGACATGACACCCCTGCCGGGCACAGAGCTCAATGCCGTGTTGGCACCGAATGGCAATCCGGTGCTGCGTTTCGACGTTCCGATCAATCCGGCAGCACAGAACGATTTCACAATCATTATCGCGGATGCCAACGACAGCGCGCTGGATACCACGGTCTACCTGAGCAGCTTCTTTACCCAGGGTCCGGGTAACACCCCGGGTAGCAGCGAGTTCAACCCCTTGCTGCCTAGCAATCCTCCGGATCCGTTAACCGGCGAGTTCGTGATCGAGCTGCCGGCTGCGCCTGCGGGTACGACATTGTGGGTCGACCCTCCGGTAGCTGTTGGCTACGAGTACGAGGCGCCCGTGGGCAACTTCTTCGATACGGTGACAGCGCCGTCATTGGCGACGGTTGCGGATCTCGATGGATATCTGCTGACTGTCGGTGGCGTGACTATTCCGATCCTGGCCGGCCAGGTCCTGGATTTCTTCACGGAGTTCGGCGTGAATCCCACGTCTTTCCTGCTGGAAGGCATCGACCCGGCGCTGATGCTCGATCCGACCAATCCCCTGGCATTCCCGATCGGCGTTTCGTTCGTGAACGCGACCAGCGCCGTTGACACCGTGTCGGTAACGCCGATCACTGACAATGGGATGAACGGCGGCGGTGGTGGCGGTAACGGTACGGTCCCGCTGCCGGCAACCCTGTTCCTGATGTTCCTGGGACTTGCTGCGATCAAGCTGCACGCCCGAGCGCCGCTCGCGCCTGACGCATCGGCCTAAAGCATCGGATAGGCAATGCGTAACGAGGCGTGTAGGTCACTACACGCCTCGTTTTTTTTGGAGGAGGCAAGCAGGTGATTCGACGACTCAATTTGGCATTACTGATTGCAGCGACAGCGTTCGGTGCCGATGCGGCCGAGAAGACTGGCCAGTTCGCCATCAAGGGGGCCGGTGCCCAGACCTGCGGACAGTTCATCGCTGCCTGGGATCAGGGTAACACCGATTTGAAGCAATACGCGGGTTGGATCGACGGTTACGTCACGGCGGTCAATCAGCACGTCGACAACACCTACGACACGACTCCGTGGCAGACCACCCAGACGCTTCTTGGCTTGACGCACTCTGTCTGCAAGCAGCTCGCACCGCAGGCCCGGTTCATCGATGCGACGTCGGTCCTGATGCGACAAATCTGGCCGACACGTTTGCCCGAGAAGTCCGAGCTCGAAGAAATCCGCCGCGGGCAACGCGCCATGGTGGTCTACCGTGCGGTACTCGACGCAGCGAAGGCCCGCCTCGGCGACATTGGCTACGACGCCGGCTCGCCTGGCGCAGCGTTCGATGCACGCATGTCGGATGCCTTGAGAGCGTTCCAGGACGAACGGGGCCTCGAGCCCACCGGGCTTCCCAATCAGAAAACCCTGTTTGCCTTGTTCTTCGAGCAGGCTCGCTGAGTCCCGGCGTTCTGCCTCCGGCGAGGGCTCGCCGCGGCGATCAATGATGCAGATAAGGGACAGCTTCCTGACCTCGCTCGGCAGCGCCTCGCTGCCGCCGAGCGGCCGGCAGGCGCCGAGCGCGATCAACCCGATCGTGCTGCCGGCGATCACGGGTGAGATCCCGGTCCTGGGCAGCGTGCTGCTGGTACTGCTCGGACTGCCGCGGGCCCAGCGCGTGCGCGCTGCGGCGTCGACCTCAACACGGTTCTCGTCATCGGCAGCCGTTACGTCAGCGGCGGCAGCATCCCGCGCGAATGGGGACTGCTGCGTCGCCTGAACTCGCTGTCCGGCAACATCCTTGCGCGCTTCCTCGCGGGCACCTACAGCGTACGCGACTGCACCGCCGGGTTTCGTGCGATCCGCAGCGGGCTGCTCGCGCAGATCGACCTGTCGGCGTTGCGTGTGCAGGGTTATGCGTTCCAGATCGCGCTACTTTACGAGGCCGTGTTGCGCGATGCGCGGATCGTCGAGGTGCCTGTCGAGTTCGTCGAGCGCACCCGCGGCGATTCGAAACCCGGCTTCAGTGACATCGTCGAGTTCCTGCAGAGTGCGCTGTGGATGCGCTTTCGCAGTTCGGCCTAATGAGGGTTCGATTCCCTTCACCCGCTCCATCACCACCCGTGCTTCGCGCGACGGCCGACCGGCGATCGCCAGTGCCCGTTGACGAACGGGCGGCTGGGCGCAGTGACTCGTTGTTGGTATCACCGGTGGAGCCGTTGCAGGTCTTGCGTCGCGGGTGCAAACGTGGCTGCCCAGATTCGCGTATCCATGCGGCGTGTGCCTGCCATACCGCCGGCGATGGCATCGTGGCTGGCGTACGGCCCGAGGCTGACGCCCGACCGCCCGACGAAGGATCCAGTCGATCGCAGGCCCGGTGTGGCTTGCACCTGCCGGCGCCGTAGGTCGACAGCGGGTTGTCAGCGCCGTTTACATTATTAATATTTCGATACACACATGAAGTCTGTGTCAAAGGCCGTAGCCTATGATCTGACGACGGTTTTCTCGGTCTGGCGCGCAATCTGCTTGCCGATTCCCCGATCGGGAGCCGGCGGTGGTTCCTGCCACCACGAGGCCGAATCCAGATGTCACGCAGATCCCCGCAGCTTGCGCTGCTCGCCGCAATGCTGTGCGCCCCGCTGGCCGCCAACGCGGTACCCGTTAGCTACGACCTGACATTCCAGACCGGCGGGCAGAGCCTGTGGGACACCGGCACGTCGTTCACGCTCGACCAGACCACGTTCCTCGGTGCGGCGTGGACCGACAAGACCACCGAGATCAACGGCATCATCGGCGAGGGCGCCACGGTGCCGAATCCGGCGCGCGCCGTCTACGACGGGGCGCTGCTGGCCTGCAGGGGGCTCGGCAACTCGACCAGCACCTGTATCAACGGCCAGGCCGGCCGGGTGCCGGTCGCCGCCCTCGGCCGGCGTCCGTCGGTGCGCAGCTGCGGCCGCTTCGCGGTCGCCTGTAACATCAAGCGCGCCGGCGACATCACGCGGCGCGCGGCCTACGACGTGGCGTTCTCGGCGTGCCGCCGCCTCGGCTTTTCGTCGAGCACCTGCCGCAACGGGCAGAGCGCACGCCTGCCGGTGCCGGCACTGGGCACCGCGCCGCCGGCCACGTTGTCTGCGGCAACCGGCGTCGCCGTCAGGGGCACCAACGACGGCCGCGCGGGACTCGAACTCGGCGTGCAGATCGACAGCGGCTCGGTCGATGCCCAGGTGTCGTACCAGGCCTCGTTCGACATCCCGGACACGACCAGCCTGGCGCCCGGTGCGACGATCAATTTCAACCCCAACAGCCTGTTGGCCGGTACCAACACGCTGAACACGACGTTCCCGACGCTGGCGCTGTCGCTCGATGCGGTCATGGAGCTGAACGGCGAGGTCTCGGCCGAGGCCTGCCTGATCGGGGTCGGCTGTACCGCGGGCGGCACGCCGTTCAACATCGAAGAACGCGCCTCCATCCTGTCGTTCAATGCCGACGGCGAGGGCGGCATCCAGCTACTCGGCCGCAACCCGTCGGCGTTCGGCCTGCCCGACGTCGCCAACGGCTTCCCGCTCGCGCTCAACGTGGCCGACCTGGCCGAGATCACGCTGCACCTGCCGCAACCGGACGCCAGCGGTGGCCTCGACGCGACGACCAGCACGCTGAAGGCGACCGGCCAGGACGACCTCCTCGACCTGTTCCTCGACGTCGACAACATCATTGCCACGGCCGCGGGCGTGCCCGGCCTGTTCGGCACCAGCGTCACGGTCGCCGGCGTCGACCTCGGTTACGACATCATCGATCTGCAGATGGGCCCGACGATCGATCTGCAGCAGGATTTCGAACTCGATCCGACGCTGTGGGTCAGCCTGGCTTTCGATGAGGCCGTCGAGATCGGCGGCAGTCTCGTGACCGAGTGGGAGTCGGCCTGGGACCTGCTGCCGGATATCACTTTCCTTGCCGCGGAAACGCTGGTCACGCCGACCTTCTTCCTCGACGCGACGCTGATGAACGAGACGCTGCTCGATTTCGATCTCGAGTTCATCATCGACCTGCTGCAGATCACCTATGGCTTCGACCTGCTCAATATCGAGGGCTCGATCGGGATCGGCAATGTCCTGAACGAGGGCGTCGACCTGTTCGACTCGCCGGCCTTTTACAGCAAGCTGTTCGACCTGCAGGGCTGGGATCTGCAAATCGGCGACAGTTTCCTGATCTCGCTCGGCAGCGCCTCGCTGCCGCCGAGCGACCGGCAGGCGCTGAGCGCGATCAACCCGATCGTGCTGCCGGCGATCACCGGTGAGATCCCGGTTCCGGCCAGCGTGCTGCTGGTGCTGCTCGGGCTGCCGCTGGCCTGGCGCGTGCGCGCTGCGGCGTCGACCTGAACACGGTCCGCTAAGGGTCTGCTCGGTGCGTCTCGCGTAGCGCCCGGCAGATCGCGCATAATCCAGCGATGAATCGATTACGCAGCCGGTGGCGCTTCCTGCGCCGCCGCCTCCACTGTGTCGCACTGACGGCATCGCTGGTTGTCACGGCCGCAACGGCGGGCGCCGCCGATCGCGACGGCAGCCTGGCGATCGAGGGCGCCGGCCTGCTGCCGTGCGCGGTCTATGTCCGCGAGCGCGAGCAGCGCTCAAATGTGTATTACATGGTCGCCGGTTGGGTCGAGGGTTTCGTTACCGCGCACAACAAGCTGCTCGACGACACCTTCGATGTCACGTCGTTCGAGTCGCTCGAACTGCTGCTGCTGTTGATCGACCAGCACTGTGCCGGCAACCCCGAAGACCGTCTCTACCCGGTGGTCAACACGCTGCTCGCGGCCTTCAACGACGACCGCCTCGAGCGCGCGTCGGCGACCGTCGACGTCGTCGTCGGCAACCGGCGTGCCGTGCTGTATGCCGAGGTGGTGCGGCGCGTGCAGCAACGCCTGGCCGATCTGGGCCACTACGACGGCGCCACCGACGGTGCGTTCGGTCCGCCCACGCAGCAGGCGCTCGCGGCATTCCAGCAGGCCAGCGACCTCGAGCCCAGCGGTTTCCCCGACCAGACGACGCTGTGGCGCCTGCTCAGGCGCGCGCCCGACGGCGGTGACGGCTGACCGCGCCGGCCGCCGCCGCTTCGCCGGCCCGTGCCTGTGACCGGCCGAGCGTCACGACCGGCGACGTGATCGCGGCAGCGGGCCGCGGGTCGGCGTGCGGTCGTCGCTGTCGGCGCGGTCATCGGCGCCGCGCCGCGGCCTCGGCAGCCGGTGCCGAGCGGCGGGCGCGCTGCTCATGACACGCGGTGCACCGCTGCGCGGCGACTCGCGGACGCGTCCGGTCGCCGCATCCGCGTCCGCCGACCGCCCGGTATACTCGCGGCATCGAGAGGCAGACGCCCGGAGGACGAGACGTGACGGCGAACGGTGAGGCCTCGGCTGCGGGACGGCGCATCAGCCCACCGCCGATCCGCGAAGTCAGTCCGGGCGCGGTGCTGCGCTGGATACGCCTCGGCTGGCGCGATTTCCGCGCCGCGGGCTGGCCGAGCCTGATGCACGGTCTGATCGTCATGGCGTTGAGCGTCGTGATCGTCGAGATCACGCTGCTGTTTTGGCCGTTGCTGCCCGGCGCGGTGTCCGGCTTCCTGGTCGTCGGCCCGATCCTCGCCACCGGCCTGTATGCGCTGAGCCGCCGTATCGAGGCCGGTCAGCCGCCGAGCCGCCGCGATGCCGTCGAGGCGTGGCGGCGCGGCAGTACCTGCCTGTTCCGCTTCGGCCTGCTGCTGGTGCTCGGCGGGACCACCTGGGTGCTGTTCTCGATGCTGCTGTTCCACTATTTCGTCAGCGCCGATATCGAACGCCCGCTGGATTTCGTGCGTTACATCGTGCTGCAGAACGACCGTGCGTTCCTGCTGTGGACCGTGCTCGCCGGGCTGGTCGCCGCGGTCACGTTCGCGGTCACCGTCGTCGCTGTACCGCTGCTCGTCGACCGCGACGTCACGACGCCGCTGGCACTGGCGACCAGCGTGCGCGCGGTCGCCGAGAACCCGGTGACGATGACCTGGTGGGCGCTGTTGATCCTGCTCGCGACCGGGCTCTCGGTGGCGACGCTGATGCTCGGTTTCATCGTCCTGTACCCGGTCATCGGACATGCGTCCTGGCACGTCTACCGCGACCTCGTGGACGCCGACCGGCTGCCCCCCGGCGCCCTCGCCGACTGACCGGTGTTCAACCTGAGCGAGGAAAAGGTCGCCGAGTTTGGGATGACCTGGGGCCTGACGGCGATGATCGGCTTCATGCTGTTCATCATCTGGGACCTGGCGAAGAAGTCGAACGCCGGCAAGTTCGGCGCGTTCGTGCTGTTCTTCGTGCTCGCGTTCGGCATGCTCGGCTTCATCGCCAAGTCGGTGATCAAGTGGTTGATGGGCATCTGAGCCGGGCCGCGCGCGGCCGGCGACCGGGATGCGCCCGATCGTGCGCCGGCACTCAGCCCGCGTCCAGCGTCTCGCGCAGCACCTGGGCGATGGCGTCCGGTTTCTCGCCGTGATGGATCAGCGCGCGGATCACGCCGTCACGGCCGACCACGTAGACGATCGACGAGTGATCCATCGTATAGCCCATCTCCGAGTCTTCCAGCGGCACCTTCTCGAAGATCACGAAGTGGCTCTCGGCGACCTTGGTGATCTCGTCGAGCGTGCCGGTCAGGCCGATGAAGCTGGGATGGAAGTAGCGTGCGTACTCGCCGACGCGCTGCGCGTCGTCGCGTTCCGGATCGATGCTGATGAACAGCGGCTGGACGTCGGCCTGCTCGGCCTCGTCGAGCTGCTTGAGCCCCGCGGCCACGGCGCCGAGCGCGGTGATACAGACATCGGGGCAGTGGGTGAAACCGAAATAGATCGGTACGACCTTGCCGCGCAGGTCCTGCAGGCTGACCGGGCCCCGGTCCGAGGTCAGCGTGAAATCACCGCCGAGGTCGGGATAGCCCGACGGTGCGCCGCTGTCCTGGCGGCCCTGCATCCCGGCCCACAGGCCGACCGCGATACTCACCGCGGCCAGCATGCCGAGCACCAGAAGCTGTTTTGCGTTCTTCATCGATGGGGTACTGCCTATGTCGCCGACGGGGCTATGCCGCACCGGTCCGATCGCGCATCATTGTACGCAAGATGAAGTTTGTCAGATAGCGCATGCTCAAGTTCTACGAAGCCCGCGACAGCCTCGAGGCCCGCCAGCTGATCGACGCGTTGGACGCGCACGGAATCGAGGCCACGGTGCTCGGCGAGTACCTCAGCGGCGCGGCCGGTGAACTGCCGGCGATGAATTTTCCGTGGGTCTGGTTGATCAACAATGACGACCTGCACAGCGCCCAGCGCGTGCTCGACGGGTTCCGCGCCAGCCGCGGCAACCTGCCGAAGGTCGGGCCCTGGGTGTGTGAGACCTGCGGCGCCGAAGTCGACGCCGGTTTCGACATCTGCTGGCAGTGCGGCGCCGCCCGCACGTGAGCCCGACGTTCGCGCAGCGCGTCCTCGACTGGTACGACGTCCACGGCCGTCACGACCTGCCCTGGCAGGGCGCGGCCGATCCCTACCCGGTCTGGGTGTCGGAGATCATGCTGCAGCAGACCCAGGTGACGACGGTGATGCCGTACTTCGCGCGTTTCCTCGAGCGCTTTCCCGACGTGCAGACGCTGGCCGCTGCGCCGCTCGACGATGTGCTGCACCACTGGACCGGGCTCGGCTACTACGCGCGGGCGCGCAATCTGCATCGCGCCGCGTGCCAGGTCGTCGAGCAGCACGACGGCCGCATCCCCGCGGACACCAACGCCCTGCAGGCGCTGCCCGGCATCGGACGTTCGACCGCCGGCGCGATCCTGTCGCTGGCGCTTGGCCAACGCCATGCGATCCTCGACGGCAACGTCAAGCGGGTGCTGGCGCGCTGCTTCGCGGTGCCTGGCTGGCCGGGCAGCAGCCGCGTGCTCGGCCGCCTGTGGCGGCTGTCCGAGGAGCTGACGCCGGCAGGCCGCGTCGCCGACTACAACCAGGCGATGATGGACCTCGGCGCGACGCTGTGCACCCGAGGTCGCCCGGCCTGCGGGCGCTGTCCGCTGCAGACACAATGCGTCGCCCATGCGCAGGGCCGCGAGCGCGAGTTTCCCGGGCGCCGGCCGAACAAGGCGCTGCCCGAGCGCAGCGTCTGCATGCTCGTCGTTCGCGATCCGGCCGGCGCGGTTCTGCTCGAACAACGCCCGCCGAGCGGCGTCTGGGGCGGCCTGTGGAGCCTCCCCGAGATCGCCGTCGACGCCGATCCGCTGCACTGGTGCCGCGAAGCCCTGGCGCAGGACGCCGCGCTCGGCCGCGCCCTCGACCCGCGGCGGCATACCTTCAGCCACTTCCATCTCGACATCCGCCCGGTCGAAATCCTGCTGAACGGGTCGGGTTGCGGCGTGTTGGAGGGCGGCGGCCAGCTCTGGTATAACCCGCGGCGACGGCAAGACGTCGGGCTCGCGGCGCCGGTGAAGCGCCTGATCGACGAAATCGCTGACTGAAGATCACGGAGAGCAACTATGGGTGAGATGGTCAACTGTGTGCGCCTCAAGCGCGAGGCCGAGGGGCTCGATCGTCAGCCGTACCCGGGCGACCTCGGCAAGCGAGTGTTCGAGAACGTCTCGAAGGAGGCGTGGCAGGAGTGGTTGCGCCACCAGACCATGCTGATCAACGAATACCGACTGAGCCCGGTCGATCCGAAGTCGCGCAGCTTTCTCGAGGAGCAGATGGAAAAGTTCTTCTTCGGCGACGGCGCCGAGACGCCTCCCGATTTCCGTCCTGAATAGCGCCGCACTACCCGCCGCGACTTGACGCGCCGCGCCGGCGCCGTTTTAATACCGCGTCTTTCGCGCCGGGTCCCGGCGCGGTCCAATGCGCCCAGGTAGCTCAGTTGGTAGAGCAGGGGATTGAAAATCCCCGTGTCGGCAGTTCGATTCTGTCCCTGGGCACCAATCAGCCCCGCGAGACGAGACCGCTCTGCTCCTCGTTTAAATCGGATAGCCGGTTCGGGCATCGGTAGAGCAGCCCCGCTAGTCGTCACTGTTACTCGGGTGCCTTTGCGCGGCTGTCCGGCAGCAGCCCGCGAGCGCGGCGCGCCTTTGACCGTCCATTCCCCAGGCTCAACGCGCGACGTCGGTGACCGGATAGGTCCCTCCCCGCGCTTTCGTGAATGAAGGTCGGCCGATGCTGCCCGAGAACCCGCGTGCGGCAGTCGCGGCTAGCGGTTGCCGAGGACGCCCGCCTGAGCCTCCCCGCGTAGCCAAAGGCGTGCCGATTGGCGGTGCACACCCGCGTGTATCAGTCTATTCGGAAACGCTTCTTTGCGTCGGGAGCGCGGTTCACGCCGCACGGTTCGACCTCGTCGGCTCGCGTCGATGGTGCTGTCGAAGACGGTCTCTGTCTAAGGACTCAAACTCGGGTCGCAATGTTGCACTTCGACAAAATCTGGCCGAAGGCCGGTGCGGCGATGCGGATGTCCGCGTTGCGTAGAGAGATTCGGCCCCTGCGCGAAGCTACAAGGTCGCCGGCAGATGGACATCGGACAGCGCATTTGGAGTCGCTGACCGCCGACACGATTGCAATCACGCCATCGAACCCTGTCGAGAGACGTCTGCGACAATCTCTTGTCGCGCTGAACTGCAGCCGCGCACGGTCATTGCGGATTCGACAGAACAATATAAGACAGTTTGTGCGCGAACATCTTCCGCTCGCGAGTCAGAAGCGCCGGAAATGGTGTCGTTAGGAACAGCTGTCGAGAAACGCAGACTGAGATCCGAGTCACGTTTCGAATCGCAAGCTCCACAGCCTTTGAATCATAGCTTGACCGGCATTGTCGGCTCTGGTCCGATGCCGCAGCGCAGACGGACCGGGCAGTCCCTGGACCTTGCTGTCTGGGGCTGTGGATCGATTGGCGATCCGAGATCTCCCCAACGCAACAACTCAGGATTAAAAACCCCGCGGCGACCGTTAACCACAGACACACAACCACGATAAAGGCCGGGAGATACTGAAATGTCATGGCACCTCGAAACTGATTTGAGCTCAGGCTGGTATCTTCCTGGCGGACAGCAAGACGGCGGGCG
>JASJCU010000059.1 GCA_030065815.1 Gammaproteobacteria bacterium | reverse complement strand
ATGAACGAGTCGGACCTGCTGGTCGTGTTCGGTGCGAGCTTCTCCAACCACACCGGTATCACGGCGAAGAAACCGATCATCCAGGTCGACTACGATGCGATGACGCTCGGCGAGTTCGGCGACCTGGTCCTCGGCGCCGGTGTCCTCGGGCAGCGCCCGCCACAGCCATTCCGCGGTCAGGCCGATCTCACCGAGGACCGGCAGCTCGACCGGATGGAACTTGCCGAGCGTCATCGCATCGTAGTCGACCTGGATGATCGGTTTCTTCGCCGTGATACCGGTGTGGTTGGAGAAGCTCGCACCGAACACGACCAGCAGGTCCGACTCGTTCATGCACCAGCTCGCCACCGGTGTGCCGCTGCGGCCGAGCACACCGGCCGCGTGCGCGTGGTCGTCGGCAATCTGGCCCTTGGCCTTGAACGTCGTCAACACCGGCGCCCGGAGTTTCTCGGCCAGCGTGATCACCGGTTCCATGCGCCCGAGCGCGCCGTAGCCGACGATGATCACCGGGCGTTTCGCGTCCTTGAGCATCTGCAGGGCGGTGGCCAGCGTATCGGTCGCGGGCAACATCGAACGGTCGCCGATCCGGCCGTCGGGGGCGCCGGCCTTGGCGTCGTCGGGTGCCGGCACCGTCTGCACCTCGTCGGGGAAGATCAGGTGCGCGACATCGCGCTCGACGATCGCGTTCTTGCACGCCAGGTTCATCAGCTCGACGTGGCTGGAATCCCGCAACACCGTGTGGCTGAACTTCGCGACCGGCGCGAACGCGCTGGCCAGGTCGATCTCCTGGAACGCGCCGGGACCGAGCACCTGGGTATTGACCTGGCCGGTCAGTGCCAACACCGGCGCGCGGTCGACCTTGGCATCCCAGAGCCCGGTCATCAGGTTGGTCGCGCCCGGGCCGGCGATGCTCAGGCACGCCGCCGGCCTGCCACAAAGCTTGGCGTAGCCGGACGCTGCAAACGCCGCCGCGCCTTCGTGGCGGATGCCGATGTACTGCAGGTTGCCGCCTTCCTCCTGCAGGCGCAGCGCGTCGGCGAGGCCGAGATTGGAATGTCCGACCATGCCGAACACATGGGTCACGCCCCAGTTGACCATGGTCTGCGCCATCAGGTCGCTGACCGTCGGCGTGTGCACGGTCGACTCCTGCACGGCGACGTAGACGCCGTCGTCGCGTTCCTCGACCGGGTAGGTCTTGACGCCGTCGTCGTGCGCCCCCGGCGACTTGCCGGTCAGCGGGTGGAAATCCCAGCCGTGCCACGGACAGCGCAGCCAGCAGTCACCGTCATCGTCGCTGCACTCGATGCTGCCCTCGCTGAGCGGGCCGCCCTGGTGCGGACAGGCGTTGTCGAGCGCGCCGAGCCGGCCGTCGTAACGGGTCAGCGCGATGGTCTGGCTGCCGGCGTGTACGCTGCGCACCTCGCCGTCACGCAGCTCGCCGCGCTCGGCGACCTTGTGCCAGACGGTCTGCAGGCCGTCCTGGGCATCCAGCTCGTCTTGCGTGACCTGCTTGTGCGAACCGTCGCACAACGGGGCGCTGGCGGTCCGCTTGCACAGGCAGAAGAAGAACTTGCCGGCCTTGTCGGCGGTGAACTCGACCGGCTCGAAGTCCGAACCCTGGTGCGAGCCGTCGCAGAACGGCTGGTTCTTCGAGCGCCCGCAGCTGCACCACCAGACGGTCTCGCCTTCCTTCAGTTCGACCGGCTGTGGCTTGGTGTCGGCGATGTAGGGTTCGCTCATCGGCATCTCGCTCCCTTGTTGTTACCCGTGAACGGCCGCCGCCGTGGCATAGTCGCGCCGGCTGTGGCGCAGCGAAATCGCGTAGCCTGCGATCTTAAATCACGTCGATTGCGGCCATATACCCCGCGGGCGACAGGGTACCGTGCGGACCCCGTGGCGCTGTCGACCGACCCGTGGTCACCGCCGTCGGCGGCGATGTGCCGATGAACGCCAGCTGCCTAGGCCGTCGCCGTGGCGATCCGGTTGCGTCCGCGCCGCTTGGCATCATAGAGCGCGGCATCGGATGCGCGCAGCAGTTCCGCGGCCGAGGCCGCGGCGACCGCTTCGGATGACGCGACGCCGAAACTGAGCGTGATCCGATCGTGCACCGGTGACGCGTCGTGGCGCAGCTGCAGCGCCAGGATCGCGTCGCGCATCTGCTCGGCGACGGCCCGTGCACCGTCGAGCGTCGTGCGCGGCAACAGGAAAGCGAATTCTTCACCACCGACTCTCGCGACGACGTCACCGGGCCGCGACAGCGTCTGCTGCAGCGCCTGGGCCACGGCGATCAGGCAGCGATCGCCGGCGTGGTGCCCATAGTTGTCATTGAATTCCTTGAAGTAATCGATGTCGGCGGTAATCACCGCGAGCGTCGTCTGTTCACGCTTCGCACGTGCCCACTCGCGCGCCAGGGCCTCTTCGAGAAGCCGCCGGTTGGGGATCTCGGTCAGCGGGTCCAGGCGCACCATGTGCTCGAGCGCATGGCCGGTCTCGAGCGACGTCAGCAGCCGGCGCTGCAGATTCTCTGCCTCGCGGAACAGCCGCTCCACCTGTGCCGACGACGCCAGCATCGCGGCCGTGAAGATTGCCATCAGCAGGCTCATGATGACGTGCACCTGGTCGCCGACCGACAGCATCATCAGCGTGATCGGCACACCGATCGGGATCGCGAAACAGCGGTAGGCATTGGCGATCGACGACAGCAGCGGCACGGCACCGGCCAGCATGCCGCCGAGGACGAAGGCATGAAAGACCTGGTGGGGGAAGGACGTCGGGTGAAACAAGATGACGCCGGACAGCCCCCAGGTCACCCCGGCCGCGCAGGCCCCGACGACGAAGCGACGCCGCCAGCGCGGGGCATCGAGCGACGGCTGCCGACGCGCCTCCCGAAACGCCCGCAACAAGGCGAATCGGGCCGCTGTCACACCGACCAGCAACAGCAACCAGAGCAGCAAGACGCCTGCCGACGCAGCGGACCAGAGCACCGCGACCAGGATCAGGCCGTTGACCAGATTGACAGAGAGCGAGATCGGGAGGTGCTGGAAACCCTGCGCGATCTGCGCGACCTCGACACGCGAATCGGTGGTCTCAGGCGGCTTGGGGGCGATGTCCTCCAACGGGAATCTGCTTCGACGAATGGCTTGCCATGGGGTGCTGGTGCCCGGCCACTGCGGGCCTCGCTCCCAGTGTAGACGACGCCGTTCGGTAGCCACTGCGGCATCGTCCGCAATTCGGGACATGGCCGGCGGCGAGGGCGGCCCACGGCCTGCTCGACGAATCCGGTTCCCGCGCGGCCCGAGGGCCGGCGGTCTCCCGGCCGCGGCGGCTCACCGACCGGCCCGGTCGCCGGCCGCCGCGATACCGCCTGCCGCCTCCCAGACGCAGATCGCGCGTTTGCGGTCTTCGCCCCAGTGGTAGCTGCCAAAGTCGCCAGTCTCGCGCAGCACGCGGTGGCACGGGATCAGGTAGGCGATCGGGTTGCGCGCGACCGCGCTGCCGACGGCACGCGCGGCCGCCGGCCTGCCGACCAGGTGGGCCAGCTGCCGGTAGCTCAACAGGCCACCGAACGGCACCCGCAAAAGGGCACGCCATACCTGGATCTGGAAGTTCGAGCCGCCGACCCACAGCGACAACCCGCGATCGGCCGCCGTCGGCGGGTGCGTGAACACCCGCGCCAGCAGCGCCGCGCTGCCGGCCGCGTCGTGCTGCAGCCGGGCGCCCGGCCAGGATTCGGCCAGCTCGGCGCTGCTGGCGGCGGCCGCCGACTCGCCGACGAAGGCCAGACGACAGATGCCGCGCCCGCTGTAGACCACCTGGGCCGCGCCGAACGGCGTCTCGGCACAGCCGTGGTAGAGCTTCACGCCGGCCGCCGCGCGCCGGAACTCGCCGGGCGTCATCGCCTCCATGTTGACGAACAGGTCGTGCAAGCGGCCCGGCCCGGACAGACCGGCGCCGAGCGCCACGCCGAGCAGGTCGCCGGTCTCGCGCATGCGCCGCTTGGCCGACTCGACGCTGAGGAACTGCAGGAAACGCTTCGGGCTGATGCCGGCCCAGCGGCTGAACAGACGCTGGGTGTAGGCCTCGCTGAGCCCGAGGTGGCGCGCCAGGTCACCGAGCGACGGCTGCTGCGCCTGCCGATCGCGCAGAAAACCGATCGCCTGCGCGATACGGGTGTAGTCGTCGCCCCCTAGCGGGGCGCTGTCGTTACGCGATGCCATGTCCATGACCGGGACTGTAGTGCGTGCACCGTCCCCTGCCCACCCGATTCTTGCGCTGCATCCAAACCCCCCGAAACTGTGAGCGAAACCCCGTGGGTGCGGGCGTAAGCTGGAGGCGTCATAGACAGCAGGCGGGGGCCGGCGGGGCGTGGATTCGCTGACACAGGCAGCACTCGGGGCCGCGGTGGGCACCGCGGTCATGGGCCGGACGCGCCCGGTGTGGCAGGCGGCGCTGCTCGGCGCCGTGGTCGGCACCCTGCCCGATCTGGACGTGTTCCTCGACCAGGGGGACCCGATCCGCAACATGGTCTGGCACCGCGCCGAGACGCACGCCTTCTTCTGGCAGGCCCTCGCGGCACCGTTGATCGCGTGGCTGTTCGCGGCGATCACGCGCAGCCGCGATCACTACCTGCGCTGGCTGCTGATGGTCGTCGTCGGGCTGTTCAGCCATGCCTGGCTCGATGCAATGACGGTCTACGGCACACGCCTGCTGCTGCCGTTCTCCGAGCAACCCTTCGGGTTCGGCAGCCTGTTCATCATCGATCCGCTGTACACCTTGCCGCTGCTGCTCGGCCTGCTGATCACGCTGCTGCTGCGGCGGCCGACGCGGCGGCGCTGGAACGCCGCCGGACTGGCGCTGTCGACACTGTATGCCGGCTGGTCGCTGGCGGCGCAGGCCTACGTGACCGGGCAGGCGCTGCAGACTGCCGACGCGCGGGGGCTGTCGAGCGACCAGGTGCTGGTCACGCCGACACCGTTCAATACCGTGCTGTGGCGCGTCGTGCTGCTGCGCGACGACCACTACGCCGAGGGCTTCTACTCGCTGCTCGATCCGCTCACCGATCCCGGGCGGCCGATCCGCTTCGACCGCTTCGCGCGCGGCGCCGAGATCGACGCCCGCACCCGCGATTTCGTCGACGCCAACCTGATCCGCGACTTCTCGCAGGGCTTCTATGCACTCGCCGACGACGGCCATCGAGTCACGATCACCGACCTGCGCATGGGCCAGCACCCGCATTACGTGTTCACGTTCGCGTTCGCCGAGCACCAGAGCGAACCGCTCGAGGCAATCGCGCCGCTGCGCTACCGCCAGCGGATGCCGGTCGACACCGGCCTGCCGTGGCTGTGGCAACGCCTGCGCGGTGCCGACCTGCCACCGCCGCGCTAGGAGCCTGCGCTTTGCATGGGCATTCGAAGGGCCTGCCGATGTCGCAGCCGTCGGGGCACCGGCGTGGACGGAAGGTCATAGCCATGGCCATGGGTTGAGTGAAGACCGAGCCACGGCGAGCGAGAAACGGCAGGAATCCGAACAGGGCAGTGCCGGATGCCAACTGCAGTTCGTTGAATCCCGCAAGCAAGCGAAGCAAACCAACCCCGTGTCAATCACATTGCAGGTCGGCGTTGGTCGGCTTAGGCAACGTGCAGGCTAGCAGGTATAGTCCTGCGCGATCGCGATAGTACAACTGCGGAGGCTCCATGCAGCACCAGTCGTCGCTCCGGTCCCGGCTCGGTACGTGGATCGAGTCGCAACGCATTCAGCGCATCATCGTCGCGCTGATCATCATCAACGGCGTCACGCTCGGCCTCGAGACATCGTCGCGGGCGATGGAGCTCGCCGGCGGCCTGCTCAAGTCCATCGACCGCCTGTTGCTGTCGGTGTTCGTCGCCGAGATCCTGGTCAAGCTGTACGCGTTCCGCGCCGGGTTCTTCCGCAACCCGTGGAACCTGTTCGACTTTATCGTCGTCGGTGTCGCCCTGATCCCGTCCAGCGGACCGCTGACCGTGCTGCGCGTCTTGCGCGTGCTGCGCCTGGTGTCGATGGTGCCGCGCTTCCGCTTCGTCGTCGAATCGCTGCTGCGCGCGATCCCCGGCATCCTGTCGATCGCCGGGCTGCTGCTGATCGTCTTCTACGTTGCCGCGGTCATGGCCACCGGCCTGTTCGGCGCACGCTTTCCCGAATGGTTCGGCAGCCTCGGCGCATCGATGTACACGCTGTTCCAGATCATGACCCTGGAGAGCTGGTCGATGGGTATCGCACGCCCGGTCATCGAGGTCTATCCGTGGGCATGGGCCTATTTCGTGCCGTTCATCCTGATCGCGACGTTCACGATGCTGAACCTGTTCATCGCGATCATCGTCAGCACGATGCAGTCGATGGTCGAGGAACAGAAACAGCAGGAAACCGCCGAGATCGGCGCCATCGTGCACGATGAGCACGTCGACCTGCAGCACGAACTGCGGGCGCTGCGTGCCGAGATCCGCGCGCTGCGCGACGGCCTGCACAGCGGCAAGTGAAACACAGCGGCCGATATGGCGGTCTCATCACCGAGACTGCCACCAAGGCCCACGACCATGCGCCACCCGACCTGGCTGCGGATCATCCTGCTCGGCGCCCTGCTGGGCGTGCTGTACAACGTGCTGGCACGCAGCGGCGACAACGGCTTCGCGCTGACCGGTACGCTGGTCCCGGCCGATGAGATCCATCTCGGCGGACCACCGCGCGACGGCATCCCGGCGATCGATGCGCCGCGCTTCGTCGCCGCCGCCGACGCCGATTTCCTCGCCGCTGACGACCGCGTGCTCGGTATCGTGCACGCCGGCGTCGCGCGCGCGTACCCGGTCGCGATCCTGAACTGGCACGAGGTCGTCAACGACCGCATCGCCGACGACCCGGTCGCGATCACGTACTGTCCGCTGTGCGGCACCGGGATCGCGTTTGCCGCGGGCAGCGCCGACGCACCGCGCAGCTTTGGCGTCTCCGGCCTGCTGTACAACAGCGACGTGCTGCTCTACGACCGCGAGACCGAGTCGCTGTGGAGCCAGCTGATGATGCGCGCGGTCAGCGGCCCGCTGAGCGGTGAGCGGCTCACGGCGCTGCCACTCAGCCACACCAGCTGGGATGCCTGGCGGACGCGTCATCCCGACAGCCAGGTGCTGTCGCCCGACACCGGGTTCGACCGCGACTACGATCGCGACCCGTATGCCGGATACGCCGGCAGCGACCAGCTGTTGTTCCCGGTCTCGGCGCAGTCGCGGCGCTACCACCCCAAGGAACAGGTACTCGGCATCACGATCGACGGCAGCCACAAGGCCTATCCGTTCACCGAGCTCGACCGCACCGGGCACACGCGCATCGACGACACCCTCGCCGGCCGCCCGATCCGCATCCAGTTCGACGCCACCAGTCGCAGTGCCGACGCGTTCGACGCCGACGGTACAGCGCTGCCCGGCGTCACCAGCTTCTGGTTCGCGTGGTACACGTTCCACCCGGACACCGAGGTGTTCGAGGCACCGTAGCGCGGGTCGCGCGGTTCAGCCGCGCGGCGATCCCGCCGATGGTCCGAGCTGCAGGGCGACCGCATCCGCAACCGCGCGCAGCGCGTCGGGGCGTGCGACAGCGGCGACCTCGAGGCGCTGGGCCGCCGTGAAGTAGTAACGCATCTCCTTCGACAGCGCCTCGGCATCGGCGCGCACGGCGAGCAGCGCCAGACCGTGCTGGTCGGCGAGCGCGATCTCGCGCAACACCTGGCGTGACGCCATCGCGCGCCCGGTCAGCAGCACCAGCAGCAATCGACTGCCGGTGACGCCGTCGGCGATCGCCCCGGCCCAGGACGCCGTGCCCGGCGGGATGTCGCGCGGCGCGATCCAGCAGCGGTATCCGCGCCCCTCGATCGCAGCGGCGATGTCGCCGGCAAACGACTCGTCGTCGCTGGCATGGCTGATGAACACCCGGCCGGCGGCTGACGCCGCAGCGGAATCGGGCGCGACCGACAGCGGGGCGCGCAACGCCGCGAGCCGCACGTAGGGATCGTCGACGGGTGCCGCTGCCGCCCCCGGGAACAGCGCCGCAATCCGTTCGCGCAGGCGTTCGAACGACGCCTGCCAGTGTGCGTCGTCGAGGGCCACCGGCTGGATCGTCGCCAGGCCGTGCAGCGCGGCCGGCAGGTCGGCAAGGCGCAGCGGCGCCGCATCACCGATCTGCGCGACCACGATGGGCTTGCCCAGGTCCTGGGCGGTCTCGATCTCGCGGCGCACCGAATCGTGCGGATCGTCGATCCGCCGCGTCCCGTCGTCACCCGCCGCGGCCAGCCATCGCGGACCGGTGATCAACACGAAGACGTCGCTGGCCGCGATCCTGTCGTGCAGCGATTCGGGCGTTGCTAACCCCAGCGCCTGCGCCCCGGCATTGACGATGGCGAGCGGACCGAACGCCAGCTGCAGGTCGGTCAACAGCCGCGGCAGCCGGCGCGGCGCATCGCCGCGCCGATAGCAAACGAAGACATTGCCCATGATCCGCTTGCTCCCATGCACCCCGGCCGTCGCTCGCGATCCCGCGCCGAGGGCGAGTATACGCCGCGCCGGTGCCGGCTGCGGCCGGCCAGAAGCCGGCCGGGCCGGCGTCGCCACGACCGTCGGCTCGGTATCAGGCCATCGGCGACGGCTCACCCGGCGTCGCTGACCTCGGGCAGCCGCAGCGCCATAGCGGCCGCGGCGAGTGCGGCGACCGCCAGCAGGCCGAGCAGGACGGCAATCCCGAGCCAGTCGCCGAGCAGCCCGATCAGGCCGGCGACCAGCATCGCGACGCCGACGGCGCTGTTGGAGACCGCGACGTAGGCGGCGCGGTTGTCGGCATCGGCCATGTCGACCAGGTAGACCTTGCGACCCAGCCGCACGCCGCTGTGCATGATGATCAGCAGCATGTAGACCGCGGCATGTACCCAGCCGTGCGACAGCGCGGCGTGGCCGGTGAGCGCGGCCGCGCTGACGGCGAGTCCGAGCACCCCGGCACCGGCCGCACCCAGTGCCATCACGGTGCGACTCGAGCGGTCGCCGAGCACGCCCCAGAACGGCGAGCTCAACGCCGCGGCGAGCCCGCTGGCGACCACCAGCATGCCGAGCCCGGCGGCGTCGCCGGCACCGCGCTGCTGCGCCAGCAGCACGTAGAACGGCGGCGCCAGCGCGACCGCGAGCAACGCGATCCGGGCGCTGACGAAACGTCGCAGCAACGCATCGTGGCGCAGCATCCGCAGGTGGGACAACGCGACCTGCAGCGCGTTGCCGCCACCCTCGGTCGCTCCGGGCAGTTCGCGGATACCGGCGAACAGGAGGAGTGCGATCAGCCACAGGCAGCCGGCAGCGACCAGCAGCAGCACGAACACAGCGCGACCGGCGTCACCGAGCGCGCTGCCGCCCAGCCAGGCGCCGAGCAGCAGCGTCAGCGCGCCGCCGGCCGCGGCGCTCCAGCCCATCAGCCGGCCACGGCGGCTCTTCGACACGGTCTTGCCGAGCACGTCCTTGGCCGACACCGAGCACAGCCCGCGGGCCAGGCTGAATACGATCAGCAGCACGACCAGCGCCCAGCCGGCCGCGACTCCGTCCAGCGTCGCGACGACGCCGGCCATGCCGAACAGCGCCAGCGCCGACAGCGCGCCGCCCAGCAGCCACACGGGCTGGCGTCGACGCAGGCGTCGCACGTAGGCGGCGACCAGCATCTGCGGCAGCAGCACGCCGGCCTCGCGGATCGGCACCAGGAATCCGGTGAATGCCGCCGGTGCGCCGAGCGCGCCAAGCATCCACGGCAGCACGAGCTTCGCACTGCTGAGCTCGTCGGCGACCTTGTTGACGGTGTTGGCGCCGAGGTAGGCGAAGAAGTTGCGCGGCTGGTCGGCACAGGATTCCGCCGGGATGTCCTTGCAGACGCGCGCGTCCTCATCACCGCTGATCAGGTCGTACAGGCGCTCCAGTCGGGTGGTCTCGGTCACGGCGGGCATCGGGTGGGCTGGGTCGGCGTTATCGGCCGCAGCCTAGCGGGCGGAGCGCGGCAGTCGCCCCACAACGCACGGGGTAGACGCCGCAACGGTTGGCATAGGGACCGGGTGCGGCGTCACGCTACGCGCCACCTGGCGACGCCGCGCGCTGGCGTGGACCGCAACACACGGACGCCGGGTCGGTGAAGTCACGCGCCGAACCCCGCGGCCCTGCGCCACGCCGCATCCCTGCCGGGGCGTCGCCGCCGACAACGGCACCGCACGGCACCGCCGGTGCAACCGACCGCATGGCCGCAGCGCTGCCCGGACCGCGGCGCAGCGGCGACGACGCAGCGACCGCCAGACAGCGTGTCGATGGCGGTGCACCGCCGCGCACGAATGACGTGTCAGGTCGCGGCCCGGGAGACCGCCGTACGGCCTCAGCCGGCAACCGCGGTCGGCGCCTCGCGGATGCAGACCCGGTTGCGACCGGCCTTCTTGGCCTGGTACAGCGCCTCGTCGGCGCGGCTGATCCACGCCATCGGCTGCTCGTCGGCCTGCAGTTCGGCGACGCCCGCAGACACCGTGACGTGGCCGATGGTCGGAACCGCGGCCGCGTTGACCTTGCGCCGCAGGTCCTCGGCCAGGCTCTCGGCCTCGTCGAGACGCGTATGCATCGCGATGACGACGAACTCCTCGCCGCCGTAGCGATACAGGCTGTCGGTGCCGCGCAGCCGCAGCTTGATGGCGTCGACCACGTGCTTGAGGACGGCGTCGCCGGTATGGTGATCGAAACGGTCGTTGATCTTCTTGAAGTGGTCGATATCGAGCATGATCGCGGAGACCTGGCCGTCGTGCCGCGCCTTTTCTTTGGCGACCTGCGCCAACCGATCGTCGAGGGCGCGACGGTTGAGCGCCCGGGTCAGCGGGTCGATCAGGCTCAGATCGCTGAGTTCGCGGCGCTGGCCCGACACCTGCCGGACGAACACGTAGCCGAACAGCGTCATGATGCCGAGGGTGGCCGCGAGACGCACGGCCACCTCCGGCTGGTCACGCATCAAAACGCCCGCGGCGGCGATCACGACGACGTTGTATAGCGATGCCGACTGCCAGGGCAGCACGTAGAAATTCGCCAGCACCACCGGGTAGAGCCAGAAGGTGCCGGGCACGCCCATGACATGCACGACGTACAGCGCGCCGGCGCTGTAGGTCAGCGACACGACATGGGTGGCGACCCGCGGAGAGCCGCCGTTGTTGACGAAGTGGATCAGCAGCGTCTCGCCGATGAGGATGACGCCGAGCAACGCGGCGATCCTCCAGTGCGTCCGGTGTGCGTGGTAGAGCAGGAACGGGGTCAGCACCAGGATGATCAGCATCGAGATGCGAACCGTGACCCGGGCCTGGAAACCGTTGTGCATTACGAACCCCGCGATGACCGCAGCCGACGGCGATGTCGCCCGTCGGGTACCCGGCGGCACGCGGTCGAGAAACGGCGTCAGGCGCACACAAGTAGACGCCGCCCAGACGGCGGCCGTCTGGTCGTCATCTGTCATTGTCTTCGCTGCAGCGACGGCGGTCCAGCCGGCGGCAACGCCGCCATGACGTTTTGCGTGGCCTTTTTGCACTGGGTCAAATGCCGTGGTCGCCGGCTTTACCCATCCGCGCCGCGGTATTGCGTCGCGGTGGGCACCTATACTCTGCGGCGCATTGCCGCCGATCGGCGGCGACAACGCAATCGACGAGGAGCCACAGATGTCGACATCTCGACTGCTTTCCGCGTTGACGACCGCGGATGGCCTGCCACTGCCGAACCGCGTCGTCATGGCACCGATGACACGTGCCCGCGCCGGTGCCGAACGCATACCCAACGCGGCGATGGCCACCTACTACGCGCAGCGCGCCAGCGCCGGGCTGATCATCACCGAGGCCACGGTGGTCTCGGAACAGGGCATCGGCTGGCTGGAATCGCCCGGCATCTACAACGCCGAGCACACCGCGGGCTGGCGTGACGTCGTCGCGGCCGTACATGCGCGCGGCGGGCGCGTGTTCCTGCAACTGTGGCACTGCGGACGGGCCTCGCACCGCTACTTCTTCGACGATGAACGCCTGCCGGTCGCGCCATCGGCGATTGCAATCGCCAACGACGCGTCGCACACGCCGCGCGGCAAGTTTCCGTACGAGACGCCGCGCGCGCTCGCCAGCGACGAGATCCCGGGCATCGTCGACGACTATCGGCAGGCCGCGCGGCGCGCGCGCGACGCCGGGTTCGACGGGGTCGAGGTGCACGCGGCCAACGGCTATCTGCTCGATCAGTTTCTGCAGGCCAAGACCAACCAGCGCGACGACGCCTATGGCGGCAGCATCGACAACCGCTACCGCCTGCTCGGCGAGGTCGTCGCTGCGGTCGCGGAGAGCTTCGCGGCAACGCGCATCAGTGTGCGCCTGTCGCCGAACGGGGTATTCAACGACATGGGCACGCCGGAGTACCGCGAGCTCTTCGGATTCGCCGCGACCCGGCTCGCGGCGGCCGGCATCGGTTTTCTGCACATCATGGACGGGCTCGGGTTCGGCTTTCACGAACTCGGCGAGCCGATGACGCTGGCCGAGTTCCGCGCGCTGTTTCCGCGTACCCTGATCGGCAACGTCGGCTATACGCAGCAGTCCGCCGAGCAGGCGATCGCCGCGGGGCATGCCGACATGATCGCGTTCGGCCGGCCGTACATCAGCAACCCGGACCTGGTCGAGCGCTTCGCCAACGGCTGGCCGCTGGCGCCGGAGGCCGACATGTCGACCTGGTACTCGCCGCAGCCCGGGGGCTATATCGACTGGCCGGCCCACGCCGGCTAACGAAAAAGCCCCGGTCGGTCGACCGGGGCCATGCTCGTGAGCGTGCGGGACTCGCCGCTTACTCGCAGTCTTCGTCCAGCACGACGGAGTATTCTTTCTTGTTCAGCTTGCCGTCGCCGTCCTTGTCGAGCTTCTCCATCGTCTTGCCCTCGACGCCGCTGGCCGCGAATTCGCTGGCATCGATACTGCCGTCGGCGTTGGCGTCGGCTTTCTTGAACGACACCGGCGCCGCGAGGGCCACGCTGGTCGCAAACAACGCGGCGATCGCCGCGAGGGTCAGTTTGGTCATAGTCATCTGTCGGTTCCTTGTGTCGGGGGCCTGGTATCCGGCAGGGGCAGCTAAACCGTCGTCGGCAGGCATCGGATCAAACGCGCAATTTATGACGTTCCCGTTCAGGCGTCGAGCCGAAACCGTTCCCCTCCGCCCTTTAGCACCCGGTTTCTTAATCCGTATCAAATTCCTGCGAATCTGCAGGCGTTACGGGCCTAGAAAAAGGACACTCCGAACAGGGAAAAAGTTCCACGCCGGCGATGGGGTCGCATATCGCCGTGGAGCCGTTAGAGTTAGCAACAGAGAACTGCGCCCAGACCGGACATTCGTGGAAATCGAGGCATGAAACGGCGACCTCAGCGTCCTCCATCGCCACCGGCCAGCCGCCGCAGCAGGCATCTGTATCTCGCCCTCGCGTGGCTGTGCGTGACCGTCGGCATTGTCGGCATTTTTTTGCCGCTGCTGCCGACGACGGTGTTCCTGATCATCGCCGCATGGGCGTTCTCGCGCTCGTCGCCGCGCTGGCACCGCTGGCTGCGCGAGCACGCGCACTTCGGCGAGGCCGTGCGCAACTGGGAAGAGCACCACGCGATGCCGAAACGCGCCAAGCGCGCGGCGTTCATCGCGCTGGCGGCGTCGTACGCGGTCATGGCCCTGCTGTTCGGCCCGTTCTCGTGGGTCGCGATCATTGGCGGCGCCTGTATCGCCGGCGTCGCACTGTATATCGCCCATATACCGGTGCTCGGCAGCAACGGAAAACAGTCGGCACGGACTTGATTTCGCCCCGCGGCGGCCGCACATTCCGCCGCATCGTCGTCCCTAAACGGAGTGTGACGCCATGCTGCGCATCCTGCTGTTTCTCGGTACCAACGTCGCGATCATCGCACTGATCAGCGTCACGTTCCGCCTGCTCGGGCTGGACGGCATCCTTGCCGCCAACGGCGTCGATCTCGACATGAACGCGCTGCTGGTCTATTCCGCGGTGATCGGCTTCTCCGGCTCACTAATATCGCTGTTCCTGTCCAAGTTCATGGCCAAGAAGACGATGGGCGTGCACCTGATCGAGCAACCGCAGACGCAGGACGAGATGTGGCTGCTCGACACCGTGCGCCGACAGGCCAGCGCGGCGGGCATCAAGATGCCGGAGGTCGGCATCTTCGAAGGCGGGCCGAACGCATTTGCGACCGGCTGGAACAAGAACGACGCGCTGGTCGCGGTCAGCACCGGGCTGATGCAGACCATGAACCACGACGAGGTCGAGGCCGTTCTGGCGCACGAGGTCAGCCACGTCGCCAACGGCGATATGGTCACACTGGCGTTGATCCAGGGCGTCGTGAACACCTTCGTCGTGTTCCTGTCGCGCGTGATCGGCCACCTGGTCGATCGCCTCGTGTTCAAGGTCGAGCGCGGCCACGGCCCGGCATTCTGGATCGTCTCGATGGTCGCCCAGTTCGTGCTCGCGATCCTCGCGTCGATCATCGTGATGTGGTTCTCGCGCTGGCGCGAGTACCGCGCCGATGCTGGCGGTGCCGCACTGGCCGGTAGCGACAAGATGATCTCGGCACTGCGCAAGCTGAAGAACGCCAGCGATCCGCACCCGCTACCGGACGAGATGGCGGCGTTCGGCATCAGCGGCGCCGGCCTCAAGGAGCTGTTCGCGAGCCACCCGCCGCTCGACGACCGCATCGCCGCACTCGAGCGCGCGCGCTGAGCCGCGCGGCACTGTGCAGCGGACGGATTCGGCGTGTGGGAATACCGTTCGCGGCTCGATCAAGTGCGGTCGGCAACTGCCGCTACGCTAGGTATGGACATCTCGGGCGTATCCGCCAGCGTATTGCAGGGCATCGGCAACAGCGCCACCCAGCCGGGTGATGCGGTGACCATCTCGGTGCTGCGCAAGGCGATGGACATCCAGGCCAGCCAGGCCGCGCAACTCATCGAGTCGGTCGCCAAGAGCATGCCGGATCCGGCGTCGCGCGTCGGCCAGAACGTCGACGTCAGGGTCTAAGGCCGCATCACGGCCATCTCGCGCACCACGTCAGCGGCGTCGAGCCGCGCGAATGCGGCGGCAGCAGTGACCGTGCAGGCGCCGGCCAGTTCCGACCACGCGAAGCCGCCGGTCCAGTCGGCGTGCCGATAGCTGCCCTGCATGCGGCGCGGCGTCACGTAGACACACCCCGGTCGATACAGCAGGTTGAACGCGCGTTGCGCTTGCTGCAGCGCGTCGATCCGCTCCCAGGCCACGCGCCTGTCGGCGAAGCGCTCGACCGCCAGCGGGTAGTCGGCGGTGCCGCCGTTGTGCCGCCACGCGGCAGACTCCACCGGCAGGCCTCCTTCCGCCGACACGAAGCCGTGGAAATGCAGGTGGTTGACCGACGCAAAGGCGCCGTAAGCATTGTAGCCGAAACCAAGCCCCGGGAGCGCACGACCGAACTGCTCGGCGATCCGCCACACCAGGTCGTGCGCATCGGCGATCAGCCATTGCGGCCGGCAGCCATCGGCAAACGGCACCAGCAGGGTGTGCAGCGCGGCGAACGGGAACTTGTTGTACAGCACGCGCACCGGGCGACCGAACAGCTCGCCGTCGCCCAGGGTCTCGCGGCTCAGGTACGGCTTGTTGAAATGAAAGCCGTCGGCCGCGAACGGCAGGTGCATCCCGGTAACACGCTGGCCACTCGAACGCGGCGGGCGCAGCGCGCGCAGCGCATTGAACTGCAGCCGCCACGGTGCGACGTCACGCCACTGCATGCCGCCGAGGCCGGCGAAGCCGATCCGGCGCAGGCGCACGAAGACGTCGACATCGTCGGCCGCCGCCGCGAGCGCACTGGCATCGCCGGCATCGAAACGCTCGCACCAGCGTCGATAGACGCGGTAGAGGGGATCGCTCAGGCGCCCGAGCATGGCCGGCTCGACGCTCGCATTCGCCGCGACCAACACGAACACCCCGAGCAGGTCGTGCGCCAACATGCGCGCCAGGCCGTCCTCGAACGCCGCGCGCAACGCCGCGGGCGACGCGAACAGCCCGGCGAGCGACTTAGCGCCGGCGGCCGTCATCAGGCGGGTCCGGAACCGGGTCGTAGCCGCCCTCGTGAAACGGGTGGCAGCGCGCGACGCGGCGTATGCCCATCCAGATGCCGCGCAGCGGCCCCCATTTCTCGATCGCCTCGAGCGTGTACGCCGAGCAGCTCGGCATGTAGCGGCAGTTGTTGCCGAGAAACGGGCTAATCAGCAACTGGTAGCCGCGCACCAGTTTCAACACCAGGGTCTTCCACATCGTAGGGACGCTCGCTGCGCGCAGCCTCCATGATGCCACGTTGCCAGGCCCACGCGCTGCCGACAGGCGTTCCTTGCCGCGCCGCGGCCGCTGCGACACCATCGTCGCATGACCACGCTGACCAGCCTCTATCTCGCGCCCGAGTCGGTGCAGGCCGCGCCGGCGCGCGATGCGGTGCTGCACGTGTTGCGCGAACTCGACGTCATCGCCGACGCGCTCGGGCCGGGCAGCTACCGTGCCGGTACCGGGTTCGTTCGCCACGTCACGTATGCCGGCTGCGCGCCCGCGCTGGTCCTCGAGCCCCCCGCCGACGGTAATCGCCGGTTCTGTCACGTCGCCGTGCACGGGCCGTTTCCCCACCCGCGACTGGTCACCGGGCCGAACACGGTCAAACCGCGCTGTCCGGACTGCCGGGCGCGTTTCGCGGACTGGCGCGACGCCCTGCAGCGCTGGCGCGGACCGGACGCGGTCGCCGTGTGCGGCACCTGCGGGGCGCGCCACTCGCCGCACCGACTCGACTGGCGCCAGCACGCGATCAGCGGTCGCGTACTGGTCGAACTGCGCAACGTCTTCCCCGGCGAAGCCGCGCCCGGCGACACGCTGCTGCGCACCCTGCGCGACGCGACCGGGACGGCATGGCGCTATGGCTGGGCGGCGTACCTCGACAGCGACGGTGTCGACTAGGCGACGTTGACGCGATTCTTGCCCTGGCGCTTGGCGTCGTACAGCGCCTTGTCGGCACGTTCGAACACGCCTTCGGCGGTATCGCCGTCGCCGAACAGGCTCAGCCCGCCCGACACGGTGACGCGGACCGGCTGGCCACCGGCATGCAGACCGCCCTGCTCGACGGCCAGGCGCATCGCGTCTGCGACCCTGACCGCGGCATCCTGTTCGGCACCGGGCAGCAGCAGCACGAACTCCTCGCCGCCGAAGCGGGCGATGAAGTCGGTAGCGCGCAGACGTTCGCGCAGGATCTTGGCGATCATCGCCAGCGCCTTGTCGCCGGCCTTGTGGCCGTGCGTGTCATTGATCTGCTTGAAATCGTCGACGTCCAACACGAGCAATGCGAGCGGATCGCCGAAGCGGCGCAGGCGCGCCAGCTCCTGGGCGACGCGCTCGTCGTAGGCGCGCCGGTTGGGCAGACCGGTCAGCGCGTCGCGCAGCGCCTGCTCCTGGGTCTGCGCGACCTGGCGGCGCAGGTCGAAGGTGTCGCGCTCGAGCGTGCGCATCTGGTCGCGCAGGGTCTCCGCCTCGGCCTCGGCGTCGGCGCGGCGCTTGTTCTCGTCCTCGATGTGCTCGCGAACGTGCGCCTGCATGCGGTCGAGGCTCGCCAGCACGCTGGCCTGCAGCTGCGCCAGGTCGGCGCTCTGGCGCACGTCGTCGGACAGGCGCTCGACCTCGTCGGTCATCTGCCGTTCGAGGCGTTCACCGCTGGCCCGCGATGCCTCACCGCGCGCTGCCTCGTCGAGCATGTGCCGATCGAGTGCCTCGAGGCGGCGACCGAGATCGGCGAGGAAGCGTTCGGCGGCCGCGGCATTGGCCTGCGCCTCGGCGAGCGCGCGGACCGCGATCTCGCTGACGTCACGGACGACGTCGGTCCACGCGTCGTCGGCGGCATCGGCGGCGAGCTTGGCGCGGCACGCATCGATGTCGGCCCGCAGCCCCTCCGGCCAGCCGACCTGTTCGAGCAGATCGGACAGCAGTCGGTTGGCCGATGGCGCGCCGCCGGCGCGACGGCCGATGATGCGGTCCAGCAGGCCGCCGTCGCCGGGCGCCGCGGCGGCGTCGCCGGGCGCGGTCACGATCGCCGGCTGCAGCAGACCGCCGAGTCGGTCGAGCGCGGCGTCGCTGGCGGCCGCCGGGTCGGCGGCGACGTCGGCCCACGCGCGCAATGCCTCGTCGGTCTGGCGCCTGCCGAGTTCGGCGCGTTCGAACAGGCGCTGCAGCACGCCGGGACGGGCGCGATCCTCGCTGGCGTGGACCAGCGCATCGGCGAGTTCGTCGGCATTGCGCAACAGGGTCGCCGACTTGCCGCCCTTGGCCGCCCGGCGCAGGCGTTCGAGATGTGGATCGAGGGTCGCGTCGAGCCCGGATACGGCGACGCACAGGCGCGTGATCAGGCGGCTCAGGTCGCGCTCGGCGGCGGCATGGCGGGCCTCCTCGCGCTCGTGTTCATCGGCCAGTTGCAGGTATTTTTTGCGCCAGTCCTCGGACATCCCTGTTCCGCGTGCTCAGGCAGCCGAGCGAACGCCCTCCGGCGCGACGAGTTCGACGCAGATCGGCAGGTGGTCCGACAGCGCATAGTCGACGACATGGGTGCGGGTTACCTCGATCGCCTCGGACACGAGGATATGGTCGATGCGCCGTACCGGCCGCCAGCTCGGGAACGTCGCCTTGTCACAGGCCGGCTCGGTCAGCCCCGAGCGCTTGATGAAGGCGCGCACCTCGCGGCTGTCGCAGCCGGCATTGAGGTCGCCCATGACCACCAGGTGCTTACGGTCGCCGATGATTTCGTGGACGTACTCAAGCTGCAGCCGACGCACCCGCCGGCTCAGCGCGAGGTGCATGCTGCAGATCGTCAGCGCCTCCGGGCCGTCGCCGAACTCGAGCAGCATCGCGCCGCGGCCCTTGCCCGGCGGCAGGCGGTGGTTGCTGACCCGGGTCGGCCGCAGGCGACTGAGGAAGCCGTTGCTGTGCTGGGCCAGCAGCCCCATGTTGCGATTGACCTGGCGGTACCAGTGCGGGTAGCCGCTGCGATGCGCCAGGTACTCGGTCATGTCGACGAAGCCGCTGCGCAGGCTGCCGGAATCGACCTCCTGCAGGCCGACCAGGTCGTAGCCGTGCAGCATCTCGGCGATCAGGTTCAGGTTGCGCAGGCGCTCGCGGCTCGGCAGCAGATGCTTCCAGCCCTTGGTCACGTACTCGCGGTAATGACGCGTGTCGATACCGGCCTGGATGTTGTAGCTGAGCAGGCGCAGACCGCGCCTCGCCGACGGCGGCGGCGTGTAGTCGATCTCGCCGGTCTGCAGACTCATGCCGACATACTGTCCCGCTTGTTATTTTTGCGCCTGGGCTTTGCGTTGTGCCAGGACCTTATCGACCACGTGATCGACAACTTCAGTCATCTCTTCGTAGCTGCGGAAGCCGGAGCCGCTGCGGTAGCGTCCGTCGACGACCAGCGCCGGCACGCCGCGGATGCCGTAACGGCGCATCAGCGCGCGCGCGCGGTTGACCTTCGCGGCAACGGAGAACGAGTTCATCGCCTCGCGGTACTTGTCCATGTCGACGCCGTTCTCCTGCAGGAAGGCATCGACGGCATCGCGCGTGCGCAGCTTGCGCTTGTCGACGTGCATCGCGTGGAAGAACTTCTCGTGCAGGCGCGGCAGCTCGCCCATGCCCTCGAGCGCGTAGTAGACCTGCGCGTGCAAGTCCGCCGGGCCGCCGAACATGACCGGCACCTGGGTGAACGTGACGTTCGGTGGCAGCGCCGCCGACCACTTCGTGACCGCCGGTTCGAAGTCCATGCAGTGCGGGCAGCCGTACCAGAAGAACTCGATCACCTCGACCTGGTCGCCGCTGCCGACGGCCGGCTGCGGCTGGATGGGGACGTACTGCACGCCCTCTTCGAACGGCTTGGCGACGGCGGCGCCGGCCACCAGGAACACGCCCGCGATCAGGGCGACGATGGATCTGTTCACAATCTCACTCCCGTTACCTCGTTGACGCCGTTGAGACCCGCCGTTGCGGCGCGAGTTCAGCGGCGTAGTGTGCTGCGGCAGCCATTTTTGCGCGTCGGGGGGACCGGCTGCAAGCGCAATCCCGGGCCGGCCCGGCCGTCGCCGGCGGGGCAGAAAAAAGGCGGCCCGCGGGCCGCCTGGCGACGTCAGTGTCGGCCGGCCGAGTCGATCAGTGCAGCCCCTGTATGTACTGCGAGACCGCCTCGATCTCGGCATCGGTCATTTTCTTGGCGACGCCGCGCATCATCGATGCGGCATCGTTGGCGCGCGCGCCGGAGCGGAACATGTTCAGCTGCGCCGCCGTGTACTCGGCATGCTGGCCGCCCAGACTCGGGAAGTTGGCCATCGGGTTGCCGACGCCGCTGGGGCCGTGGCATGCGGCGCAGGCCGACACACCGCTTTCCGGGTTGCCGGCGCGGTAGATCGACTCACCGAGGGCGACCTGGTCTTCGGCAGCGCTGCCGACGCTGGCCTTCTGGCTGGCGTAGAAGGCGCCCAGGTCGGCCATGTCCTGCTCGCTGAGCGGTGCGGCCATGCCGTTCATCGTCGGATTCTGGCGAGCGCCGCTCTTGTAGTCGGCCAGCTGTTTGGCGATGTAGTCGGCGTGTTGGCCGGCGATTTTGGGGAAGTTCGGCGCAACGCTGTTGCCGTCGGGGCCGTGGCATGCGGCACAGGTGACGGACTTGGCCTTGCCGGCTGCGGCATCTCCGGCGGCATGGGCGGCGCCCGTTGCGGCGAGGCCGACGACGGCGACGAGGGTCAGGATCTGTTTCATAACGGGCTTCCGACTACGGGGAATGGGCAGGTCGGATCTGGCTGGACTGGCCAACGCGCATCCGACCCCGGGGTGATCACTTCAGTGTCGCGATGTACGCGGCCAGGTTGTCGATGTCGGCAGCGTTGAGACCGGCGGTCATGGCCTTCATCGTCGCGTTGTCGCGCGTGCCCGATTTGAATGCGATCAGCTGGTCCTTGACGTAGGCGGCGTCGCGGCCGGAGATCTTCGGGTACTTCAACGCCTCGTTGCCGGCGCCGGTCGGACCGTGGCAACCGGCGCAGACGGCGAACTTGGCCTTGCCCGCCGCGGCGTCGCCGGCGACTGCGCTGCCGAAGGTGCCTGCCAGGGCGAAAGCGGTCACGGCGATGAGAATCGGTTTCATGGTCGGATACTCCTGCAATTCTTGTTGACGCGGTTGTCGGGGCGCGTCAACGGACGGCCTGTACGGGACAAATTCGGCACGGGTTTATATCAGAAAGCCCTAACATAGGCAACTCGGCCTCAGGGCCGCTCGGTGTGAAACCGGAACGGTGCCTCGAGCCATTCCGCCCCGGCGACGCGCACCGCGGCCTCCCATTCCATGCGCCTTTGACTGCACACCGGCAGAATGGTTTCGCCGCGCCAGGTACCGGCCGCCGTCGCGGCCAGTCGGGTGCGGTTCAGGCCCATGTCCATGTTGCGGCCGCGGACCTCGACGACGACCCCATCGACGGGCATCCCGGCCACTGTCACCTGCAGCTGCAGAGTCCGCATCAGCGGTATCGCCCGCGGCGTCACCGCGAGGCTGATCACCGTGCCATCGGCCGTCACGCTGCACGGCCCCGCACGCAGATCGCACGCCGGATCGGCCATCAGCCGCCGGTACTCGGCGGGCGGAGCCTGCCAATAGCGCGCGCCGACGAACGCCCCGCCGGCCAGCACCAGCAAGCCGAGCAGTGCGACGACGCCGTGCCGACCGCGCGGCGGCGCAATCCCGGGCGAGTCGTCCATGGCGCCAGTTTGCCATAGACCCACGCGTCGCCGGTCCCAAACGGATCAATTCAAAGCATTACCGGACACGCCTCCGGGTTGCTTTGTCGGCCGCAGCCGGCATCGTTGAGGTCAAGCAGCCGCGGGGGACGCGACATGGCCGAATGGCTCAAGGGGCAGGTGGCCCGCAAGACACGCTGGAACGACACCCACTATTCCTTGGCGATCGATGCCGAAGGGCCGGACTTCGTCGCCGGTCAGTTCATCCGCGTCGGTATGGACCTGGGTAGCGAGCGCGTCGGCCGCCCCTACTCGCTGGTCAACCCGCCGCACGAGCCATTGCTCGAGATCTTCTTCAACGTCGTGCCGGAAGGCCCGCTCAGCAGCGAGCTGGCGGCGCTCGACGTCGGCGACGAGCTGCTGCTGACCGACGCGGCCAACGGCTTCCTGACGCTGCAGGAAGTGCCGGCCCAGGCCCGCGACCTGTGGATGCTGGCCACCGGCACCGGTGTCGGCCCGTTCCTGTCGATGTTGCAGACCGACGAGCCGTGGCAGCGCTTCGACCGCGTGGTGCTCGGCTACGGCGTGCGCTACGCCGATAACCTAGGCTACCGCGAGCTGATCGAACGGCTGCAACGTACCCACGCCGAACGCTTCCACTTCGTGCCGTTCGTGACCGGCGAAGCGGTCGCCAACGCGCTGCCCGGCCGCATCCCGGACGCGATCGTCGATGGCAGTCTCGAGGCACGGGTCGGCGCCAGGCTGAATGCCGAGTCCAGCCACGTGATGCTGTGCGGGCATTCCGGGATGATCGCCGACGCGGTGGCCGCGCTGGAGGCGCGTGGCATGCGTCGCCACCGGCGGCGCGAGCCGGGCCACATCAGCACCGAGAAGTACCACTGACAGCACGCCACGGCGCCACACGCCCGGCACCGCGGACCGGGGCGTGGCGGCCGCATGCCATGGCCGTGCTGGCGGCGCGACCTGCCGACCGTCGGCAGTGACCCGCGCGGGGCGGCATCGGCACTCTCTTCGGTGTTCGTCGAGAGCGCGGCGATCGCGCGCCGATGATCGCGGCGCCGTGAACGCGGTGGTTCGGCGACCGCGCCGCAGCGGGCAACCACCGAGACTTCAGCGCCGGGTCGTGCGACTGCATGCCGAGGCCATGCGTGGTGGCGCCGGGTCGGCGCGACGCGCCTGGGCCGCGGGGGCGCGCCGTCAGTGCAGGCCGGGGAAGTGCTCGGCGAAGCGCTCTATCCACTCCTCGGCGGCCTGCTCGCTGCTGAGACTGCGACCCTCCTCGCGCGCCACCTGCTGGCGGTAGTCCTCGATGTAGCAGAGCTGTTCCACCATGCGCACATTGAAGCGGTCCTGCGGCGACAGGAATCGCACGCCGACCTCAAAGCTGTCGCTGGTCGGACGGCACCAGGCCACGCAGCCGTCGATCTCGAACGCCTGGCCGAGCAGCGGGATCGTCAGGCGCAGCGGCTGGCCACGGTCGAGATCGACGGCTGCGTGGCCTGGTGCCGTCCGACCAGCGACAGCTT
>JASJCU010000058.1 GCA_030065815.1 Gammaproteobacteria bacterium | reverse complement strand
GGCGCGCAGTCGGGTATCCAGGGCGACGAGGAAGCGCGCCGGAATCCAGCCCTGCAGCGCGGCGAGCGGCCCACGCGTGCGCGCCGCGCCGCGCTGCAGGGCTGGATTCCGGCGCGCTTCCTCGTCGCCCTGGATACCCGACTGCGCGCCGAACTGCGCCACCCCTTCGTACTCGACGCACGACCGCCGCGGCGCGACGAACGCCACCTGGTACCGGTACCGGCACACGACAAGGGGCTGCTGCGGCCTTTCGCGATGCTGGTCCAGCAGTACGGGGTGCCGCGTTTCGGCGAGTTCGACCCGACCGTGTTGTTCGCGGTCACCTACGTCGTGATGTTCGGCATGATGTTCGGCGACGTCGGTCACGGCGCCGTGATCGTGCTGCTCGGCTACCTGCTGCGGCACAAGATCGGTGCTTACACGCGGCTGTTCGCGCTCGCCGGTTCGTCGTCGATCGTGTTCGGATTCCTGTACGGCAGCATATTCGGCGTCGAACACTGGATCGAGCCGCTGTGGATCGCACCGATGAGCGACCCGATCTACATGCTCACGGTGGCACTGATCTGGGGCGTGGTATTCCTGACCGTCGGCTCGATCATCGCGATCTCCAACCGCCTGCTGTCCAACGACCAGGGCGGCGCCCTGTTCGGTCCGGGCGGGCTGGTATCGCTGGTGTTGTACCTCGCGCTGCTCGGCGGCCTGGTCAACGTCGCCCAGGGCCAGGACTTTCCGCTGGTCGCGACCATCCTGGTGCTGCTGACGCTCGCGGTACTGATCGTGGCGCAGTGGCGCGGTGCCGAAGGCTCGATCGGCGAGCGTATCTTCACGACCGTGATCGAGGTCTTCGAGATCGTCAACAACTACATCGCCAGTTCGCTGTCGTTCCTGCGCGTCGCCGCGTTCAGCCTCAACCACGTCGCACTGTCGCTGGCCGTGTTCACGCTGGCCGACGGCATGGGCTTCGTCGGTCATTGGATCACGCTGATACTCGGCAACATCTTCATCATCGTTCTCGAAGGCGTCATCGTGACCATCCAGACGCTGCGCCTCGAGTACTACGAGGGTTTTTCGCGTTATTACTACGGCGACGGCACCCCGTTCCGGCCTTTGCGCGTCGGCCGTTCCTCGACCCGTTGAATCAGGAGCTCACATGACAACCATCATCGTCCTGCTTACCGCCGCGCTGCTCGGCATGATCGCCACCGGCATCTACCTGCATTTCCGACCGCTGCCGGCCGAGCGCGCGCGCAGGCTGTTGCGGCCGACCCTTGGCACCAACATCGCGCTGTTCGTCGGCGCCCAGCTGGCGGTCGCGGTACTCGGTTTCAACGACGCGATGGCGGCTGCCGACGCGGCCGCCGCCGGCGCCGCGGCAGTCACCGAGGGCATGGGCCTTGCGTTCATCGGGATCGCGTTGCCGACCGCGTTCAGCACCGTCGGCGCCGGCCTCGCGGTCGGACCGATCGGCGCCGCATCGCTGGCCGCGGTATCGGAAAAACCGGAGATGTTCGGCCGCACCCTGGTCTACCTCGGACTCGCCGAGGGCATCGCGATCTACGGCCTGGTGCTGTCGATCCTGCTGCTCAACCGGGTCTGACCGGCGATGGAGGAGACCCGTCAGGTGTTTCTCGGCGAGGCGTCGCTGGCAACCGGTTTCCGCCTGGCCGGTTTCGAAGTCTACCCCGATGCCGACGTCGCCCAGCTCGACCGCCTGCTCGAGCAACTCCAGGCACAGCGCAGTCACGCCTTCGTCGTTATCGACCACGAGCTCGCTGCCGCCGACAGCCGGCGACTCGACGAGGTGCGCAGCGAGGGCGGACGTATCCTCCTCACCGAGGTGCCGTCGTTGACCCACCCGGAACACATGCACAGCTCGGTCGACGGACACATACGTCTGCTCCTCGGCATGGACGGAGACGCATCATGACAGCACCCGCGAACAACCAGCTCGACGCACTCGAAGGCGCGATCATGGCGCGCGCCAACGAGCTGGCCCAAGAGTTTCACGACAAGGCCGTGCGCCAGCGCGACACGATCCTGCGCGACGCCGCCGAACGTCTGCACCTCGCCGAGGAGCGCGAGGTGCTGATCGCCAAGGCCGAGGCCGAGCGTCACTTTCGCCGCGTCACCCAGGCCAGCGAGCTGCAGATGCAGAGCCGCCTCGACCAGCTGCGCTGGGAGATGGTGCAGACCGTGCAGGCCCGTCTGGTCGAGAAGATGGCCGCGCTGCGCGCCGACCGACCGGCCTACCGCACCTGGCTGATCGAGATGATTCGTGAGGCCAGCGCGCTGCTGCCGGACGGCGAGCTGCGCGCCGAGGCGGTCGGTGACGACCTCGCGTGGCTCGGCGGTGAATGGGACGCGCTGGTCAGCGAGGCCGCAGCGCAACGCAAGATCACGTTGGCCGAACAGGCCACCTGGGGCAGTGGCGGACTTAAACTGCGCACGCTCGACAACCGCGCCCAGGTCGACAACCGCTTCGAAGGGCGCCTCATGCGCTTCGAGGCGCGCATCCAGCGCACCATCCTGCAGCAGCTGTTTCCCAGCGACATCCACGCCCTTGCGCGTAGCGGAGGTCCGCAATGAGCGAGCAACGTAGCGGCCACATCCGCGAGATCAACGGCCCGATCCTCAAGATCCATCTGCCCGGCGGTCGCAACGGCGAGCAGGTGCGCATCGGCAGCCTGGATATCGTCGGCGAGATCATCGCGCTGGAGGGAGAAGATGCAGTCGTCCAGGCCTACGAGTCGACCGAGGGCCTGCGTCCCGGCGAGGCGGTCGAAGGCCTCGGCCACCCGCTGACCGTCGAACTCGGCCCGGGCCTGCTGCAGGGCATCTTCGACGGCGTGCAACGCCCGCTGACCGAGATCGCCGAGCTTGCCGGCGACAACATACCGCGCGGCCTGCGGATCGCATCCCTCGACCGCGAACGCGAGTGGTCGTTCGTTCCGACCGGCGAACTCGAGGTCGGCGCGCAGATCGGCGCCGGCGCGCAGCTCGGCACGGTACAGGAAACCGAGACCATCGAGCACCGGGTGCTGGTTCCGCCGACCGTCAGCGGCGAGCTGATCGACCTCGCGCCGAGCGGCGACTACACGCTCGAGAGCACGATCGCACGCGTACGCGACGCCCACGGCGAGGTCCACAAACTCAAGCTCTACCACCGCTGGCCGGTGCGCCAGCCGCGGCCGTACAGCCGGCGTGACCACGGCGTCGAACCGCTGATCACCGGGCAGCGCATCCTCGACACCTTTTTCCCGCTGCTCAAGGGCGGCAAGGGTGCCGTGCCCGGCCCGTTCGGCGCCGGCAAGACCATGGTCCAGCAACAGGTCGCACGCTGGTCGAATGCCGACATCGTGATCTACGTCGGTTGCGGCGAGCGCGGCAACGAGCTGGTCGACGTGCTCGAGAGTTTCCCGCAGCTCGAAGACCCGCACACCGGTCGCGGCATGATGGAACGCACGCTGCTGGTCGCCAACACGTCCAACATGCCGGTGGTCGCGCGCGAGGCCTCTATCTATGTCGGCATGACGATGGCCGAGTATTTCCGCGACCAGGGTTACGACGTGGTCATGCTCGCCGACTCGACGTCGCGCTGGGCCGAGGCCCTGCGCGAGGTCGCCGGTCGCCTCGGTCACATGCCGGTCGAGGAAGGCTACCCGGCCTACCTCGGTTCGCGGCTGTCGGCGGTCTACGAACGCGCCGGCCGGGTCGAGACACTCGGAAACACGCGCGGCTCGGTGACGCTGATCGGCGCAGTGTCGCCGCCCGGCGGCGACTTCTCGGAACCGGTGACCAGCCACACCAAGGAGATCATCCAGACCTTCTGGGCGCTGTCGAAAGAACTCGCCGACGCCCGACACTACCCGTCCGTCGACTGGGTCGACAGCTTCTCGCAGGACGTCGACATCGCTGCGGGCTGGTGGGCGAAGAACATCGGCGGCGCCTGGGCCAACCGGCGCATCCAGGCGCTGTCGCTGCTGGCGCGCGACGCCGAGTTGTCGCGCATCGTCAACCTGGTCGGTCCCGAGGCGTTATCGTCGGCGCAGCGCTGGGAGCTCGAAGGCGCATCACTCGTCAAGGAGGCGGTGCTGCAGCAGAGCGCGCTCGACGACGCCGATTCCTACTGTTCACCGCAGAAACAGTTTCAGCTGCTCGAACTGGTCATGCAGGTGTTCGATCGCGGCAGCGAGCTGATCACGCTCGGCGCACCCGTACAGGAGCTGGCCGAACACCCGGTCATGGCGCGTATACGGCGTGCCAAGTCGACCTGGCGCAGCAACGAGACCGAGGACCTCGGCGAGTTCGCGCGCGAGGTCTACAGCGAATTGTCGACGCTGCGCAGTGAGTACGCGTCGAGCCAGGAGGCAGCATCATGAGCGATGTCGAATACCGTCGCGCCGAGGCCGCGCAGGGCGGCCTGCTGATCGTTCGCGGCGTCGAGGATGTCGCATTCGGCGACCGCGTGCGCATCCGCGACCACCGCGGCCGCGAGCGCAACGGTCAGGTGATCCTCGCCGCCGAGGGCGAGACCCTGATCCAGGTGTTCGAGGGCACCGACGATCTGGATCTCGACAACACCTGGGTACGCTTTCTCGACCAGCCGCTGTCGCTGACCGTCAGCCCCGGCCTGCTCGGCCGCGTGTTCAACGGCATCGGCGAGCCGCGCGACGATCGCCCGCCGATCGTCGACGGCGAGGCACGCGGCATCAACGGTTCGGCGATCAACCCGGCGGCGCGCAACTACCCGCGCGAGTTCATCCAGACCGGCATCTCTACGATCGACGGCCTGAACTCGCTGGTGCGCGGCCAGAAGCTGCCGATCTTTTCGGCATCTGGCCTGCCGCACAACCGCCTGGCCGCGCAGATCGTGCGCCAGGCGCGCCTGCCCGGTGAGGCGAGCAACTTCGCGATCGTGTTCGCGGCCATGGGCGTGTCGTACAGCGACGCGCGCTTCTTCCGCGAGTCGTTCTCCGACTCCGGCGTGCTCGGCAACGTCGTGATGTTCATCAACCATGCCGACGACCCGCCGGTCGAACGCCTGGCCCTGCCACGCGTCGCGCTGACGGCGGCCGAGTACCTGGCCTTCGACCTCGACCGCCACGTGCTCGTCGTCATGACCGACATGACGAACTACGCCGAGGCGCTGCGCGAGGTCGCGACCGCAAAGGGCGACGTGCCGGCGCGCAAGGGCTATCCCGGCTACCTGTATTCGGACCTCGCCGAGATCTACGAGCGCTCGGGACGCATTCGCGACCGCCACGGCTCGGTGACCATGGTGCCGGTCGTGTCGATGCCGTCCGACGACATCACCCACCCGATCCCCGACCTGACCGGTTACATCACCGAGGGGCAGATCGTGCTGTCGCGCGAACTGCACAACCAGGGTGTCTATCCGCCGGTCGATATCGCACCGTCGCTGTCGCGCCTGATGAAGGACGGCATCGGCAAGGACGACACGCGCGACGACCATCCGCGGATCGCCAACCAGCTGTACGCGATGTATGCGAAGGCGCAGGAGGCGCGCAATCTCGCGTCGATCATCGGTGCCGAGGAACTGTCGGCGCGCGACCAGCGCTACCTCGAATTCGCCAAGGATTTCGACGAACGCTTCGTCGGCCAGGGCGAGGACGAAAACCGCAGCATCATCGAGACGCTCAACCTGGCGTGGGAACTGCTGTCGCGCTTCCCGCGCGAGGCGCTGACGCGGGTCAGCGAAACCGATCTCGCCCACTATCACCGCAGCGGAGACAAGGCCGCATGAGGCGTCTGCGCACAGCGCCGACCAAGAGCGCGCTGCTCAACCTGCGCAAGCAGGTGCGCTTCCTCGAAGACGGCCACGCGCTGCTCGAGCGCAAGCGTGAACTGTTGACGCGGCTGGTCTACCAGCACATCAAGGCGTACCAGGAGAAGAAGCAGTCCGCGCACGCGGAACTGCGCAAGGCTTATCGCTGGCTGAGCATCGCACAGCTGCGCATGGGCGACCGCGTGATCGCCCAGGCGACGCTCGGCGCCACGCCGTCGACGAGCATGAAGGTCCTGCCGCGACGCGCCCTCGGCGTGCAGTATCCGTCGGTTGACGCCAGCCTCATCGCGCCCAAGCCGGTTGGCCTGCTCGGCACCGACCCGAGCTTCGACGAGGCGCAGCATGCGTTCGCCGAGGCCGCGGTGCGGCTCGCCGAACTGGCCACGGTCGAGATGGCGCTGTACCGACTGATCAGCGAGCAGCGCAAGGCACAGAAGCGCGTCAACGCGCTCAAGTACAACATCATCCCGGCGTACCGGCGGGTCATCAAGCAGATCGCCGAGGCACTCGAGGAAGAAGAGCGCGGCACGCTGTTCCAGATCAAGCGGCTGCGCGAGGCGGCTGCACGGAAGCAGGCGCGCGCGTGACCTCCCGCGGCACGGCCGGGCCGCATCCCGAACCGTGCGCCGCGGACCGCTGCCGTCCAGGGCCCCGCAACGTGGCCGAACGCGCCGCGGACCGGCGCACCCGTCAGCGGTGTCGGATGTAGCTGGCCTGCCCGTGGCGACGCCGCGCGCGCGCGAACGCGGCCTGCTCCTCGCTGCTGCTGTCCGGCGCGGGTCCGCGTTGCCGCGCGGCGCCGTGGCCGTGCCGGCAGACACTCCGCCAATAGATCAACTGGGTAATCATGACCGCCCCCCTGGTACGGTGGTTCGCGCGGGCCGCGACGACGGCCTGGCCTGTCATGATTGTGGCCGCGGATGGCGCGATCGGCCGGGGAATGCTTGGCGGAGAATGTGCGAAATCTTCACGATCCGCGGCACACGCGCAGTCGCGACCCGCAGGCGCGCGGCAGATCTCAGCGCTTGCGCTGCGCGCGGTCGTCGGCCTCGGACTGTTCGCGGCGATCTTCGTCCTTGCGCTCCTTGACCTTCATCCGGTCGACCGCATTCTCCATCGCCTTCGATTTGGTGTAGCGCCCACGCCACTGCTGCTTCGACGAGTCGCAATCCTGCTCGAACTGGGCGACCACCTGCTGCTGCTCGCGGATCGCATGCTCAAGGTTGCTGATGAACGCCTGGTACTCGATGACCCGGTTGCTCGACACGCCGTTGCGGGCAGCGCTGGCGAAGTCGGCCTGGTATTCGGCGAGAAAGCGTTGCAGCTGCTGCAGACGCTGCCGCGCCGCCTCGCGCTGCTTCAGCGACTCACCGAGCGCGGCCGCTGCCTTGCGCTCCTTCTGCGAGGCGATTCTCTGGATCGGCTTGAAGCGGTCTGACGGTGACATCTGGTATTACCCGTTGGCTTGCGTCACCGGCAGCTGTTGCGGCGGAAACAGCGTCAGCAGGTCGTCGAGGCTGTCGCCGATGCCGAAGCGGGTGTGCATGTCCTGGCGCAGGAACTCGCGCAGCGACGGCATCGCGCCGATCGCGAGGTCGATCTGGTCGTTGGAGCCGAGCTCGTAGGCACCGACCGAGATCAGGTCGCGATTCTGCTCGAACACGCTGTACAGCTGTTTGAACTCGCGCGCCGCGGCCTGGTGCTCCGGGGCGGCGATCTCGTTCATCGCGCGGCTGACCGACGCCTCGATGTCGATCGCCGGATAGTGGCCGGACTCGGCGAGGCGGCGCGACAGCACGATGTGGCCGTCGAGGATGGCACGTGCCGCATCGGCGATCGGGTCGTTGTGATCGTCGCCCTCGGTCAGCACGGTATAGAACGCCGTGATCGATCCGCCGCCGTGGTCGCCGTTGCCGGCGCGTTCGACGAGCTGCGGCAGCTTGGCGAACACCGACGGCGGATAACCCTTGGTCGCCGGCGGCTCGTTGATCGCCAGGCCGATCTCGCGCTGCGCCTGGGCGAAGCGCGTCAGCGAGTCCATCAGCAGCAGCACGTTCTTGCCCTGCTCACGGAAGTACTCGGCGATCGCGGTCGCCAGCATCGCGCCATGCATGCGACGCAGCGGCGGCTGATCGGCGGGTACCGCGACCACGACCGCGCGCGCCAATCCTTCCTCGCCGAGGATATTGTCGACGAATTCCTTGACCTCGCGCCCGCGCTCGCCGATCAGGCCGACGACGACGACGTCGGCGTCGGTGTAGCGCGTCATCATGCCGAGCAGCACCGACTTGCCGACGCCGGAGCCGGCGAACAGGCCGAGGCGCTGACCGCGACCGACGCACAGCAGCGAGTTGATCGCGCGGATGCCGACGTCGAGCGGCTCGCGGATCCGCGCGCGCGCAAGCGGGTTGATATAGCCGCCGTTGAGCGGCCAGCGCTGCGTCGCATGCAGCAGGCCTCTGCCGTCGAGCGGCCGGCCACTGCCGTCGATGATGCGACCGAGCAGCTCGTCGCCGACCTTGGCCTCACTGACCCGCCCGGTCGGCACGACGCGGGCATCCGGCTCGAGGCCGCGGATGTCGCCGGTCGGCATCAGGTACAGGCTCTCGCCGGCAAAACCGACGACCTCGGCCTCGATGCTCTCGCCGGCGGCATTGATCACGTCACAACGCCCGCCGATCGCCGCGCGGCAGCCGACTGCCTCGAGGGTCAGACCGACCATCCGGGTCAGCTTGCCCTCGACGACCAGGCCGCGACTGTCGCCGAGACGCTGGTCGAGGCGGCGGATACGCTGCGCCCAGATCGCGTTGCGGTTGGTCTCAGGCATCGCCGTCACCGCTGTCGGCGCCGCCGTCGCGCAGGCGCTCGCCGGCGAGCAGCGGCGCGATCAGGCTGTTCAGACGCGAGTCGAGCGTCGCATCAACCTGCGAGGTATCGGTGTGGATGCGGCAGCCGCCGCGCTGGATCACCGGGTCCTCGACGATGTGCCATTTCTGGTCGTGCTCGCCGATCGTGTAGGCGTCACGCACGAGCTCGGCGTCCTCGGGATGCAGGACGACGCGGATATTGCGCGCGCCGATCGGCAGGATGCCGAGCGCCTCGCGCACGACACCGACGATCTGCCCCGGGTCGAGTTTGACCTCGCGTCGGATCAGCTGGCGCACCATGCTGATCACCAAGGTCACGACCTCGGCCTCGAGCTGTTGATCGAGTTCGTCGAACGGCCGGTCGAGCGCCTGGAGCAGCGTGTCGAGCCTGGCCACCCGTTCCTGGACCGCGCTGCGCCCCTCTTCGAGCCCTTCGCGGTGACCGTAGGCCTGGCCTTCCTTGCGGCCCTGTTCGAAGCCTTCCTGCTGTGCCGCGTTGCGCAGGCCATCGAGCTGCGCGGCAGTCAACAGGCCTCGCGACTCGCCGATCGCCGCCTCGCCGTGCCGGTGCACGTGCGGCGGCTGCCACTGGGTGACCTTCGCCTGATCGGCGGGGATGACCTGGGCGCCGGCCTTCTTGCGCTCGCTCATCGACCGCACGCACCGGCTGCGGACCGCGGCAGGCGGCTAGATAAACTCTTCGCCACCGCTGCCACCGAGGTTGATCTCGCCCGCATCCGACAGCCGGCGTGCCACGGTCAGGATCTCCTTCTGCGCCGCCTCGACGTCGCTGAGCTTGGCCGGCGCGGCGGCCTCGAGGTCGTCCTTGAGCATCTCCGCGGCGCGCGACGACATGTTCTTGAAGATCTTCTCGCGCAACCCCTCGGGCGCGCCGCGCAGTGCCAGCAGCAGCTGGTCCGACGACACCTCGCGCAGCAGCGTCTGCATGCCGCGGTCATCGATATCGTTGAGGTTCTCGAACACGAACATGTTGTCCTGGATCGACTGCGACAGCTCCTCGTCGGCCTCGTTGATCTGCTCGATGACCTTGCTCTCGACTGCACCGTCGACGAAGTTGAGGATGTCCGCGGCCTTCTTGACGCCGCCGAGCGCCGACGACTTGACGTTGTTGGCGCCGGAGAACTGCTTCTCGAGGATCTCGTCGAGCTCCTGCAACGCCGCCGGCTGGATACCGTCGAGCGTCGCGACGCGCATGACCACGTCGGTGCGCACGCGCTCGGGGAACTCCGACAGCACCCCGGCCGCCTGGTCGGGATCGAGGAACGACAGCACGATGGCGATGATCTGCGGGTGTTCGAGGCGGATCAGCTCGGCGATCGCGCGCGGGTCCATCCACTTCAGCTGTTCCAGGCCCTTGCTGTTGCGACCAAGCAGGATGCGATCGATGATGCCGCTGGCCTTGTCGGCACCGAGCGCCGACGTCAGCATGTTGCGGATGTACTCGTCCGAGCCCATGCCCAGCGACGTCTGCTCGCCGATCGCGTCGACGAAGTTCTGCATCACCAGCTCCATCTGCGAGTTGGTGATGTGGGTCAGGCCGGCCATCGCAAGACCGATCTCCTGCACCTCTTTCGGCCCCATGTGGCGCAGGATCTCGGCGGCGTGCTTCTCACCGAGGCCGAGCATCAGCAGCGCCGAACGCTCGACCCCGCTGAGGTTCTTTACGGTTTGCGCATCGGTCTGCTCAGTCATGTCACGCCGCTTCTTCGCCCATCCAGGTCTTGACCAGCTGCGCGACGCGCTTGGGATCCTCGTCGACGAGATTGCGCGCGGCATCCATGATGTTCTCGTAGCGCCCGCCGCCCGGCAGCTTGATCGGCTCGCCGTCGCTGCCAAGTAGCAGTTCCTCGTCGCCGTCGCCACCCGCCCCCAGCGGACCCTCGACACGCGCCGCCTCGCCGCCGCCGGCCGCCGCGCCGGCGTATCCGGCATGGGTCGCCGTCAGGCGTTTCATGGTCGGCCGCAGCACGACGAAGATCAGTACCAGTACCAGCAGCAGACCGGCGACCTGCTTGGCGATGTCGAGGAACCAGCCCTGCTCCCAGATCGGGATCTCGGGCAGCTCGGCGATCGGCTCCGGGCTCAGGAACGAGCTGTTCATGACGCGCACGCTGTCGCCGCGGCGCGCATCGAAACCGATCGCCTCGCGGACCAGCGCGGTCAGGCGCTCGATCTCTTCGGGCGTGCGCTCGCGCACGCTGACGCTACCGTCGGCGTCGACGCTGCTGATGTCGTCGACGACGACCGCGACCGACAGCCGGCGCACCGACAGCGGCGACATCCTGGTGTGGCTGATGACGCGGTCGAGTTCATAGTTGCGCGTCGACTGCCGGCTCGAGTTCAACGTATCGGCGGTGCCCGGCCCGGCCTCGGCCTGCTGTGGCGCGTTGCCGGCGGCCGGCGGCTGGTTGCTCAGTGCACCGGGCACACCGCCGACGCCGGCCCCACGCGACTGTTCCTCGCTGAGCTGCTCGCTGCGCAGCGCGGTCTGGTCGGGGTTGTAGCGTTCCTGGGTCTGCTCGGTGACCGTGAAGTCGATATCGGCGGTCACCTGGGCACGCACCTTGTCGCTGCCGACGATCGGTGCCAGCAGTCGCTCGATGCGATCGCGGAAGTGTTCTTCGATCCGCCGCGTGTGCTCGAACTGGGTCGCCGAGAGCTTCATCTCGCGGCTCTCCTGGGACCCGCTCAGCAGGCGCCCCTTGTGATCGACGACGGTCACCCGGCCGGTCTCGAGTTCCGGCACGCTCGACGCGACCAGGTGCACGATCGCGTCGACCTGCGCGTCCTCGAGCACGCGCCCGCCCTGCAGGCGCAGCGCCACCGACGCACTCGGTGGCTGGCGCTTGCGCACGAACACCGACTGCTTGGGTATCGCCAGGTGCACGCGCGCGCTCTGCACCGCGCCGATGGTCGCGATCGTGCGCGCCAGCTCGCCCTGCAGGGCCTGCTGGTAACGCGCCTTCTCGACCATCTGGCTGGTGCCGAAGCCGGTGTCCTGCTGCATCAGCTCGAAGCCCATGCCGACACTGTTCGGCAGGCCCTGCCCGGCCAGCTGCATGCGGATCTCCTTGAGCTTCGACGACGGCACCATCAACATGCCGGTGGCCTCGTCGACGCGGTAGCTGACACCGGCCTGGGTCAGCGCCTCCATGACCTGGCTGGCGTCCTTCTCGGCGAGGTTGCCGTACAGCGGCGTGAAGTTCGGCGATTGTGACCACAGCACCACGGCGACGCCCAACGCGACGCTGGCCGCGATGCCGACCATGACCGCGACCTGGCGGACCCAGGGGTTGTCGGAGATCGCCGGCATCCCCGCCGCACCGGACGGCGCCGGTAGGTTGCCCGTGTTACCTGCTTCTGCCATGTGTCGACCCTGCTATCGTTGACCGCTTATCGCACACTGCCGGACTCAGACCGGCATGCTCTTGACGTCTTTGTAGGCCTCGACGAGCTTGTTGCGTACCTCGACCATCGCCTGGAACGACACGCTCGACTTCTGCGCGGCGATCATGACCTGGGCCAGGTCGATACCGTCGTCACCGCGTTCGAACGCGGTGCGCAGGGCACCCGCCGTCTGCTGGGTCTCGTTGACCGCGGCGATCGATCTCTGCAGCAGTTCGCCGAAGTCGGTACGCGGCGCTTGCTCGCTGGGTTCGACCCCCGCGGCCTGGGCGCGCAGCACCCGCATCTGCGCGAGGACCTGATTGATTTCCGGAGTGCTCATGATGCCTGACCCTGTCAGCTGTTCGGTTTTCTGACGCCTGATGCCTGTAGCCGGACGGGCTGCAGGTTTCGCGCCAAATCAGTTGCCCGGTATCGTGACCCCGGCCTCGCGCAGCTTCTGCAGCTTGTGGCGCAGCGTGCGCGGGCTGATGCCGAGGATCTCGGCAGCCTGCTTGCGGCTGCCCTTGCCGTTGCGCAGCGCGTCGAGAATCATCCGCTCCTCGACGCTGCGCAGATCGTCGTTGAGGCGATTTTTGTTGTTCGATTCGTCACTTAGCGCCGATTCCCGGGCCTCGGGCACGGCCGGCGCAGCGCTGCCGTCGACGCCCTCGAAGTGGATATCGGCGACGCGCACGCGCTGCCCGTCGCTGAGAATCAGCGCGCGCTGCATCACGTTGTCGAGTTCGCGCACATTGCCCGGCCAGCGATGGCCGAGCAGGCACGCCTCGGCCTCGGGCTCGAACACCGGCAAGGTTTCGCCGCCGCGCAGGTGACGCTCGATCAGGTGGCCGGCCAGCGGCAGGATGTCGCGCGGCCGGTCGCGCAGCGCCGGCAGGGTCAGCGGAAACACGTTGAGGCGGTAGAACAGGTCCTCGCGGAAGCGCCCCGCGGCGACCTCCTCGCGCAGGTGACGGTTCGACGTCGCCAGCACCCGGACGTCGAGCTGGATGACGTCGCGACCGCCGAGCCGCTCGACCTCGCGCTCCTGCAGCACGCGTAGCAGCTTGGCCTGCAGCGGCAGGCTCATCTCCGAGATCTCGTCGAGCAACAGCGTGCCGCCCTGCGCCTGCTCGAACTTGCCGGCACTGGCGCGCGCCGCGCCGGTGAAGGCGCCCTTCTCGTAGCCGAACAGCACGGCCTCGAGCATGTTGTCCGGTATCGCCGCGCAGTTGATCGCGACGAACGGCCCGTCGCGGCGCGCCGAATGCACGTGGATGTAGCGTGCCAGCACCTCCTTGCCGGTGCCGGACTCGCCGCCGATCATGACTGTCGCGTCGCTCGCGGCGACCCGCTTGGCCAGCTCGACCAGCTCACGGGTGCGCAGGTCCTCGGCGATCATGCGACCGTCCTCGGTGTGCCGTTGCGGCAGGTAGCGCTCGACCTTCTGCAGCAGGTCGTCGACCTCGAACGGCTTGGCGAGGTAGTCGACGGCACCGAGCTTCATCGCCTCGACCGCCTGCTCCACGGTGCCGTACGCGGTCATGATCAGCACCGGCAGATCGTGGAAGCGCGCGCGCAGGTTGCGCAGCAGCGCGCGCCCGTCCATCGGCCGCATCTGCACGTCGGTCAGCACCATGTCGACCTCGCCGCGGTCGAGCGTCGCCAGCGCCTGCTCGCCGTCGGTGGCGGTCTCGACCTCGTAGCCGGACAGCATCAGCGTGTCGCTCAAGGCCTGGGACAGTGCACTGTCGTCTTCCACGACAAGGATGCGTGACGCGTTCATCAAGGCATGCTCCCTGGGGTCGTCTGTTGCGCCGCACAGGTCGGCAGCTGGATCTCGAAGCGGGCGCCGCCGCCGGCTGACGACAGCGCGCGTAGCGAACCACCGTGCTCGAGCACGACGGCCTGGACCACGGCGAGGCCGAGGCCGGTGCCGCGCTGGCGGGTGGTAACGAAGGGGTCGAAGATGCGGTCGATGACGGTCGGGTCGATGCCTGGACCGTCGTCTTCGAACACCAGCAGCAGCTGGTCATCGCCGATGCCGCCGGCACTGATCGAGACCGCGACGCCCTCGCCACCGTGGTCGAGGGCGTTGTCGATGAGGTTGCTGAACGCACCGGCCAGCGCGTCGGCATTGCCGATCACGCAGCGGCAGTCGGCATCCTCGAGGCGCAGGTGCAGCGCGGCGCCCAACTGGCGCAGACGCGGCTGCAATCCGGCGATCGCGGTGTTCAGCGCCTCATCGACCTGCAAGGCGCGGGTACTGAAGTTGCCGCCGCGGCTGAACGCGAGCATCTCGCGCACCAGCGTCTCGGTGTGACGCAGACCATCGAGCAGCTTGTCGCTGAACTGACGGCGCTGCTCGGCGCTGAGCGCGGCCTTCGCCAGCTGCCCGGCGTACAGCACCGACGTCGCCAGCGGCGTGCGGATCTGGTGGGCGAGCTGGGCCCCCATCTCGCCCATCGCGGACAGCCGGTCCTGGCGCTCGACCCGCTCCTGCAGGCGGCGCTGGTCGGTCATGTCGACGACGACGAGGATGCGGCCGCGGTCGCTGAGCGGACGCTGCGACACCGTGACACGCCGCCCGTCGCGCAGCAGCCAGTCGCCGGGTGCCGGCTCGGCGATCACCGCCTCGTCGCGGATCTCGCCCCAGCGCCGTCCCCACGCCAGACCGCCGAACAGGGTCTCGGCCGCGGGATTGAAGCGGTCGACGCGGTCGCGCATGTCGACGACGACGACCGCGGCCGGCAGGGCCTCGAGCAGCACACCGAGCTGGTCGGCGAGGTGCTCTTTCTCGGCACGCTCGTGCAGGCGTTCGCGACGCGCATGCGCCAGCTCGTCGCTGAGCGACGCGACCTGTGCCTCGAGCTGGCCATAGGCCGCGGTCAGGCGCTCTGAGAGTTCGTTGAATACGCCGAAGGCGTGCTCGAGATCCGCGGCGACGGGGGCCGCGGTGGCCTGCGCTTGGTGGCTGGGCATGTAGCTGGGTCCTGGTTTCCCGATGGCGTCGGAAAACCAGACAGCAATTGGCGTGCCACCAAGCGTTGGTGTTTAAAATCAGACACTTGGTGCGCGAACAAAACGATTACGTCAAAGGCCCGTCAGCTCCTGGCCGCGCTGCAGGCCGTACTTGCGCAATTTCTCGACGAGTGTCGTGCGGCGCATCTTGAGCTTCTTCGCCGCGTGCGCGACGACGCCGTTGGCCTCTTCCAGCGCCTGGCGGATCAGGCTCTGCTCCATGCTCGCGAGATGCATCTTCAGATCGATGCCCTCGGCGGGCAGGCGCGGCATGCTGGATACCGTGTTCGGCTGGTCACCGTGCGTGCTGACGACCGGCAGGGCCTCGTCGTCGCCGGCGTCGGGCACCGCGACCGGGATGCCGGCGCGGAACTTCTCCGGCAGGTCGGCGACGTCGACGACGCCGTACGGGAACAGAATTGCCAGGCGTTCGATCAGGTTGGCCAGCTCACGCACGTTGCCCGGCCAGCGGTAGTGCGACAGCGCCGTGACCGCCGCCGGTGTCAGGCGCACCGAGCCGCGCTTCTCGTGCTCGATGCGCTGGATCAGGTCGTTGACCAGCACCGGGATGTCCTCGACCCGCTCGCGCAATGGCGGCACGTCGATCGGGAACACGTTGAGCCGGTAGTAGAGATCCTCGCGGAAGGTATCGTCCTTGATCGACTGTTCGAGGTTGCGGTGGGTCGCCGCGATGATGCGCACGTTGCAGTGGATCGTGCGATTGCTGCCGACCCGCTCGAAGGTCCGCTCCTGCAACACGCGCAGCAGCTTGACCTGCATGTGCATGCTCATGTCGCCGATCTCGTCGAGGAACAGCGTGCCGCCCTCGGCCAGCTCGAAGCGGCCCTGGCGGGCCGTGATCGCACCGGTGAATGCGCCTTTCTCGTGGCCGAACAGTTCGCTCTCCAGCAGGTCGCCGGGGATCGCCCCGCAGTTGACCGGCACGAACGGTCGGCCGCGGCGCTTCGAGTGGTAGTGCAGCTTACGCGCGACGACCTCCTTGCCGGTGCCCGATTCGCCGAGGATCAACACCGTCGCCTCGCTGTCGGCGACCTGCTCGATCATCCGGTTGATACCGCGCGTCGCACGACTGTTGCCGGACAGGCTGCGGAACAGCTCCAGCGGTCGCCGCGGCGCCTCGCCGTGGCGCTGCGACTCGGCGAACACCTGCGCTTTGTGCAGCAACGACGAGATTGCGTCGTACTGGCATGGCAGGCGCAGCGTGCCGAGCACGTCGCCGCTGACCAGCATCTCGTCGCCGCTGCTGTCCTGGATCTGGATCAGCGCCGGGCGCGGATCGCAGTCGTTGATCGCGCTCAGGTAGGCGCTGCGGTCGCCGTCCGGCATCTGTCCGCTGAGGAACACCGATACCGACCGGTCGCTGAAGCGCTCGACGAGGCGACCAATATCCGCCGGTGATTCAGGGACATGGACATCACAGTCAATGAACTGCAGGATATTCTGCAGGTAATCGAGCGAGGCCTCGTCCGGCAACACCAGGACGACGGTGACCGCATTCAGCGATTGCCCCCGGCTGTTGTCCGGCGCCATCCATCCGTTGCCAGCATTCGCGGTCGACATCACGATTCTCTACGAATTAGGTGACTTTGCGGAAGTTAAGCATGCAGTCCCCGGGATGTCAAAAAAACGTCAGTCAGCAAATCCCGCCGGCGCCGCGCTGTCGGCCGGTCGCACGCTTGACAGCGGCAGTCACCGCCCATAGAACTGGCGCGTGACTCGCCGCGAACCGGATCCGACCCGTTGAACGATCTGCCGCTGGGCGCACTGTTCGGCGCCCTGGTCTTCCTGCTGTTCCTGTCCGCCTTCTTCTCGGGTTCCGAGACCGCGTTGATGACGCTGAATCGCTACCGGCTGCGCCACCTCGCCGACGCCGGCCATCCGGGTGCACGCCTCGCCGACCGCCTGTTGCTCAAGCCCGACCGCCTCATCGGCCTGATCCTGCTCGGCAACAACTTCGTCAACATCCTGGCCTCGTCGCTGGCGACCATCATCGCGATCCGCCTCGGCGGTGAAGGTGCGATCCCGATAGCCGCGGGCCTGCTGACGCTGGTCGTGCTGATCTTCTCCGAGGTCGCGCCGAAGACACTGGCGGCACTGCACCCCGAACGCATCGCGTTCCCGGCGTCCTGGGTGTACACGCCGCTGCTGCGGGTGATGTTTCCGCTGGTGTGGCTGGTCAACCTGATCGCCAACGCGGTGCTGCGCGCGCTCGGCGCCTACCCCGACGACGCCGACGGCACGTCGCTGAGCCGCGAAGAGCTGCGTACCGTCGTCAACGAGGCCGGCGCGATGATCCCGCGGCGCCACCAGAAGATGCTGATCAACATCCTCGACCTCGAAAAGGTCACGGTCGACGACATCATGGTGCCGCGCAACGAACTCGACGGCATCGACCTCGACGAACCGCTCGACGTGATCCTCGAACAGCTCGAGCAGGTGCCGTACACCCGCGTACTGGCCTACCGTGGCAGCATAGACAACGTCGTGGGCTTCTTGCATTCGCGCCGCGTCATGCAGGCGCAGCTGGACCACGAACTGAGCCGCGAGACGCTCGAGGCGCTGATCCGCGAACCCTATTTCATCCCCAAGGGCACGCCGCTCAACCGCCAGCTGATCAACTTCCAGCGCAACCGCCGGCGCACCGCACTGGTCGTCGACGAGTACGGCGACGTACAGGGCCTGGTGACGATGGCCGACCTGCTCGAAGAGATCGTCGGCGAGTTCGCGACCGATCCCGCCGACCAGATCGCCGACGTGCAGCCTCAGGACGACGGCAGCTTCCTCGTCGACGGCAGTGCGAACCTGCGCGAGCTGGTCAAGACCATGCACTGGGAGCTGCCGACCGACGGCCCGAAGACTTTGAACGGCCTGATCGTCGAGTACCTCGAGAGCATCCCGGAAAACGGCACGTCGCTGCTCGTCGCCGGCTACCCGGTCGAGGTCGTGCAGACCCAGGACAACGCGGTCAAGACCGCGCGCATCCGCCCCGACGACCGCCGCACCGCCGCCGCCGAGGATTGACGACCGGCACGCGGACTCAACCGCAGCCGCCGCGTGCCGCTACACGGCAGACACAGCGGGGGGAGACCGACCATGTCCGAAGCCAGCATCGAACGCCGCCGATTCCATCGCATCGGCACCGACAAACCGGTCGCGGTGAGGAGCGCGAGCGGCGACCACGCCGGCACCACGCTGGACGTGTCACTGCGCGGCCTGCTGCTCGAGCCGAGCGACGGCTGGCAGCCGCAGTCCGGGACGCCGGTCGAGGCGCGCATCCGCCTCGACGATGGCGACGACTGCTGCATCGACCTGCAGGGACGGGTCGCTCATGTCGACGCCCGGCGCATCGGTATCCACGTCACGGCAGTCGACGTCGAGAGCGCCAGCCGGCTGCGCCGCATGGTCGAGCTCAACCTCGGCGACACGACGCTGATCGAACGCGAACTCGCGGAGCTGATCGGCGCCTAGCGGTCGTCGGCCTGCTGGCATCAAGGCCGCGACGACCCGCGAACGTGCATGGCGTCGTTCGATCGCAACGGAAACAACCACCAACAAGGGGAACACCTCGTATGAAGACCGCTCGCGCACTACTGACCGTCACGCTGGCATCGGCCCTGTATACCTCGACGGCGCTCGCGACGACGCCACAGGGCTGTTACAAACCGGTACGCGGCTACGCGGCATCGATCTGCAGCGACCTGCAGTGCACGACCCAGTCGGGCTATTACCGCATCGTCATGCGCAACCCGAACCTGCCGCTGTTCAAACGCCGGCTGGTGCTGCGCGGGTCGTTCTCCGGCCGGATCACCGGGTTTACCGACGCCTGCCCGGGCGGCAACACGCTCAGCCACGTGCTGCGCGACAGCAACCTCGGCGGCACGGTCATCACCGACGGCGACATCGGCTGCCCGATCGATCCGACCGATACCACGCCGCCGATCGCGGTCGTCGAGACCCTCAACATCGTCGGCGGTAGCGGCGCCTACGCCAACCTGGCATGGGGCCGCGTGACGCTGACCGGCCAGTTGGCCGGCCTCAACACCTTCGCGGTCGCGCCCACGGCCGACGACATCGTCTGCTTCGACGACACCACGCCCTGACCAGGCCCCACCGGGCGCCGTCGACGTGGGCCGCGAACCGGCCCCGGTCGCCCGGCACGACGCCTGCCCGCCGGATCCGCCAGCGCGCGGCGACCGCACACCGATTCAGAGCGCGTCGATCGCCTCACCGATGCGGCTGACCGCAATCACGTCGACACCATCCAGGCCCTTCTTCGGGGCATTGGCCTGCGGCACGATCACACGCTTGAAACCGTGTTTCGCGGCCTCGCGCAGGCGCTCCTGGCCGTTCGGCACCGGGCGGATCTCGCCGGCCAGGCCGACCTCGCCGAAGGTCGCCAGGTCGCCGGGCAGCGGCCGGTCGCGGAAGCTAGACAAGGTCGCCAGCAGCACCGGCAGATCGGCCGCAGGCTCGGTCACGCGCACGCCGCCGACGACGTTCAGGAACACGTCCTGGTCGAACATGCCGACTCCACCGTGACGGTGCAGCACGGCGAGCAGCATCGACAGCCGGTTCTGTTCCAGGCCGAGCGCGACCCGGCGCGGATTGGCCAGCGGGCTCTGGTCGACCAGCGCCTGCACCTCGACCAGCAGCGGGCGCGTACCCTCGCGGGTGACCAGCACGCAGCTGCCCGGCACCTGGCGTTCGTGGCGCGACAGGAAGATAGCCGACGGGTTGCTGACCTCGCGCAGCCCCTTGTCGGTCATCGCGAACACGCCGAGCTCGTTGACCGCGCCGAAGCGGTTCTTGATCGCGCGCACGAGGCGGAACGGGCCGCCGCTCTCGCCCTCGAAGTACAGCACCGTGTCGACCATGTGTTCGAGCACGCGCGGTCCGGCCAGGGCGCCTTCCTTGGTCACGTGGCCGACCAGGAACAGCGACGTGCCGCTCTGCTTGGCGAAGCGCACCAGGCGCGCCGCCGACTCGCGCACCTGCGCGACCGAGCCGGGCGCCGACTGCAGCGCCTCGGTGTAGAAGGTCTGAATCGAGTCGAGCACGAGCACGCGGGGACGCTCCTTCGCGACCAGTGCAAGGATGCGCTCGACGCAGGTCTCGGTCAGCAGGCGCAGTCGCTCGACCGGCAGGCCCAGGCGCTGCGCACGCAGGCTGATCTGCTCGGCCGATTCCTCGCCGCTGACGTACAGTGCCGGTTTACGCTCGGCTAGCAATGCGAGCGCCTGCACCAGCAGCGTCGATTTGCCGATGCCCGGGTCGCCGCCGATCAGCACCACCGAGCCGGTGACCAGGCCGCCGCCGAGCACGCGGTCGAGCTCTGCCATGCCCGTCGGCACGCGCTCGGTGCGCTCGGCAACGACGTCGGCGAGGTTGCGGATCTGCGCCGCGTCGTCATCACCGGCGTAGCCGCCGTAGCGCGATGGCGCGTTGTTTGCCGACGCGGCCACGCTCTCCTGCAGCGTGTTCCAGGCACCGCAGTCGCTGCACTGCCCGGCCCACTTGGGTGCCTGTGCGCCGCAGTCGCTGCAGACGTAGATGGTCTTGGCGGTCTTGGCCATCAAACGCTGCTGAAGGAATTTCCACCATCGAGTCTCGAACGCAAAGGTTGCAAAGACGCGAAGGACGCAAAGGGGTTTATTTGGGCGGTTGTGATGGAGCTTGTCGGTGACGCCTTCGACGAAACGGTACTGCCCCCGTTACTGCCGGCAGGCTCCGATGTCGAAAGAATCGACGACCGGTCTGTTCTTCGCGTCCTTTGCGCCTTCGTGGCCTTTGCGTTGGAGACTCGGTGAAAGTAACGACTCACGCGACTAGGTGGTCGCGATGACCGATCAATATTCATCGTCACCGTAAGCATCGTAGGCATAGTTGTCGAAGCGCGTGAACTGGCCCTGGAAGGTCAGCATCACGGTGCCGATCGGTCCGTTGCGCTGCTTGCCGATGATGATCTCGGCCTTGCCCTTGTCGGCGCTGTCCTCGTTGTAGACCTCGTCGCGGTAGATGAACACGATCAGGTCGGCGTCCTGCTCGATCGCGCCCGACTCGCGCAGATCGGACATCACCGGTCGCTTGTTCGGCCGCTGTTCGAGCGAGCGGTTGAGCTGCGACAGCGCGACCACCGGCACGTTGAGTTCCTTGGCCAGCGCCTTCAGCGAGCGCGAGATCGCCGAGATCTCGGTCGCGCGGTTCTCACCGATGTCGGGCGCCTGCATCAGCTGCAGGTAATCGATGACGACCAGGCCGAGCTGACCGTGCTCCTTGGTCAGGCGCCGGCAACGCGCGCGCAGTTCGGTCGGCGTCAGCGCCGGCGTGTCGTCGATGAACAGCTTGGTGCTGTTGAGGATGTTGACCGCCGACGTGATGCGCGGCCAGTCGTCGTCCTCGAGCCTGCCGGAGCGCACGGCCTGCTGGTTGACCCGGCCGAGCGACGAGATCATGCGCATTGTCAGCGCCTCGCCCGGCATCTCCATCGAGAACACGGCGACCGGCATGTCGCCGGTGACCGCGACGTTCTCGGCGACGTTCATCGCGAACGTGGTCTTGCCCATCGACGGCCTGCCCGCGACGATGATCAGGTCGGCCTTCTGCAGGCCCGAGGTCTTGGCGTCGAAATCGGCGAAGCCACTCGACACGCCGGTCAGCGCATCGTCGTTGCCGTACAGCTCCTCGATGCGGTTGATCGTCTCGGTCAGCAACCGCGTGATCGACTTGAAACCGCCACCGCCACGCGCCTGCTGCTCGGCGATCTGGAACACCATGTTCTCGGCATGGTCGAGCAGCTCGTGGACCTTGCGGCCCTTCGGCCGGTAGCCGGCCTCGGCGATCTGGTTGCCGACCTTGATCAACTGCCGCGTGACCGACTGCTCGCGCACGATCGACGCATAGGCCTGGATGTTGGCCGCACTCGGCGTCTCGTTGGCGAGCATACCGAGATAGGCCAGGCCGCCGACATCGGCGGCGGCCTCGTGGTGTTCGAGTTCCTCGGCCAGCGTGACGACGTCGAAGGGCCGGTCGGCATCGGCCAGGCTGGCGATCGCGGCGAAGATCAGCTGGTGCTCGCGGCGATAGAAGTCCTGCTCGGTGAGCACGTCGGCGACCCGGTCCCAGGCGCCGTTGTCGAGCATCAGGCCGCCGAGTACCGCCTGCTCGGCCTGCAACGAATGCGGCGGTACGCGCAGCGCCTCCATCTGTGCATCGCCACCGCCTTCGGCCACGTACTCGGGGACAGATTCATACACCGCGTCAACCATGCCGTCGCCACAGGGAAGCCAGAAGGGAGGACACGATTAGAGCAGAAAACCGCCGCCGCTGGCGACGGTGACAATTTGCCGATTTGCTGCTACCCAAACGCAAGGACCCGGCAGCTGCCGGGTCCTGTCGATCGCCGCGGGCATCACCGCCCGGCGGACACCCGCGCGCTGTCGCCCGGGCTCACTCCTCGCCGATGACCGTGACCTTTAGCACCGCGTCGACGTCGGTGTGCAGGTGCAGCACGACGTCGTACTCGCCGGCGACACGGAACGGCCCTTCGGGCAGGCGGACCTCGGACTTGGCGACCTCGACGCCGGCATCGGCGCAGGCCTGGGCGATGTCGACGGTGCCGACCGAGCCGAACAGGCGGCCCTCCTCGCCGGCCTTGTGCGTGATGCTGACGCCAGCGGCCAGCGCCTCGATCTGCGCCTTGCGCGCCTCGGCCGTCGCCAGCTTGTCCGCCGCCTGCTGTTCGAGCTCGGCGCGCCGCGCCTCGAACAGTTTCACGTTCTCGGGGCTCGCGAACACGGCCTTGCCCTGCGGGATCAGGAAGTTGCGCCCGAAGCCCGACTTGACCGAGACCTTCTCACCCAGGCCACCGAGGTTGGCCACTTTTTCCAGAAGAATGACGTCCATCGTTATCTACCTTTCAAGCGATTCAATTGTCGCCGGTCCCCGACCGGCGGGCCCGGGCGCGCGCCCGGAAATCCAGCCATCCGTCGGCATAACCCGCCGCGGACACCATGGTCGCACCCTGCGGCGCAACAAAAATCAGCAGCATGTACAGGCCAACCAGCCACGCCGTCGACGCGCCGAACTCGCCGACCAGGCCGTGTGCGACGCTGATCCCCTGGATCAGGAATACGACCATGCCGACCAGGTACAGCTGCGCCAGCAGGTTCGGCTTGCCGCTACCGAGCAGTACGCCGCCGACCAGCAGCAGCGGCACCAGCAACAGCAGCCAGCGGCCGAAGCGCAGCTGGCGAAATTCCTCGCCGAAGGCGCCGGGCCGGTCGAGCAGTGCCGCCCAGTACCGAGCCAGGCACAGCGACACGATCGAACCGA
>JASJCU010000172.1 GCA_030065815.1 Gammaproteobacteria bacterium | reverse complement strand
GCCAGCGGCCTGCGACGTCTGCCCTTCCCTGTCACCGGCTGCACCGGGCTGTGCGCTCTGCAGGTCCGCAGACGCGCCACCCTGCCGTTCGTCACCGGGCTGTGGATCGCCCTGCTCGGCCGTCTCGGTGTTGTCGCTGGACGCTTCCTGCCCGGTCTCGCTGTCCTGCTCGGCGTCCTGTTGTTGCTGTCTTTGTTCGCCCGCATCAGATCCCTGATCACTGTTGTCGTCTTGCTGGGCCTCGCCGGTCTGCGCCTGTTGTGTGGCCGACTCGGACGGCGTGTCCGGTGACGACTCGGGCGAAGTCTCGTCCTGCTGCCTGGCCTGCCGCTCCGCCTCGGCGTGGCGTTCTAGCAGGCGCTGCAGCACTTCGCGATTGTGCCGCGCGTCGGCATCCGCCGGATCCTGGCGCAGCGCCTCGTCGTAGGCCGAAACGGCCTCTTCGAACTGGCCGAGATGCGCCAGCGCGTTGCCGCGGTTATAGGCGTTGTCATCGCTGAGCAGTTCCAGCGCCCCGGCGTAGTCGCCGGCCCGGTAGGCCGCCGCGGCGCGCCAGTCGCGGTCGGTGAACAGCGTCGCGGCCTGCGCCGGGCGGCCCGCTTCGAGCTGACGCATCGCCTGCTGGTCGGCGCGCAGCCACAGATCGTCCCAGGTCAGCGCGTAGGCGTCGGTTGACGGCAGTACGCACAGCAGCACGATCGGCAGCGGACTCAACCAGCCGCGGCGGAACGCCAGCGCGGCCAGCGGCAACAGCAGCAGCAACAGCCATGGCCCCTGGTCGCGCCAGGCCTCGCCGCTCGCGTCGTCGCTCTCGACGGCGTCGCCATGCGGCGACGCCGCGCCGGAAAGCAGGCGCACGGTATCGCGCTCGCCGAGCGCGGCGTGGACATAGATACCGCCGCCGGCCTGGGTCAGTGCCGCAAGCGCCGGCGTATCGAGCCGCGGCACGACGATCGCGCCGGCCGCGTCCTTGAGCAGGGTGCCATCGTGCAGCCTGACCGGCGCGCCATGCGGCGTACCGACGGCGAGCACCGAGACCCGGTAGCCGTCGTCGACCAGCGCAGCCGCGGCTGCCGCTGCCGGTTCGGGGTTACCGGCGTCATCGGTGATCAGGATCACGTCACCACGTGGCACCCCCGCCTGGCGCAACAGCTCGCCGGCGCTGCGCAGCGCCAGGTCGGTGCGTCGTGGCCCGACGACCGGCAGCAGCGCGGTCTCGAGCAACGGCACCTGCGCGGCGATCGTGTCGGCATCGGACGTCAGCGGCGACACCACATAAGGTTCGGCACCGTAAGCGATCAACGCCGTCTGCGCGTCGCTGGCATCGCGCAGCAGGTCGAGGACCTCGAAACGCGCCCGTGCGAGTCGCGACGGCCTGAGGTCGGTCGCGTTCATCGACGGCGACAGGTCGAGTGCGATGATGCGGTACTGCGGTGCCTGGTACAGCGGCTCGGGCAGGCGCTGCCACGTCGGGCCGGCCAGCGCGACGATCAACAGCACGCCGCCGAGCAGCAGCAGCGCCCACGGCAGGCCGGCGCGGCGACCACGGTCACCGCTGAGCAGGTGCGGCAGCAGGTGCGCATCGACGACATCGCGCCACGCGGCCGCGTCGCCGCCTCTGCGCCAGCGCTGCCAGAGCAGCGCCGCCAATGGCAGCAGCATCAACAGCCAAGCCGGGCGCAGAAAATGGAACTCAGACCACATCGCGGCCGACCTCCGACGCACCGGGCCGTGTGAAGCGCCAGCGGCGTCCGACGGGCCACAGCAGCGACAGCCCGAGCAGCAGCGCACCAGCCGCCGGCCACAGGAACAACGGCTCGAATCGCCGCACGCTGCGGGTATCGCGATCGCTCGGTTCCAGACGATCGAGTTCGTCGTAGACTTGCTCGAGGCCGAAGGTATCGGTGGCCTGGAAGTAGCGCCCGCCGGTGGCATCGGCGATCGCCTGCAGGGTCGCCGGATCCAGACCGGTGCCGGGCCGGGTCAACGTGCCGAAGCGGGTCGTCGCACCGAGCGGGCCGCTGCCGATACCGATCGTGTAGATCCGCACGCCGACCTGCGCGGCCAGGCGCGCGGCCTCGACCGGGTCGATCGCGCCCGCGGTGTTGGAGCCGTCGGTCAACAGGATCAGCACACGGTTGTCCTGCGGCTGCTCGCGCAGGCGTTTGACCGCGACGGCGATCGCGTCGCCGATCGCGGTGCCGCGTCCGGCCAGGCCGATCACCGCCTCCTCGAGCATCGTGCGCACGGTCGCACGGTCATAGGTCAGCGGGGTCTGTTGATAGGCACGGCTGCCGAACAGGATCAGCCCGAGCCGGTCGGCCTGGCGGCGTTCGATGAAACGCCCGGCAAGGGCCTTGACGACATCGAGGCGGATGGCCGCGCGACCGTCGAGTCGGTAATCGTTCTGCTCCATCGATCCGGAGAGATCGACGGCGAGCATCAGGTCCCGCCCGGCCAGCGGCAGCTGCACGGGCTCGCCGAGCCACAGCGGGCGCGCCGCGGCCACGACCAGCAGCACCCAGGCCAACCATGCCGCCCAGCGCGCCGCGCGCGCCGCTGCCGGCCGGCCGCGCGTCCGCGCCGCCTGCAGCTCGGCATAGAACGGCAGGCGCAGCGCGACGTCGACACGCGGCTCGGCCGGTGGCGCGAAGCGGCGCACCAGCCACGGCAACGGCAACAGCAGGAACACCCACGGCCAGTCGAACACGATCACGTGCGCGCCCTACCATTGCGGCGGATCCAGTCTTCGACCAACGCCGCCAGCACCTCCGGCTGCACGTCGGGATCCGGGCGGTACGGCGCATCGACGAGACGTCGCCCGGGGCCGTTGACGAACCGGCCGCGACCGCCATGGCGATCGAGGAATCCGAGCCAGTCATCGCCGGTCAGCGCCGCCACCCGGTGGCGCGGGAACACGGCCAGCGCATAGCGGCGCAGCAGCGTCGACAGTCCCCTGACGTAACGCGCGGCATCGTGGCCGCTGGCGAACTGGCGGCGCAGTCGCGCCAGTTCATCGCGGGCAACGCGCGACGCCGCCGTCTGCCGGTGTCGCCGCCGCCAGCGCCATGCCAGCGCGACGACCAGCGCCAGCAACAGCGCGACCAGCAGCCACCACCCCGGTGCCGGCGGCCACAACGGGATCGCGGCCGGTTCGCGGTAGCCGCGCAGCGCAGCCAGGGCATCGGCGGGCCAGCCGGGGTTCATCGTGCGACACCGCCGGCCAGGCGTTGCACACCGAGGCCGGTCGCCAATGCGTCGACCAGGGGCTGATCGGTGCGCACGTGCAGCACGTGGGCACGGTGACGTCGGCCGAGTTCGTCGAGCGCCGCGACCTGGGTCTCGAAACGGCGGTGCCACGCGCTGCGCAGCGCACCCTCGCCGGCATCGAGCAGCGCGCGTCGCGGGCCGTCCGTGACCGGGTAGCGCCCGGGTGGTGGCGGCGCGGCCTCGAGTGCGTCGAACACGTGGATCAGCACGACTTCGCTGCTCTGCCCGATCCGCGTCAGCCAGGCGCTGCGCACCGTGTCGACGGCGGCGAAATCACTGAGCAGGAACACCAGGCTGCCGGGACGAACGGCATGCACGAGGGCGCGCCCGGCGTCGTCCAGCGACGCATGACCGCGATCGTTGCCCGCCGGCGGGTCCCCGCTGAGCGCCTTGAGCAGCGGCAGCACGCCGCGGTTCGCGGGCGCCGGTCGCAGCCAGTGACTGCGGGTCTCGTCGAACACCAGGCCGCCGACGCGGTCGCCCTGGTCGGCCGTGGCCCAGCCGAGCAGTGCCGCGGCACGCGCCGCGACCACCGACTTGAACGCGACCCGCGTGCCAAAGCGCATGCCGGCGCGACGGTCGACCAGCAGCCACACCGGGCGCTCGCGCTCCTCGCGGAACAGCTTGACGTGCGGGCGCCCGGAACGCGCCGTCACCCGCCAGTCCATGTTGCGCGGATCGTCGCCCGGCTGGTAGACGCGCGACTCGTCGAATTCCATGCCGCGTCCGCGAAAGCGCGACAGGTGACCGCCACTGCGCGCCGCCAGCACCTTGCCGCGCGGCGTGATGTCGAGGCGCTTCGCCTCCTGCCGCAGCGCGATCAGTTGCGCGAGTTCGACGCGCGTCCCTTGCGCGGTCGGCAGCGTCGACGCCCGGTTCACGATGTCGCGCTCCGCGCCGGCCGCGCGACGTCGCTCACGGCACCGCCACCAGGCGCAGCAGTTCGTCGATGAAACCCTGCGCGCTGCGCCCCTCGGCCTCGGCCTGGTAGGACAGCAGCACGCGGTGACGCAGCACGTCGGCGGCGACCGCCTGCACGTCCTCGGGCGACACGTAGTCGCGCCCGGCGAGCCACGCACGGGCGCGCGCGCAGCGGTCGAGCGCGAGCGTCGCGCGCGGGCTGGCGCCGAAGCGCAGCCAGTCACGCAGACCGGCGCCGAAGCGCGCCGGGTCGCGGGTCGCGAGCACGATCTCGATCAGGTAGTCCTCGACGTCCGGCGACAGGTACAGGCCGAGTACCGCCTGGCGCGCGTCGAATACGACCTGCTGGCCGATCACCGGGGCCTCGGCGGCGGTGTCGCCGCGCAGCGCCTCGTCGCGGTACAGCTGCAGCACCGATCTCTCGGTCTCCGGATCCGGGTAGTCGACGCGCACATGCATCAGGAAACGGTCGAGCTGGGCCTCGGGCAACGGGTAGGTACCTTCCTGCTCGATCGGGTTCTGCGTCGCCATGACCAGGAACAGCGGCGGTAACGGGTAGGTCTTGCGACCGACCGTGACCTGGCGTTCACCCATCGCCTCGAGCAGCGCCGACTGCACCTTGGCCGGTGCGCGGTTGACCTCGTCGGCGAGCACCAGGTTGTGGAAGATCGGTCCCTTGTCGAATCGGAACGTGCCCTCTTGCGGGCGGTAGATCTCGGTCCCGGTCAGGTCGGCCGGCAACAGGTCCGGGGTGAACTGCACGCGGTGGAAATCGCCCTCGATACCGGATGCCAGCGCCTTGACGGCACGTGTCTTGGCGAGCCCGGGCGCGCCCTCGACGAGCAGGTGACCATCCGCGAGCAGGGCGATCAGCAGGCGCTCGACCAGCTCATGCTGCCCCAGTATCCGTTGTTCGACGTGCGCGCGCAGGCGGGCGAAGTCGCCACGCAACGCCGCATCGGGCGCGCCGTCGACGGGGCTCACGGGCTCCCCGGCTGCGCGTTCGCGTGTCGTCATGCGTCGATCTCCGTTGCCGTTGATGGTCACGGCGTCGGTGGCCGCTGGAACCGGCATGGTGCATGGTTTGGCCGCGGAAAGACACCGCGGCACAGCGCTTTATGTCGTCCGACACCCGCCGGCGGCGCGGTCGACGGCGAGTGTACCCGCGGCGATCGCGGCGCCCTGCGGCGGCCGGTGCTGGCGTCGAAACGGTCGCGCGGCGTCGTGCGGATGCGTCAATCCGCGACGATGCACAGGGCGCGGAAGTCGTTGACGTTGGTCAGCGTCGG
>JASJCU010000057.1 GCA_030065815.1 Gammaproteobacteria bacterium | reverse complement strand
CGGCACCGCGCCGAGCTGGCCGCCGATCAGGCGCGCCTCGGGCACGCGGCCGCGGATCGACTGCGCGACCCGGCCGGCCAGGCCCGGCTCGGCCTCGACGCTGACCCAGAGCACATTGATCGCGTAGTTGATATCGGCAAACGCGACCTGGCCGCGGTAGGCCTCGCAGACCTCGCGTACGCGCTCGGCGACCAGGCTGCGGGCCCGTTCGGGGCGTGTCCCGAGGCCCGGTATCAACATCATGAAGTCGGCCAGGCAGCGGCCGTCGTCGCCGCGCGTCGGCGCCAGGCGCCACAGCGGCTGCGCCGGCCTCAGGCGGCCCTCGGCAGGCGTGACGGCACGCCGGTGACGCGGTGTATCCATGGCCTGTCAGTCTAGCCGCTGGCACCCCGTCGCGCTAAAGACCGGCGCCGATCGGCCGACTCTACAGCCGACAAGAATTGACCGAGCAGTACGCTTTTCAAGGGGAGCAGATGGACCACAGCGAGATGGCCGATATCGATTATAAATTACTGAATAACCTGCCTTTTGGCCTGCTGCAACTGGACAGCCGGCAACACATCACGGCGCTCAATGCGACGCTCGCCGAGCTGCTCGGCATGGCGCCCGGCGAGCTGCTCGAGCGCCGCGTCAGCGAGCTGCCGGCCGGCGTTCAGCAGCTGCTCGGCAGCGAGCCGCAGCTGTTCCACGACCTCGCCAACCAGCGCTGGCTGCGCCGCGAGCGCTTTGCCGGCGACGCCGGCGAGCAGCTGCTGCTGCTGGTCGACGTCTCCGAGCAGGAGCGCCTCGCCGAGGAGAATGCGCGCCTGCGTCAGCAGGTCGACGACCTCAAACTGACCGACGAGCTGACCGGACTGGCCAACCGCCGCGCGATCGCCCAGGCCCTCGACCTACACGTGTCGCGCAGCCGTCGCTACCAGAACCCGTTGAGCGCGGTGCTGGTCGCGGTCGACCTGCAGAAGCTGGCCAGCGTGCGCCCGCTGTCGACCGACCCGGCCACGCTGGCGGTATCGCGTTACCTGCGCGACCGTCTGCGCTGGGTCGATCAGATCGGACGCTGGGACGCGGACCAGTTCCTGCTCGTCCTGCCGGAGACCAGCGAGACCGACGCCCGCGGCCTGCTCGACAAGATCGTCAACGAGCAGGGCACGATGCGCCTGCCCGAACCCTACGACGACCTGCGCCCGCAGCTGACGTTCGGCCTGGCGTGCTGGAGCAAGGGCGACGACATGCGCACGCTGCTGCGCCGGGCCAACGACGACCTGCAGTCCGGCGGCACCGGCTAGGGCCGGTTCGCACTGCGCGAGACACAGCGTTGCTGGCCCAGAATGCGCCGGGCAAGGCACGAGGAGAGATGATTGGTGGGCCTGAATCAACGACGAGCAACGCCGCATGGCACGTATTGCGGCGCCACCCGGACCGACGGGGCCGCCCTTTGTTCGAATGAAGGGCTGCCCAACGGCGTTGCTGCTCGCTCATGTACGACGGGAACATCACGCTCGCAGCGCCTTTTTGGCCAGAAATACGGCCTCCGTCGCTGCGTCTCGCGTAGTGTGGACAGGCCCTGAGACCGGCCGCCGGGCAATGTTCGAAGCGGTACGCGCAGACGAGACCGGGCTGGGACGCAAGGCGCTCAACCGCATCGTCGACCGCTTCCTGGCATTGCGCGACCGCCGCCTGCGGCGCATTCGCGCGACGCTGACCCACAAGCAGCGCGGCTTCTTCGACATCCTGCCACTGCTGTGGCACGTCAATCACCCGACCCTGCCGGGCTTCGTGTCGTCGGAGACGCCGGCCGGGATCGTCAACTTCCGGCCGTCGCGCGAGCAGCTGTTGCTGGCGCGACACTTCGTTCGCGGATTCAAGGAACAGCGCCAGTTCAACCAGCGCGAGCCGATCCTCGGGCTGTACCTGATGGGCAGTATGGGCAGCCTCGGCCAGACCGCGGCCAGCGATCTGGACTTCTGGCTGTGCCACAGCGGCGACCTCGACGAGGGCGCACGCGACGCGCTGCGCCGCAAGGCCGCACGGCTCGAGGAGCACGCCGCCGCACTCGGCCTGCACGCGCATTTCTTCCTGATGCACGACGCCGCGTTCCGGCACGGCGAGGTCGAGCAGCTGTCCAAGGAGAGCAGCGGCAACACCCAGCACACGCTGCTGCTCGAGGAGTTCTACCGCACCGGCCTGCTGTTGGCCGGCAACCCGCTGCTGTGGTGGGCGGTTCCGCCGCAGCACGAAGACGACTACGAGGCCTACACCCGGCGCCTGATCGAGCGCCGCTTCATCCGCGCCGAGCAGTGGCTCGACTTCGGCGGCCTGCACGCGCTGCCGGCCAAGGAGTTCTTCGGCGTCGCCCACTGGCAGCTGTTCAAGGGCATCGACGCGCCGTACAAATCGCTGCTCAAGCTGATGCTGTTGGAGGCCTACGCCGCGGAGTACCCGACCGTCGACTGGCTGTGCATGGAGACCAAGCGCGCGGTCTATCGCGGCAAGGATATCGACGCCGGCGACCTCGACCCCTACCTGCTGATCCTCGCGCGCATCACCGCCTACCTGAAGGCACGCAATGAACTCGACCGCCTGCAGCTGGCGCGGCGCGCGTTCTACTTCAAGACCGGCCAGACCCTGGCGCTGACGCCGCACAGTCGCGACTGGCGCCACAAGCTGATGCTGCGCCACAGCCGCCGCTGGGGCTGGAGCGACGCCGAGATCACGCTGCTCGACACGCGCCACCACTGGAAGCTAGACCGCGTCATCGACGAGCGCAACGCGCTGGTTTCCGAACTGTCGCGCAGCTACCGCCTGCTGACCGAGTTCGCGCGCGAACAGGACGCCGTGGCCAACCTCGACACCCGCGAACTCGCGCTGCTCGGGCGCAAGCTGTATGCCGCGCTCGACAAGCGCCCGGGCAAGATCGACCGGGTCAACCCCGGCATCTCGCGCGACCTGTCGGAACGCACGCTGTGGCTGCGCCGCCTGGACGGCGAGCCGGCGCGCTGGCAGTTGTTCCTGCGACCGCCCGACGAGCTGCCGCAGACGCCGGCCAAGACCAGTGTGAGCCTGGTCGAGATCCTGACCTGGCTTCACATCAACGGCATCTGCGAGCGCAGCACCCAGGTGCATCATGATCCCAAGCCGCCGGGCTACGGCGAGCCGGAACAGGACAAGATCCTGAAGACGCTGCGCAGGTGCCTGCCGCGCAGCACGCCCGGCGACGGCAGCCTCGAGGCCTACGCCGACGTCGCGCGCGGCGGCAAGTCGATCTGGTTCGTCAACGTCGCCGAAAACCCGCTCGCCGCGCACGCCGACGCCGGTTACCAGCTGATCAGCGAGCGCGTCGACGCGCTGAGTTTCGGCGCCGCGCACGAGTGCCTGGTCGCCAATGTCGAACACCTGTACACGACCAGCTGGGGCGAGGTGCGCATCGAGCGCCACCCCGACGGCGCCCAGGGGCTGCTCGACTGCCTGTGCCGCTACCTCGACCTGTTCGCGCCGCACCAGCATGTCACGCCGGCAATCGAGGCCTACAGTTTCTCGTCGACGCGCGGTGGCGCGATCGCGCGCCGCGTCGCGCGCCTGGCCCACGCGATCGCCGAGACGTTCCAGCGCCGCGGGCGCGACGCGCGCTACATCCTGCGCATCGGCGACCATTTCTACCAGCTGCGGCTCGCCGACGACCACTACCGCTGGGCGCCGATCGGCGAACTCGACGAGCTCGAGGCCTACCTCGCCGAGACCCGGTCGCGCTTCGTGCCGACCCGGATCGACCCGGTCAGTATGCCGGAGTCGCCGCTGCCGGCGCTGCTGCTGCGCAACCGCGAGGGCGTGATCCAGGTCTTCTACCAGGTCAGCGATCCGGGCATCCGCCTGTACATCTTCGACGAGTGCGGTGCGGTGTTCCAGCACTGGGTCGCGAACGCCGACGAGTACCACCTGCTGGTGCAGCAACGCCGCTTCCTCGACACCGTCGCCGCGCATCGCCTGTTGAGTTCGCCGAGCGGCGACGATGAACCGGGGTTGAGCTTCGCCCGGGTCGAGGCACTGCCACCGCACGACTGGCGCGTCACGCCGATCAAGGTGCCGCGCACGCGCATCACCGATCATGTCGAGCTGATCCTCGCGGTCAACCCCGGCGGCCGCCTGCACGAGGGCTTCCGCCTGCAGCTCGGCAACCACGAGTTCGACTCGCTGGTGCTCGGCGAGCAGTTGTACGACGAGGTCGCCGGCCAGCTGGCGCGGTTGCGACGCGGCGGCGAGACCTACCCGGTGTACCTGACCGGTGTGATCGGCGTCGAGGACACGATCGGCTCGCCGTGCCGCCTGATGGACCTGCTGCGCCTGCGCCGCCAGGTCGAGCAACGCCTCGCCGACGCGATGCGCGGCGGAACGAATCTGTGAACTCGCGGTCAACCTGACCAGGACAGCCGCGGTATAGTCTCGCGCCTGTGAGCAACCATCTGGACCGAGGGAACCCCGTCATGCAACTGAACAAGCCGGCCATTGCCGCCGTCGCCGCCGCCGCACTCGTCCTCGGCGGCTGTCAGACCACCCGTGAGCAGCAGGGCAACGTGATCGGCGCGATCGCCGGTGGCGTGCTCGGCGCGCAGGTCGGCAGTGGCAGCGGTCGAACCGCCGCGACGATCGCCGGCACGCTGCTCGGCGGCTATCTCGGCGGACGCATCGGCCGCCAGATGGACGACAGCGACCGCTACCGCGCCGGCGAGGTGCTCGAATCGACGCCGACCAACCAGAGCAGCAGCTGGAGCAACCCGGACACCGGGACCAGCTACTCGGTGACACCGACGCGCACCTACTACGACGACGCCCGCCCGTGTCGCGAGTACACTACCGAGGCCTGGATCGACGGCCGCCGCGAGACCGTGGTCGGCAACGCCTGCCGGCAGAGCGACGGGAGTTGGCTGGCGTCGAACTGATCCCGCCGACGCGCCGGTGCCGTGAGCGCGGCACCGGCGGTTGATTCGAGCTGGCTTTCGGCCTGCACGTCGCGGCGGCCGCGCCACATCCGCCAGACCACGCCCCCCTGCGCAGCGGCCCAGTGCCACCGCGCCCATCACCAGACGTCAGAGAACTTTACACACCGGCCCACGGCGTGCGTCTAAGCCGCTGATTTCATTACTCGGAATGGAAATTGCTTCACGCGTGGATCGCCGACTCGCCGACGCGACCTGGCAGGATCACCAACGAACCAAGGAGCCTGGATCTTGAAGAAACTCACCCGCACGGCCTTTCTCGGCCTGTCAGCATCGCTGTTGTTCAGCGCATCCGTCGCAGCTGCACCGATCGGTTACACCGTAGACACGAACAACGACGAGTTGGCCACCATCGACCTCGCAACCGGCACGTTGACGTCGATCGGCGCAACGGGTTTCGGCGGCGTGCGCGGTCTGGCGTTTCGCGCCGACGGGACACTGTTCGGCGTCGATCAGGACAGCGACCAACTGATTACGCTGGACCTGACGACCGGTGCCGGAACCACGGTCGGTTCGCTGGGCGCTTCGGTCAACGGCATTGGCGGTCTCGCATTCGCACCTGACGGTACCCTGTACTTCGCCGAAGAATTCGGCGCCGGCGAGAACCTCTACACGGTGAATACCGCTACCGGGGCGGCAACGCTGGTCGGCAGTATCGGCGTCTCGGTCACGGGTCTGGCATTCGACACCAACGGCATCCTGTTTGGTTATGCCGATACTCCGGACAATGAGCTCGTATCAATCGATGTCGCGACCGGTATCGCGACGACCATTGGCAGCATCGGATCGTCTTTCAACGACGGCGGTATCTCGTTTGCCAGTGATGGAACGTTGTACGGCGTCTTCAGCGATGGCACCTTCGGCACCATCAACACGACGACCGGCGCGCTGACCGGCTCAGGCAACAATAATGCGTTCATGTCCGCCCTCGCCATCCAGCAGGTCGCTGCCGTCCCGGTGCCGCATACGCTCGCGCTGCTGGCCCTGGGCTTGGTGAGCCTGACGGTCAGGCAGTCGCGAAAAACGTGACCGCGACACGAACCTTATCATCGACCTGCGACCCCGCTTCGGCGGGGTTTTTCTTTGCCGGCCTGTCACGCCGGCGAGGCACGACGGCTCGCGCCAGCGTCGAACGTGGCGCCGCTGAGATCACCGCCTGTTGCCGGCTGGAGACAGCCCGGCCTCGGCGGGCGGCGCAGAAAGCAAGGCGTCAAAAATTGGTAACGAAACGGCAACCCGCTGAGTCGATGCGTCCGGGGTTACGCGTGGCACGGGACGCGGTCGGTCTGTTGCTTGGTTATCGGGCCAAGAACCCGGTGCAGTCAGATAGATCGCCGGCTCACCGGGCGTGGGTCATTGAGCCATACTCCGGTTGTCAGCTGCTCGCGCTCGTCGACAGACCGGTCGACGCGAAACCGCTCCGCCACGCGGAACGCGTGCTCGCGACGCCTGTGACAAGGAGGCGCCTGTGCCAGACACCAACTCCGCACCGCTGTTGACGATGCACACCGCCGAGAGATCCGCGGAGTATTTCCGACTCTGCCTCGAGCACCTCCGAACCCACAACGCATCGCTGCACCCGGTCAACTATGCGCTGTTCTATCACCACGTCGCCGGGACCAACGCCTACCTCAGCGACCGGCTCGACCAGATCACCGCGCAACGGCGGGACTGGAGCGACGACCACGCGGTTGCCCTGTTCCTGCGCTACCTGCTGCCGTGCAACGACGCCGAGAGGTCGGGTCTGCAGGAAGAACTCGCCAACGCCGTGTCCCATGTCGCCAGCTCGGCGGCCGATTTCGCCGATTCGGCGGCCCAGCACGCGACCGCGCTGCAGCGGCACAGCGGCAGGCTGGGCGCCTGCACCAGCACGCAGCAGGCGCAGGCGGTCGCCGGCGATCTGCTGCGCGAGGCGCGCGACCTGCAGACACTGGCGGACACCCAGGCACAGGGCCTGCTCGACTCGGCGCAGCAGATCAGGAAGCTGCGCGCGGAGCTGATGAGCGTGCGCCAGCAGGCCAGGACCGACGCGTTGACCGGGCTGGCCAACCGCACGGTGTTCGACCGCGAGATCGGCCGGCTGGTCCAGGAGAAGCAAGACTGCAACTTCGATTTCAGCCTGATCATGATGGACATCGATCATTTCAAGCGGATCAATGACGAGTACGGGCACCTGATCGGCGACAAGGTGCTCAGGCAGCTGGCCAATCAGACGGCGGGCGAGACCCGGCGCAACGACACCACCGCGCGCTACGGCGGCGAGGAGTTCGCGATCCTGCTGCCCGACACCTACGTCGACCAGGCCCGGGAGATCGCCGAGAAGATCCGCCAGAGCATCGGCCGGCTGAACATGCGACGTTCCGACACCGGCGAGCCGATCGGGCGGATTACCGCATCGTTCGGCGTCGCGCAGTGCGCCGCGGACGAATCCGGGACCGAGCTGATCGCGCGTGCCGACCAGGCGATGTACACGGCCAAGAACAAAGGCCGGAACCGCACCGTCGTGGCGCGGGGGCCGACCGCACCCTGAGCGACGCCGGCTAGTCGGTGTCCGCGGGACGCGCGAAGTCGGCGCGGATACGGTCGAGGCAGTCGAACACCTCGTGGCTGGCCGCCTCCATGGCCTGCACGGCCTTCGTGACGGCCGCGTAGTCCAGCGGTTGGCGTTCGAGTTCGGCGAACACCTCGCGGGTACTGTTGTGGACCGCCTCGTGCGGCGCCTCGAGGCCGGCATAGTGGGTCGAACCCGAGAAGTATTGCTTGCCCTCGCCCTCGTAGTACCACTTGCCGAGGCGGCAGTCGTGGTGACTGACGAAGTCGAACGCCGGGCTGTGCTGGTTGATCGACAGGTAGGTGTTGACCTTCCACAGCACGTGGTCGAGTTTCGCCAGGCTGACGAACACGTTGTCGGCGGTCGCGCCGACGTCGGAGAACGCCCCGGTGACGTACGTCGACATGTCGCGCAGGCGTCCCTGGAACTTGGCGGTATCGCCGTCGAGCGTCTCGGCGCGCTTGACCAGGTCGTCGAAGGTGCCGCCGACGCGGCCGACGTTGTGCTGCAGGTCCTGGATCACGCTGTCGGTCTCGACGATGGCCTGCTGCGTGCGGTCGGCGAGGCTGCGTACCTCGTCGGCGACGACGGCGAATCCGCGGCCGTGCTCACCGGCGCGCGCGGCCTCGATCGCGGCGTTCAGGGCCAGCAGGTTGGTCTGTTCGGCGATGCTGCGGATCAGTGACAGCACGCTGCTGATCTGCCCGGCGCGCGCCGTCATCTCCTGCACCGATGCCCCGGATTCGACCGACAGCGCGGCGAGTCCGTTGAGCCCGGTGGCGATCTCGTTGCTGCTCTGCGCGAGCCCGGCGAAGTCGTCGTGAATGTTGTTGGCGCAGGCCAGCGTGGCCTTGACCGCACCGACGGCGGCGGCCAGCGAACCCTGGATATCGCTGAGACCGGCCTTGAGTTCGCGGTTCTGCAGGCCCGTCAGGTCGGCGACCTGATCGCCGCGGGTCGCTGCGGCATCGACGGCGGTCGACTGCTGTTGCTGCGCCAGTTCCAACGCCTCGGCGAGGCCGCTGTTGTGCGCCTCCAGTACGGCGACGCGCGCACGCAGCGCCGCCATCTCCGCCGATTCACGTCGCTTGTTGAATGGGTACATCGTAACCACCTCCCGAACCCGCGCGAAGCCTCGTGGCCGGGACGGGTTACTTGAGCACGTCGACCAGCGCGCGCGCGAGTTCGCGCGGCTCGAATTTCGACACATAGGCATCGGCGCCGATGCCCTTGCCGAGCGCCTGGTTAGCGTCGGCGGTCAACGACGAATGCATGATCACCGGCACGTTGCTGAAGCGCGCATCCGACTTGATCTGCTGCGTCAGCACGTAGCCGTCCATCTCCGGCATCTCGACATCGGTCAGGATGAACTGCAGGTAGTCGGTCACCGGCCGGCCGGCGGCCTCGGCGTGTGCGGCGATCTCCTGCAGCCGCTGCCAGGCCTCGGCGCCGTTGACCGCCGACGTGTACTTGATCCGCATGTGATCGAGGGTCATCGAGATCTGTTTGCGCGCCACGCTGGAGTCATCGGCGAAGAAGCCGCTGATCTCGCGATCCTCGAAGCGGTCGACGTCGTCGAAGAACTGCTCGTCGTCGTAGAAACGCGACGTCTCGGCGAGCACCTTCTCGACGTCCATGATCATGACCAGGCGCTGGTCGCGCAGCTCGGCGACCGCGGTCACGAGACCGCCGAGGCGGCTGGTGACCATCGGCGGCGGCGTCTTGACCTCTTCCCAGCTCAGGCGTTCGATGGTCTCGACCGAATCGACGAGGAAACCCTGCACGTGCTTGTTGTACTCGGTCACCATCAGGATCTTCGGCCGGTCCTTGCACGACACGTGACAGAACTTCTGCAGGTTGATCACCGGCACCATCGTGCCGCGCAGACTGACCATGCCCTCGACCGCCTCCGGCATGTCCGGCGCGTGCGTGATCTCCGGCACGTGCATGACCTCGCGTACCTTGAACACGTTGATGCCGAAGACCTCGTTGCGCGACGTCTCGCTGTCTTCACCGAGGCTGAACAGCAGGACTTCGAGACGGTTGGCGCCGGCCAAGCGCGTTCTTTCGTCGACGGAGTTGATGAAGCTGGTCATCGCAGCCCCCCATGGTTGAGTCTGGCCCGGGGTCCGGCGGGCAAACGGCAGACGCCTGTCCTGTTGCCCGGTTAGCGTCCGGCTACGGTCGGACTTGAGGCGCGTTGGGGCGCCACGGGCGGCGCCGTCGCGCAGACGGCGCCGCGCTCCTGCGCGGCACGCCGGCCTCGCCGGTTACGGCAGGTCGCGACGCCCGGTTTATACTGCCGACTCACCAACCCCACGGAGCCGGACATGATCCGACGTCTCACCGCGCTCGCCAGCGCGTCGCTGCTGTTGCTGACCCTCGGCTGTGGCAACAAGGGCCCGCTGTACCTGCCGCAGGACAGCGCCGCGGACGATCAGCAACAGGAAGACGCGAGACGCTGACCGCCGATGGATCATTTCCAGTACCGCGACGGCCGTCTGTGCGCCGAGGACGTCGCGCTCGACGACATCGCCGAACGCTTCGGCACACCGTGTTACGTGTATTCGCGCGCGACGCTGGAGCGCCATTGGCACGCGTTCGACAGCGCGTTTGCCGACCACCCCCACCTGGTGTGCTTCGCGGTCAAGGCCAATTCCAATCTCGCCGTTCTGAACCTGCTGGCGCGGCTCGGCTCCGGCTTCGACATCGTCTCGGTCGGCGAGTTGGAGCGCGTGCTGGCCGCCGGGGGTGACCCGGGCAAGGTGCTGTTTTCGGGCGTCGGCAAGCGCGCCGACGAGATGCGGCGCGCGCTCGAGGTCGGCATCCGCTGCTTCAATGTCGAGTCGGCCGCGGAACTCGAGCGGCTCGACGCGGTTGCCGCCGACGTCGGCAAGGTCGCACCGATCGCGCTGCGCGTGAACCCGGACGTCGACGCCAACACCCACCCGTACATCTCCACCGGGCTGCGCGAGAACAAGTTCGGCGTCGCGATCGACGACGCCGTCGAGCTGTACCGGCATGCCGCCGCGCTGCCGCACATCGCGGTGTCCGGCGTCGACTGTCACATCGGCTCGCAGCTGACCGATCTCGACCCGTTCCTCGACGCGCTCGAGCGCGTGCTGGCGCTGGTCGACCGCCTCGACAAGGCCGGTATCGCGATCGACCACCTCGACCTCGGTGGCGGCCTCGGCGTGCGCTACGACGACGAGAACCCGCCGGAGCCGTTCGAGTACGCGCGCGCGCTGCTCGGTCGCCTGCGCGACATGCCGTTCGCGATCTATGTCGAACCGGGCCGCGCGATCGCCGCCAATGCCGGCATACTGCTGACCCGCGTCGAGTACCTCAAGCACAACGAGGACAAGGACTTCGCGGTCATAGATGCGGCGATGAACGACCTGATCCGGCCGTCGCTGTATCACGCCTGGCAGACGATCGTGCCGGTCGACGAGGCGCCGCAGGGCACGCCCGGCGTCTACGACCTGGTCGGGCCGATCTGCGAGACCGGCGACTTTCTCGGCAAGCAGCGCGCGCTGACGTTGCGCGCCGGCAGCCTGCTCGCGGTGCGCTCGTCGGGCGCCTACGGTTTCACGATGGCGTCGAACTACAACTCGCGGCCGCGCGCCGCCGAGGTCCTGGTCGATGGCGGCGACGCACACCTGGTGCGGCGCCGCGAGACCGTCGCCGAGCTGTTCGCGACCGAATCGGTACTGCCCGACTGACGTCGATGCAGCGCATCCCCGAACCCGCAGAGCTGATGGACGACCCGGCGCAGGCCCTGGCCTACGCGCAGGCCGATTTCAGCGAGCCCAACGACGCGTTCGTCGCGCTCGTCGAACGCCAGGCCGACGGCCCGCTGCGCGGCCGCATGCTCGACCTCGGCTGCGGACCGGCGGACATCCCGATCGCTCTCGCCGAGCGCCATCCGGGACTGCGCATCGACGCACTCGACGGCGCCCGGGCGATGCTCGACCTCGCCGCGCAGCGCCTCGTCGCGCGGCCCGCGATCGCCGACCGCGTACATCTGGTCTGCAGCCTGCTGCCGTGCGCCGACCTCGCCCACGGCGCCCACACCTGGGTGATCTCGAACAGCCTGCTGCACCACCTCGCCGACCCCGCCGTGATGTGGCAGACGGTGCGCCACGGCGCAGCGCCCGGCGCGCACGTCGTTGTCATGGACCTCGCGCGGCCGGCGTCGTCACTCGCCGTCGACGCGCTGGTCGAGACCCATGCGCTGGATGCGCCCGACGTGCTGCGGCGCGATTTCCGCAACTCGCTGTGCGCCGCATACACGGTCGACGAGGTCGAGGCGCAGCTGCGTGATGCCGGTCTCGACACTCTCGCGGTCGCGATGGTCAGCGACCGTCATCTCGCGGTGACCGGCCGCCTGCGCTGACGCCCACGCGGCGCCGCGTGCCCGCGCCAGGGCCTGTTATGCTGATGGCATGAGACTGGCGTTCACCAAAATGCACGGACTCGGCAACGACTTCGTCGTGTTCGACGCGGTCAACCAGCGCGTCGTGCTCGACGAGACGCAGCTGCGCGCGCTCGCCGACCGGCGCTTCGGCATCGGCTGCGACCAGGTGCTGCTGGTCGAGAAGCCGCGCCATGCCGGTACCGAATTCTTCTACCGCATCTTCAACGCCGACGGCGGCGAGGTCGAACAGTGCGGCAACGGCGCACGCTGCTTCGCCCGCTTCGTCCACGACAAGGGTCTCAGCGACAGCGACGAGATCGCGGTCGGCAGCGCCGCCGGTGACATCCGCCTGTACCTCGAAGACGGTGGCCAGGTGCGCGTCAACATGGGTCGGCCATACCTGGCGCCGCACGAGATACCGTTCGCTGCCGATGCCGAGGCGGTGACCTACGCGCTCGACGTCGACGACCGCACGCTCGAGATCAGCGCGCTGTCGATGGGCAACCCGCACGCGGTGGTCGTCGTCGACGACGTCGCCACGGCGCCGGTCGCGACGCTCGGCCCGGCGATCGAGCGCCATGCGCGTTTCCCGCGCCGTGCCAATGCCGGCTTCATGGCGCTGCGCTCACCCGACGAGATCGACCTGCGCGTGTTCGAACGCGGCGCCGGCGAGACCCTGGCCTGCGGTACCGGGGCGTGCGCGGCGGTGGTCGCCGGGCGCCTGCGCGGCATGCTCGGCGAGCGCGTCGCGGTCAATCTGCCGGGCGGAACGCTTGTGGTAAGCTGGGCCGGAGGCGAGTATCCGGTGTGGATGACCGGGCCGGCGGTCGCGGTATACGACGGCGCGGTCGATCTCGAAGACCTGGTGAGGGCCTGACGCCGGAGACGCGGCGCAACGGCCGATCGCGTACCGGCGGATGGAGTGGCAGATGAGCCTGATACACGACGACGCAGACGCCAGCGCCGCAGAGCGCGAGCAACAGATTGCCGAGTACATCATTGCCCATCCGGATTTCTTCAACCGACATCCGGATGCGCTGGCCGCGATCGACATCCCGCACCCGACCGGCGACGCGGTATCGCTGATCGAGCGCCAGGTGCGCACGCTGCGCGAGCAGACCGCCAACTACCGCAAGCAGCTCGAAGACCTGGTCGGCGTCGCGCGCGAGAACGACGCGCTGGCCAAACGCCTGCACCGGCTGACGCTGGCACTGATCGAGACGCACTCCTTCGACGAGGTCCTGAACACGCTGCAGGACGAACTGCGCGAACAGTTCAAGGCCGACGCGGTGGAGATGAAATTGTTCGCGTCCGACCAGCTCGAGGCGCACGCCCACGAGGCCGGCCCAGCGCTGTTCAGCGACTTCATCAAGCGTGGCCGGCCGAACTGCGGCCGTCTCGACCGCGAGAAGCTCGAGTACCTGTTCGGGCCGCAGGCCGGCGAGACCGGCTCGGCGGCACTGATCCCGCTGACCGCGCCACCGCTGGCCGGCGTGCTGGCGATCGGCAGCCGCGACCCGCGGCGCTTCCACGAGGGCAAGAGCGTCGACTTCCTGCAGCGCCTCGCCGAGGTGGTCAGCGCGACGCTGCAGTCGGCGTCGAGCCCGGGCATCTGATCGCGGCGCAATGCGCGGCCACAGCGACGCAGCCAACGCAGCAACCGAGGCACTGGCCGCGTTTCTCGACTACCTGCGCTACGAACGCCGCTTGTCCGCGCGCACGCTCGACGGCTACCGACGCGACGTCGACGGCTTCGTCGGCTGGCTGCGCGACCATGGCATCACCGATCCGCGGCGCGTCGACAGTCAGCACGTGCGCGCCTACGCGGCCTCACGCTTCCGCCACGGCCTGACGGCCAAGAGCCTGCAGCGCCACCTGTCGGCGATCCGCGCCTGGTTGCGCTTCCTGGTGCGCGAGGGCCGGGTCAAGGCCAACCCGGCCGACGGCGTGCGCGCACCCAAGGTCGAACGCCGCCTGCCGCACACGCTCGACGTCGACCAGCTCGCGCACCTGCTCGACCTGCCCGGCGACGGCGTGCTCGACCATCGCGACCGCGCGATCATGGAGCTGTTCTACTCGTCCGGCCTGCGCCTCGGCGAGCTGGTCGGTCTCGACGTCGACGACGCGCGCACCCCCGATGGCCTGCTCGAGGTCACCGGCAAGGGCCGCAAGACCCGCCGCGTACCGGTCGGACGCATGGCCGGCGACGCGCTCGACGGCTGGCTCGCGGTGCGGGCGCAGATCGCCAACGACGGCGAAACGGCGCTGTTCGTCAGCCAGCGCGGCGCGCGCCTGAGCGCGCGTGCCGTCGAAGCCAGGCTGCGCCAGCGCGCGATCGAGCAGGGTATGCCGCGCCACGTGCATCCGCACATGCTGCGCCATTCGTTCGCCAGCCACCTGCTCGAATCCTCGGGCGACCTGCGCGCCGTGCAGGACCTGCTCGGCCATGCCGACATCGGCACGACCCAGGTCTACACCCATCTCGATTTCCAGCACCTCGCGCAGGTCTACGACCAGGCACATCCGCGCGCGCGGCGCAAGGGCTGACGGCCGAGGGCCGAGGGCCGAGGGCCGAGGGCCGAGGGCCGAGGGCCGACAGGATTGTCGACGGGGGTGCGAAGCTGTCAACGGAGATCCCCGGCCCCACCGCCTCTGCCCTCCGCCCTCCGCCCTACCCCCTACCCCCTTTTGCCCTCTCCCTTGCAGACCGGTCGGCATCGGCGCGGTGCCTTCGCCCGGCTTCCGTTACAATTGCCGGCTCGCTCACTGTCTTCGGGTACAACGTGCAAGAGATTCGCGGAACGACGATCCTGTCGGTACGACGCGGCGGCAAGGTCGTGATCGGCGGCGACGGCCAGGTATCGATGGGCAACACGGTCATGAAGGGCAACGCGCGCAAGGTGCGGCGGCTGTACAAGGGCCGGGTGCTGGCCGGTTTCGCCGGTGCCACGGCCGACGCCTTCACGCTGTTCGAACGCTTCGAGGCCAAGCTAGAGAAGCATTCCGGCCACCTGACCCGTGCCGCGGTCGAACTCGCCAAGGACTGGCGCACCGACCGCATGCTGCGCCGCCTCGAGGCCCTGCTCGTGGTCGCCGACAGCGAGGCCTCGCTGATCCTGACCGGCACCGGCGACGTCGTCGAGCCCGAGGACAGCCTGATGGCGATCGGCTCCGGCGGCGCGTTCGCCCAGGCCGCGGCGCGCGCGATGCTCGACACCACCGAGCTGCCGGCGCGCGAGATCGTCGAACGCGGTCTGGCGATCGCCGCCGATATCTGCGTCTACACCAATCACAACCGGGTCATCGAAGAGCTCGACGCGTCGTGATCCCGGTTAGCATTGTGATCCGGCGAACCGCTGCCACACGGTGGCCGGGCAATGGCGGGGCGAATGGGCGGTCCGCGGCGACCTCACGCGATGCCGCGACGGCCTCGCGCCAGCGCGTCTCGGGGACATTTGGCCGATGGGCCGGGTGTACATTGCGGCCGGCGACATGGCCTGACCCCGCGGTGCGGCCGGCGCCTTGCCCGGACCGACTGACCCGATCGCCAGATCCAACGACAACCCGAAGCACGACCCTGCAATGGCCGAACTGACCCCCGAAGACATCGTCCGCGAACTCGACAAGCACATCATCGGCCAGCAGTCGGCGAAGCGCTCGGTCGCGATCGCGCTGCGCAACCGCTGGCGCCGCACCCAGGTCGCCGAGGACCTGCGCAACGAGATCACCCCAAAGAACATCCTGATGATCGGTCCGACCGGCGTCGGCAAGACCGAGATCGCGCGCCGCCTCGCCAAGCTGGCGAACGCGCCGTTCATCAAGGTCGAGGCGACCAAGTTCACCGAGGTCGGCTACGTCGGCCGCGAGGTCGACTCGATCGTCCGCGACCTCGCCGACGCCGCGGTCAAGATGGTGCGGGTGCAGGAGATGGACAAGGTCCAGGACGTCGCCGCGGCCGCCGCCGAAGAACGCGTACTGGATGCGCTGCTACCGCCACCGACGACGTCGAGCTGGGAAGACGAGGCCACGCCGGTGCGCACCGAGGGCGGCGGGACCCGCGAGAAGCTGCGAGACAGGCTGCGCAACGGCGATCTCGACGACAAGGAGATCGAAATCGAGACGACCGGGGCAAGCCTCGGCGTCGAGATCATGGCCCCGCCCGGCATGGAGGAGATGACCAGTCAGCTGCAGGGGCTGTTCCAGAACCTCGGCAGCCAGCGCAGCAAGCGGCGCAAGCTGCGCATCCGCGACGCGCTGTCGCAGATCCGCGACGAGGAGGCAGCGAAGCGCGTCAACGAGGAGGACCTGAAGCTGCGCGCGATCGAGATGGTCGAACAGCACGGCATCGTGTTCCTCGACGAACTCGACAAGGTGACCAGCCGCAGCGAACAGCACGGCGGCGCCGACGTGTCGCGCGAGGGCGTGCAGCGCGACCTGCTGCCGCTGGTCGAGGGCTGCACCGTGACCACCAAGCACGGCATGGTGCGCACCGATCACATCCTGTTCATCGCGTCCGGCGCGTTTCATCTGAGCAAGCCGTCCGACCTGATCCCGGAGCTGCAGGGCCGGCTGCCGATCCGCGTCGAGCTGGCGGCGCTGAGCACCGACGACTTCGTGCGCATCCTGACCGAGCCGGACGCATCGCTGACTGAGCAATACCAGGCACTGATGCGCACCGAGGGTGTCGAGCTGGCGTTCGCCGACGACGGCATCCGCCGCGTCGCCGAGATTGCGTGGGAGGTCAACGAGAAGACCGAGAACATCGGCGCGCGCCGCCTGCATACGGTCATGGAGCGGCTGCTCGAGGAGGTGTCGTTCATGGCGCCGACCTACCGTGGGCGCACGATCGAGGTCGATGCCGACTACGTCAATCGCAACCTGTCCGAACTGGCCGAGGACGAAGACCTGACGCGCTATATCCTGTAACAACCGGCCGGACCCGGACAGCGGGCGGTCGCCGGATCGACAGCAACCGCCGATAGCGGACCACCACGCCGGTCCGCCGAGGCATCCACGGAGCTCGTATGCCCGACGCCGAAAGCAAGAGAATCGTCTGCGTGACAGGCGCCGTCTGGACCGGTAGCCGCAGCGCACCGCGTCGCCTGCTGGTCAGAGAGGGCTTCGTCCGCCCGACCTGGTTCACGACCGGCAGACCGATGACCGATGCCGATTACCGGCAGATCTCCGACACGCGCTTCCATCTCGCCCGCGCGCGCAAGAACGTGCTGGCGCATATCCGCTACCGCGGCAGCTTCATCGGCATCATGCACGACGACTTCGCGGCGGCGATGGACCGGTCGTCGCACGGCGTGCTCGTCGCGGGGCCGCCGGAGATCGCCGTACAACTGGCCGAGCGCTTTGCCCGGGCCCAGGTGTTCGCGCTCAAGGGCCCACGCATGGCGATGCCGGCACGGCTCGAGGCGGGCGTGCAGCCCGCGCAACTGCATCCGGTCGACGTGGACGTGCTGGCACCCAGCGCGTGGACCAACGTGCACGTGGCGATCATGGAGATGCTCGGCCTGCCGGTCAGCACGTGACCGGCGGCGGCCGCCGCCGATTGCGACGGCGGTGATCCGGCGGGTCTCGACCGGACTCGCACAGGCCGGCGATCCAGGCGTGCCTTGTCGGCAGCAACGAAGGACGTGACGCAAATCTGTCCCTGCTCTCGGCCGAGAGGGCCGCATGGCGGTACACCGGGGAGGCGACGTGGCGTGATCAGCTTACCGGGACAGGACCAGGCCACGGGCCACGGGCCACGGGCCACGGGCCATCAGATTGGTTGGCGGGTACCGCGTCGTGTCAACGGCAACCCATCCCCGGATAGGCCTACTCGCCGGCCAGCGCCTCGCCGACGCCGAGATGGTCGATCAGCGCACCCGTGGCCTCGAGGATCCGGTACTGCGCGAGCAGGTTGTCGGTGCGCGCCTGCACGACCGACTGGCGTGCCTGCAGCACCTCGTTCTCGGAGTTCAGCAGGTCGAGCAGCGTGCGCTGGCCGATGTTGAACTGCTTCTCGTAGGCGTCGCGCGTCGCGCGCGCGGCGACCACCTGGCGCTCGAGCAGCGGCAGTTGTCGCGCGGTCGCTTCGTTGGCCGCCCAGGCCAGACGCAGGCTCTCTTCGAGCTGGCGCAGCGTGCGATCGCGCACGTCCTTGGCCTCGTTGATGTTGTGCGCGGTCGCCTGCTTGCGCGCACTGTCGGAACCGCCGCGGTACAGGTTGTAGCGCATGCGGATCATCGCCGACATGTCGTCGACGTGGCCCTCGGTGCCGGCGATGTCGTCGTTGAGATTGCCACCGAGTTCGAGGTCAAAGCGGGGATAATCGAACTGCTTCGCGGCCTGGTGCTGCGCCTTGGCCGCGTCGATGTCGGCGGCGGCCACGGCGACCAGCGGGTTGTCGCGACGCGCCGTATCCAGCGCCTGCTCGAGCGAAGCGGGCAGCGCCGTCGCCGCGGATGCCGCAGGCGCGTACGGCCCGCCCGGCAGCTCGCCGACCACGCGCTGGAACGTCGTCTCGGCATCGCGCAGGTTGACATCGGCGGCCAGCATGTTGACCTCGGCCAGCGCGACCCGCGACGTCACCTGGTCGAAATCGGCACGACGGCCGACGCCGGCCTCGCTGCGCAGTCGGATCTGGTCTTCGATGCGACGGTGGATCTGCAGGCTCTCGGCCGAGATGTCGCGCAGCGTGGCGAAACGTTGCAGATCGGCATAGGCCTCGACGGTGCGCATCGCCGTCGACTCGCCGACCGCCAGCAGGCGGGCCGCGGCCGACGTCGTGCGCGCGCGCTGCCGATCGACCTCGTTGCGCGTACCGTGGCCGTCGAACAGCATCTGGCGGACGTTGAGGCCGAGTTCCTTGCGCGTCAGCTCGTTCGAGTCGTTGTCGGCGGCGCGCGTCGTCGGGCTGTCGGTGTACTCGTAGCCGATGCCGGCATTCAGGTCGACGCTCGGCAGGAAGCCGCCCTCGGCCTGGCGCACCTCGGCGCGCCGTGCACGCCACTGGTTGCGTGCCTCGGCAACGTCGGGATTGGACGACAGTGCACTGCCGACGACGGCGGCCAGATCGCGTGTCGCCGCGGCCGCAGACGGCGCGCCGAGCACTGCGAGGCCCAGGCAGAGCGCGGCGCTGCGCCGCGCAAGGGAAAGTTTGTTTTTCTGATTCAAGGTGTTACCCGCCTAATCCGGAACAGATAGCGCGCCCGGCCCCCACCTCAGGGAGGACCGCAGGCGCGGCGCATGCTGCCTACCATTCAAGCGCAAGCGGGAATCATGCCACAGGCGGTCTGCAGAAATGGAATGCGCTTCCCAGCGCGTCCGTGCGCTGCGGCACAGTCGTGTCCTGGTCAACAGGCGACCCGGCGATCAGCACCGCCTCGACGGATTGCGGCCGAGCACGTGCGACCACGCCGTGAGCCATTGCGGCTGCAAGCAAGGGACCGCCACCCGGGCGCGTGTGCGGCGTCGTGTCCGCTGCCGGTGGTCCGACGACAGCTACCTGGGCGCACCCCGGGCAATCTTCCGCGAGGCATCTCGGCATCGCCCGTCGCTGGCGGTAGCCGACGCTAGCTGTCGACGACGAGGTGGTTGCCGGCGAGCAGCGCATCGATGATCAACTGATCATTGGCGCCGAGCGCGGTCAGGTCGACGTTCTGCAACACGATGGTCTGGTCCTCGGCCGCCGGCGAATAACCGGCGCCGGCAAACCCGCCGTTGCTGCTGATATGGACCAGGGTGTCGCCATTGCTGGCCTCGAAGCTCAGGTAGTCGGTCAACACATTGCTTTGCTCGTTGACCAGCAGGTCGGCGAGGTTCAACGCATCGCCGTCGGCGAGACTGAAATCGCTGACGGTATCGACGACCGGCGCCCCCAGGCCGCCCTGATCGCCGCTGTTCCAAATGAACTGGTCGGCACCGCTGCCGCCGCTCAACTGGTCGCCACCGCCACCGCCGGTCAGCAGGTCGTCGCCGGCACCGCCGACGAGGATGTCGAGGAAATCGGTACCTTCCAGCGTGTCGCCGCCCGCCGTTCCGCTCGGCGTCGCCCCCTCGACGACCAGGTACTGCCCGGGGTTGGCCGGGTCCTCGATGATGGTCTCGTTGGCGGCGAGTCCGGCAACGAAACCCGGCGGGAACAGACCGAAGCCGCCGCTGCCGACGAATTCATACGCCGCGGCCGGCTGACCGGTCTCCTTTGCCTCGATCTCGAGGACGGCGTTACCGCCCTGGTCCCAGTACAGGATCTCGACCTCCTGCAGGCCGGGGTCGAGGCTGACACTGTCGAAGGTGTCGGTGCGCGGCGCGTGGTTGGTCGGCACCCCGAACGTCGTATCGCCGATACGGATCGTGAAGCCGTCGTCGGAGCGAACGCGGAAGTCCATGCTCGCGGCATCGACGAGGATATAGCCGACAATGCGCACGATGGCATCCGTGCTGTTGGCCGGATCCCGCGACAGCGAGCCGGCATCGCCGGACAAGAACGCCTGCAGCGTCGTGCCGGTACCGAGGTTGCCGCCGACCTGTCCGTAGTCGAGACGGGTCGCGCGGAACGTCGCATCGTGGTCTCCGGCGGCAACACTGCCGGTCACCGTCGATCCGCTGCGGCCGTCGATGATGTTGACGATGTCCGAGAGCCGGTCGAGGTTGCGATAGTCGCCGTCGTCAGGATGCCGCAGGTTGTTGTTCGACACGTTGCTACGGTCGTTGTAGGCGTAGTACTCCCCGGACAGGCCGAGCTGTGCCGGATCGACCGACTGCGCAACGGCGTAGGTCTCGATGTCGGTCGCCGTGACGCTGTTGCCGAGGCCGTCGGACGCGGTGACGCTGGCCGCGATCGCATTGTCGGCATCGGCAGCGAGATCCGCACCGTCTACCGCGATCGCGAACCTGCCGCCGCTGACATTGCCGGTGAAGTCATTGCCGTTGACGGTCAGTGTCACGGTATCGCCGTCGACGACGTCGCCGCCGACGCTGCCGCTGACGATGACGTTCTGCGTCTGCTCGGTCGGCGCGATGATGTCGTCGCCGCTGATCGCCGGGTCGATATCGATGCTGGCGGTCAGGCCCGCGGACGGTGCGACGCCGATCATCGTGATCGTCGCCGTCGCGCTGTCGCTGCCGCCGTTGCCGTCCTCGATCGTATACACGAAGCTGTCGGTGGCCAGCTCGCCAGCCGCCAGGGTATCGAAACGGCCGTTCGGGTCGTAGCTGAACGCGCCGTCACTGTTGATCGTCAGCAGCGCGCCGCTGGCGAGCGCGACCACCTGCCCGCTGGTGATCGCGGCACCGTCGATCGCGACGACGCTGAGCGGGTCGCCGTCGGGATCCGAGTCGTTGTCGATCAGGTCATCGGGCGAGGCCGGCGTGATGTCGAGCACCGCGTCCGCCGACAGCGTGTAGGCGGTGTTGGCAGCAGCCGGACCGCTGCCCTGGAAGCCGGTGACGAAGTAGTCCGAGCTGTCACCGGTCGCGTCGACGGAATCGATCCCCTCGAAGCGCACTTCGTTGAACACCAGGCTGCCGGTGTCGATGGCTATCGTGCCGCTGTTGCCGCTGGACAGAACGAAGGTATCGCTGGCGACGACCTCGCCGTCGTACAGCGCGACCCAGCGCCCCTGCTCGCCGCCGCTCTCGGTCGCGAACAGCCGATCGACCTCGAAGGTGGCCTGATTCACGTTGCCGGCGAACTCGAGGGCCAGCGACTCGGACTGGCCGGTGGCCCTGTCGAACTCGATCTGGTCCGGCACCTGGCCGCTGCTGCGCGGCGAGCCGGCGACACCGCGCTGATCGCCACTCGCGAACACCGTACCGATCGAGCCGTCGGTCTCGCGTGCTACCAGCGTGACCGCCGCCCCGGTGCTGTCGGCATTGGCCCAACCGGAAGTGCTGAACGAGCCGACAGAGACGGAATACGCGGCGGCACTGGGGTCGTCGGTTGCGACCGGGTCGACGTTGGGGATCGCGATGACGCTACCGGGATCGCTCGCCGTGGCCGTGTTGCCGGCGCCGTCGGTAACACTGGCGGTAACGAAATAGGGGCCGAGTGGGAGGGCGTCCGGCACATCGGCGCTGAACGTCCCATCGGCCAGTAGCGGCGTCGTGATCGTCTGCACGTCCGTGCTGGTCACAATCGTCAGCGTGATGATCGTACCCGGCGGTTCGCCGCTGGTCCCGGTAATCGTCGGCGTCGTGTCCGTCGTACCGTCTGGAGCGGCGACCGTCAGGGTCGGCGGCGTGGTGTCGACGGTGGCACTGTCACTCGCCGACGGCGACGTGTTGCCGGCCTGGTCGGTCAGCGTCGCGGTAACGTCGATCGTGCCGCCCTCGCCGGGGCTCGGGAACGTGGTAGTCACATTGCCGGCGATGATGTCGGCCGGCGTCAGCACGATGTTGGTCGTGGTCGTGCCGTCGGAGACCGTGATCGTGTCACCGGCGACGGCACCGGAAGGCAGGCCGACCTCGACGTCGATATCACCGGCCAGTTCGGTGCCGCTGATCAGGCCATCGTTGTTGAGGTCCTCGGTGATCGTGACCGTCGGCGCGGGTGTCGCCAACGTGTCGACGGTGGCACTGTCACTCGCCGATGGCGAGGTATTCCCCGCCTGGTCGGTCAGCGTCGCCGTGACGTCGATCGTGCCGCCCTCGCCGGGGCTCGGGAACGTGGTAGTCACATTGCCGGCGATGATGTCGGCGGGCGTGAGCACGATGTTGGTCGTGGTCGTGCCGTCGGAGACCGTGATCGTGTCACCGGCGACCGCACCGGCCGGCAGGCCGACCTCGACGTCGATGTCGCCGTTGAGTTCAGCATCACTGATCAGGCCATCGTTGTTGAGATCTTCGGTGATCGTGACCGTCGGCGCGGGTGTCGCCAACGTGTCGACGGTGGCACTGTCACTCGCCGATGGCGAGGTATTCCCCGCCTGGTCGGTCAGCGTCGCCGT
>JASJCU010000056.1 GCA_030065815.1 Gammaproteobacteria bacterium | reverse complement strand
CGCTGCCCCGGTATCGCCGCCCAGGCCCGCCGCCCCCGCGACGCCGCCGGGCCCCATGACCGGGGCCGGGCCGGACGTCTCGCCCGCCGCCAGCGGCGTCCCGACGCCGGCCATGCTGACAGCCGACATCGACCAGGGTATCGATTGGGGGGCCTGCCGCGTCGCCGAGGCCGGGCGAGGGTTGGCCCTGCCGAAAACGGCGAAACTGGCCCAAGGCGGGCCGATAGAGATCACCGCGGACGCCGCGATGACCGAGTTCGAACCGCAGCGTGCCCTATTCAGCGGCGACGTGCTGCTGACTCAGGACGACGTGCGCCTGCAGGCCGGCTCCATCTCACTGGACCGCAGCACGGGTGAGATCGAGGCCAACCAAGGCTTCATGTTCACTCGGCCGGATATCCGATTTGCCGGCAGCAAGGGCCGCTACCAGACCGCGACCCGCGAGGCCCAGGTTGAACAGGCCAGTTACCGTATCCCGGCGATCCGCGCGCGCGGTGATGCCGAGTACGCAGCCTTCCTCGGCAACGGGGTCAGCCGCTTTGACAACATCAGCTACACGACCTGCGCCCCCGGCGATACATCCTGGGTACTCCACGCCGATGAACTCGAGCTCGACCAGAACGAGGGCTTCGGCACCGCAAAGCACGCCAAGCTGCGCTTTCTCGGCGTGCCGATGCTGTACGCACCGCGCTTCACCTTCCCGATCGACGACCGCCGGCGATCCGGCGTGTTGGTGCCATCGGTGGGATACAGCGAAAACACCGGCGCCGATGTCAGCGTGCCTTACTATTTCAACCTGGCCGAGAACTATGACCTGACGCTCACGCCGCGCGTGATGTCGAAACGCGGCCTGATGCTGAGCAGCGAATTCCGCTTTCTGACCAGCCACACGTCCGGGACATTGGCCGCCGATCTGCTGCCGGACGACCGGGAGCGCGACACCGGGGACAACACCCGTGGCGCCGCCTCTTTATACACCAGGAGCCGGTTCAGCGAGCGCACCCACGCGCGCCTGCGCCTCAACTATGTATCGGACTCGGAGTATTTCGAGGACCTCGGCGGCGATCTGGCGGCGACCAGCGCCACGCATCTGGAACGCGCCGGTGAGATTACCTACGACGGCGACGACTGGAGGCTGTTCGGCCAGGCACAGTACTTCCAGACGATCGACGACGCCATCGCGAAGGAAGACCGGGCATACAGCCAGCTACCGCTGATCCGCTTCGATCTGGAGCGGCCCGATGGCATTGGCGGTGTTACCTATCACCTGGGCGCCGAGTACGCGAACTTCCACCGCGATGACTCCGTGCGCGGCCATCGGGTTGCGCTGGCGCCTGCGCTCAGCCTGCCGCTGGGCGACAGCTGGTGGTTCGTCGAACCCAAGGCCGGTGCCCACTACACCGGCTACAGCCTGACCGATCAGGTCGCCGGGCGCGACGACGCACCATCACACCTGACCGGGATGATCAGCCTCGACAGTGGCCTGTACTTCGACCGTGCTGCCAGCTACTTCGGCAGGGCAGCAACGCACACGCTGGAACCGCGCGCCTACTACCTGTATGTGCCCAGCAGTGAGCAGAACGACCAGCCGCTGTTCGATACCTCAGAGCTCGATTTCCGCTTCGACAACCTGTTCCGCGACAACCGCTTCAACGGCCCCGACCGGGTCGGCGACGCCAACCAGGTCACGCTGGCGCTGACCAGCCGGGTCAATGACGGCGGCAGCGGCGAGGAACTGCTGCGTACCAGTATCGGTCAGATCTATTACGTCGCCGATCGCGACGTCACGCTGCCCGGCGAGCCGGAAGACGACGACTCCAGCTCGGCCGTGATCGGTGAGCTGGCCGCCCGCCTCGGTCGCGGCTGGCGCACCCGCGCCGGGCTGCAGTGGGATCCGCACGACGGTGACGACGGCACGATCGACCAGGCACTGGCGCAGCTCAGCTATCGCAGCGAGGGCCGGCAGGTGTTCAACGCCGCCTACCGGCTGCGGGACGGCATCGCCCGGCAGACCGACGTGGCGTTTTTCTGGCCGGTCAACGAGCAGTTCACGCTGATCGGCAGGCACAATTACTCGCTGCGCGACAGCCGTTTGCTCGAGGCCCTGGCCGGGTTCGAGTACGGCAAGTGCTGCTGGCGGGTCCGTGCGGTGGCGCGCAAGTACGTGGATGGCGACGGCGACGACCACAACCTGGCGTTCCTGCTGCAACTCGAACTGCGCGGCCTCGGACGACTCGGTGACGACGTAGACAAAACACTGGAACGCGGCATCTACGGATACCGCCTCGACGACGATGACTAAACGCATAGCCCTTGCCACCGCCCTGCTGTTCGCGATCGGCGCGACGCTGCACGCCGACGACAACCCACAGGAGCCGACCCAGGACCTGCTGATCGACCGCATCCTGGCGGTCGTCGATGAAGACGTCGTCATGCTCAGCGAGCTGCGCAGCGAGGCGACCAAGCTCACCGCGCGTCTGCGTCAGGAGGGCGTGTCGCCGATGCCGAGCACGGCCGCGATCCAGAAGCAGGCGTTCGACAAGCTGGTCTTGAACAAGCTGCAGCTGGCCGAGGCGGAGCGCCTCGGTATCAAGGCCGACGAGGAGACGATCGACAGGGCGATCGCGTCGATCGCCGCAAACAACGACCTGAGCGTCGGCGAGCTGCGGGACGCGCTCGCGGCCGAAGGCATGAACTTCGAGACCTTCCGCGAGTCGGTGCGCGACGAGATCGTTGTGCGGCGATTGCGCAACCGCGAGGTGACCAACCGCATCCAGGTCACCAAGTCGGAGATCGACAGCTATCTCGAACGCAGCGGCAGCAGTGGCCGCAGCGGCGTGCGCCTCAACTACATCCTGATCGCCAGCGCCGAAGACGCCGCGCCGGCCGCGCGCGAGCAGGCGCGCGTGACCGCGACGCAGGTCGTCGAGCGCCTGCGCGCCGGCGAGGACTTCGCGGCGCTGGCACAGCAGTACTCCAGCGACGCGACCGGCCTGCAGGGCGGCGATCTCGGCTGGCTCGACGTCGACGCCGTGCCGCCGCTGCTCCGGTCGTACGTCGCCAGCATGCAGCGCGGCGACGTCGAGGGGCCGATCGAGACGCGCGGCGGCTTCCATATCATCCGCCTGGCGGACATCCGCGGCGACGGCGCCAACATCGTGCGGCAGACCCGCGCGCGCCACATCCTAATCCGTACCAACGAGGTGACGTCCGACGACGACGCGCGCACGCGGCTGGCACAGCTGCGCCAGCGGATCGTCAACGGTGACGACTTCGACACGCTGGCGCGCTCCAACTCCGACGACAAGGCGTCGGCGATCAAGGGCGGCGGGCTCGGCTGGTCCACCCCCGGCAACCTGGTGCCGGCGTTCGAGGAACAGATGAACCTGCTCGCCGCCAACGAGATCAGCGAGCCGTTCAAGACCCAGTTCGGCTGGCACATCGTCCAGGTCCTCGAACGACGCGATTACGACGCGACCGATGAGACCCGCCGCGACCAGGCGCGCAAGGCGGTACGCGACGAAAAGGCCAAGGAGGCGTTGCAGAGCTATCTGCGCCGCCTGCGCGACGAGGCCTACATCGAGCTGCGCCTCGACGACGCGGGCTGAGCGGCGCCCCGGCATGACCGCCCGCGCGATCGCGCTGACCGCCGGCGAACCGGCCGGTATCGGGCCGGAGCTGTGTGTGCAGGCGGCGCAGCGCGCCTGGCCTGTACCACTGGTCATCGTCGCCGATCCCGAGCTGCTGCATGCGCGTGCCCGGGAGCTCGGCCTGCCATTGGATCTGCAGCCGTTCGACCCGGACCATGCGGCGCCGCTTAGCGCCGGCACGCTATACCACGTACCGGTCACGCTCGCCGCCGCGGCACACCCGGGCCGGCTCGACCCCGCCAACGCCGGGTACGTGCTGCAGACGCTCGCGACGGCCGCTGACGGCTGCCAGGACGGGCGATTCGCGGCAATGGTGACGGCGCCGGTGCACAAGGGCGTGATCAACGATGCCGGGATCGCGTTCACCGGCCACACCGAGTTCCTCGCCGAGCGCAGCGGCGGACACCCGGTGATGATGCTGACCTGCCCCGGGCTGCGCGTGGCGCTGGCGACGACCCACCTGCCGCTGCGCGCGGTCGGCGATGCGATCACGGCCGAGCGCCTGAGCCGCGTGATCCGCATCCTCGATCGCGACCTGCGCACACGCTTCGGCATCCGCGCCCCGCGGATCCTGGTCTGCGGGCTGAATCCGCATGCCGGCGAGGGCGGCCACCTCGGGCGTGAGGAGATCGACGTGATCGCGCCGACGCTACAGCGCCTGCGCGACAGCGGCATCGCATTGCACGGGCCACTGCCGGCGGACACGGTGTTCACGGCGCCGTCGCTGCAACGCGCCGACGCCGTGCTCGCGATGTATCACGATCAGGGGCTGCCGGTGCTCAAATACCGCGGATTCGGCCATGCCGTGAATATTACGCTGGGCCTGCCACTGATCCGCACGTCGGTCGACCATGGCACGGCGCTCGACCTGGCCGGCAGCGGTCGCGCTGACGCCGGCAGCCTGATCGCCGCGATCGGGCAGGCGATCGCCATGGTGGCCGAGGGTGGTACCGGCTGACGCGCATCGCGGCCGCCGCGCGTCGACGCGTCAGCGCCGGCCTCACCGTTCAGGCGCTCTCGATTTTGTCCTTGACCTGCATCGCGACGTCGAGCGCACGCAATCCGACCTCGCCGCCGACCAGCGGCGGGGTACCGTCGGACACGCAGCCGATGAATGCATCGATCTCGGCGTCGAGCGGTTTGACCGGCTCGATCGCCATGCGCTCGGTGACGATCTCCGGCCACTCACTGCCGGGCTTGTCCTGTGGGTACGCGGTGTCAAGCCGTTGGTCGATGAAGTCCAGCGATTGATAGCGATGCGGTTCGAACACGCGGATCCGACGCATCTTCTCGCGTGACACCCGACTGGCGATCACGTTGGCCACAGCGCCGTTGCAAAACTCGATGCGTGCATTGGCGATATCGATGTGATCGGTCAGCACGGCGGTGCCGGCCGCCGAGATGTGTGCGATATCGGCGTCGATCAGCGACAGCACGATATCGATGTCGTGGATCATCAGGTCGGAGATGACGTCGACATCGGTGGCGCGCGCGACGAACGGACTCATGCGGTGCGCCTCGATGAAACGCGGATCTCGGATGCGCTCGGCCAGCGCCATGACGCCGGCATTGAAACGTTCGAGATGGCCGATCTGCAGGACCATCCCGGCGGCCTCGGCGGCGGCGGCGATCTCGCGTCCCTCGGCGACACTGGTCGCTATCGGTTTCTCGAGCAGCACGTGCACCTTGTGTTCGAGGAACAGGCGCGCGACGGTGAGGTGGGCCGTGGTCGGCACAACGATGCTGACAGCATCGACGCTGCCGAGCAGCTCGGCCGCATCCGTGTAAGCGGCGCATCCGGCCTCTTCGGCGACGGACTGCGCGGTAGCGGGGTCGGTGTCGACGACGCCGACGAGATCGACGTCGGGATGACGGGCGTAGATCAGGGCATGAAATCGGCCCAGGTAGCCGACCCCGACGACACCGACGGCGAGACGCTTCGGCAAGACGCTGTCCTCGTGACGCAGAACCGCGCCGAGACTAGCACAGTTCGCGGCCGCTCATGCCGGCGCCGCGCTAGGGCGTACCGGCATCGGCGTCGCCGGCATCCTCGACGGCGCCCGCCGCCTTGAGCACCTCGATGACCTTGGCGTGCTGGCGCACCGAGGCACGGGCCAGCGCCGTCTTGCCAGACGAGTCCTTGAGGTTCACGTCGGCGCCGGCGGTGATCAGCAGGTTGACCACGTCGAGATGGCCGAGTGCACTCGCTGCGATCAAAGCCGACGTGCCGGTTGCATCGACCGCGTTGATGTCCGCACCTGCCGCCAGCAGCGCCTGCACGGTACGGCGGTTACCGTTGAAACCGGCCAGCACCAGGACCGGCCGCCCGGTCGCATTCTTGGTGTTGGCATCGATGCCGGCAACCAGCAGATCGCGCACCTCGCCGACGCGGCCGGACGCGGCCGCGGCAACTAGGCGGGCATTCGTGTCCGCGGCCACGACCGCCGCCGACAGCCCAATGCCCAGCATGATCCCGAAAAACCTGTACATCTTGTCCACACCTGCCTGTCTGTAGGGTCGGCCCGCAATCCCGCGGCCCGCAAGAAATCATCGGCAGCATCGCGGCAGGCTGAAGCGGCGCGGCGCTTGCCTTTCCGCGACGCTGTCGGTAGCGTGCCGGAAAACCGCGACGAAGCCGCACCATGAGTGATTCCGATACCCATCGCATAGAAGTCGGCGTGGAGACCGCCTACATCGACGACCAGTCCGACCCGGCATCGGACCGCTACGTGTTCGCCTACACGATCACGATCAGCAACGCCGGCAGCCTGCCGGCCAAACTGCTCAACCGGCACTGGTTGATCACCGATGCCAACGGCAAGATCCAGGAGGTGCGTGGCGAAGGCGTCGTCGGCGAGCAGCCCTATTTGCGCCCCGGTGAGGAGTTTCGCTACACCAGTGGCACGGTGCTCGAGACGCCGGTCGGCACGATGGAGGGCGAATACGAAATGATCGACGACGACGGCACCGCGTTCCTCGCGCCGATCGACCGCTTTTCGCTGTCGGTGCCGCGCGTCCTGCACTGACGACCGGTCGGTCGAGCGCGACGCAGCGACGGGGACGCCGGCATGGCCGTGTACGCAATCGGCGACATCCAAGGTTGTTACGATGAGCTGCGACGCGCGCTCGACGGCGTCGCCTTCGACCCGGCGACCGACCGGCTGTGGTGCGTCGGCGATCTCGTCAACCGCGGCCCAAAATCACTGGACGTGCTGCGTTTCGTGCGTGCGCTCGGTGACGCCGCTATCTGCGTGCTCGGCAACCACGACCTGCACCTGTTGGCACTGGCTGCCGGCAACACCAAGCATGAGGACGAGCACAGCCTCAGAGCCGTGCTGCGCGCCCCGGATCGCGACGAGCTGCTGCACTGGCTGCGCCACCGTCCGCTCGCCCATCTCGATCCCGACCTCGACGTGCTGATGATCCACGCCGGCGTGCCACCGCAGTGGGACGTGGCGAAGACGCTGGCCTGCGCGCACGAGGTCGAGGACGTGCTGCGCGGCGACGGGCACGTCGGCTATTTCATGCGCATGTACGGCAACAAGCCGAACCGTTGGGACCCCGGCCTGACCGGCATGGACCGCTGGCGTTTCATTACCAACTGCCTGACGCGGCTGCGCTTCTGCGAACCCGACGGCAGGCTGGCATTGAAAGAGAAAGGCCCGCCCGGCAGCCAACAGGCCGGGCGCCTGCCGTGGTTCGAACACCCGCAGCGCGCAACCCGTGATCAGCGCATCGTCTTTGGCCACTGGTCGACGCTTGGCTATCGTGCCGAACACAACACCTGGGCGCTCGATACCGGCTGCCTGTGGGGGGGAGCGCTGACGATGTTGCGGATCGACGGGAAAATCGCGCACCCGGTGAGCACTCCGTGCAGCCGCTGGATGGACCCGGGCAGGCTCGCATGACGCCCGCGATTGGCGAACGTGTCGAAGCACCTGCCGCCTCGCCTACAGTTGCCTGCGTTGGCGGCCGACACACACACGACGCCAGCGGACCCGCGTTGGTCTGAAGCGCCGTACTCACTCGAAACCCCTCGGTCACCGCGCGCGCGTATATGAGCGAATTGAGCAAGTCCAGCCATTACCAGCCCGACATCCAGGGCCTGCGCGCGTTGGCCGTGGTCCTCGTCATCATCTACCACAGCGGATTGCCTGGACTCACCGGCGGATACATCGGCGTCGATGTGTTCTTCGTCATTTCCGGGTACGTGATCACCAGCCTGCTGTTGCGTGAACTCGACCGTAGCGGCGGAGTATCGCTGACACGCTTCTACGCACGGCGCATGCGCCGCCTGCTGCCGGCAGCCACGTTGGTATTGATTGCCACGATCGCGTTCGCGTGGTTCATCTATTCGCCGCTGCAGCTCAAGATTTTCTCTTCTTCGGCCTTCGCGACGTCGATCTACCTCAGCAACATCTGGTTCGCCCACCTGTCGACGGACTACCTGGCCGAAGACACGGGAGCCAATCCGCTACTGCACACCTGGTCACTAGGCGTCGAGGAACAGTTCTACCTCGCGTGGCCGCTGCTGTTGCTCTTCGCCTACCGTTCCGGCCGCGGAAATTCGGATCGACGCCTGTACACAGTGTTCGGGCTGTTGACCGCGAGTTCGCTGCTGCTCGCCTATTGGCTCACCGGATACAACCAGCCGTGGGCGTTCTTCAGCTCGCCTACCCGGGCATGGGAGTTTGGTGTCGGAGGACTGACTGCCCTGTGGTTCGCGCGCGGCGCCTCGCTGGGGCCCACCGCGGCGCGCATCGCGAGTTGGGGCGGTTTGGCGCTGGTGCTCTTGGCTGCCACGATCTTCGACCGGAAGACACCGTTCCCGGGTCTTGCCGCGTGCCTGCCGGTGGCCGGGACGGCGCTGCTGATAGCCGCCGCGCACAGCGATCGACTCCGGGGCGTCAATGTCCTGCTGGCGACACGGCCAATGCAGCTGGTCGGCGACATGTCCTATTCGCTGTACCTGTGGCACTGGCCGGTGTTCGTGTTCTTCGCCGCGCGCGGCGGAGAATTCGATCTGCTGCGGTCGCTGATCAATATCGCGATCGTGTTTGCGTTGTCCTATGCCACGCTCGTATTGGTCGAGAACCCGATTCGTTTCAATCGGCAGTTTTCGGCCAAGAGCACGCTGTCACTGGCGTTCGGCGCCTTGCTGACAGCGTCGTCGGCATCGCTGGCATTCGGCATCAGGGGAATCGCCGCCACCAACCTACAGAGCCCGCAACAGAGGACCTTCCTGACGGCCCGGGACGACATCCCGCGGATCTACGCCGAAGGTTGCCACATCGACCAGATCAGCACGGCAGCGAAGAACTGCGTTTACGGTACCCGCGACGGCGATTTCACGGCCGTACTGTTCGGCGACTCGCATGCCGCCCACTGGTTTCCGCCACTAGAGAGAATCGCCGAGGAGCGGGGTTGGAGACTGGTGTCGGCGACCAAGTCCGGCTGTCCGTCGGTGATCTACGAACCTTACAACGAACGTTTCGGCCGCGCCTATACGGAGTGCACGGAATGGCGTGAGAACGTGTTGCGCGCACTGGCGTCTGATCGACCCGAACTGGTTATCGTGTCAAACATCTACACCCACACCGAATCGACCGAGGATTGGCAGCGCGGCACCAGTGAGCTGCTCGATCAACTGGCCGAGATCAGCAATCGCGTCGTCGTCATCAAAGACGTGCCACATCCCTATCGCAGCATCCCGACTTGCCTGTCACAGGCCGCATGGCTGGGCAAGGACAGCGACGACCACTGCCGGGTTCGGACAGAAGACGCGGCGGCCGATGCGATACACGTCGCCGAGGTCGCCGCTGCCAAAGGACGCCCGAATGTCTCTGTCGTCGACCTGTCGGACAGCATCTGTCCGGCGAGTCCATGCCTCAGCTATGTGGACGGCGTGATCAAGTACAGCGACGGCAACCATCTCACCGCGACGTTCAGCCGCGGCCTCCAGCGGACGCTCGAGAAACGCCTGGCCGTGGACTGATCGAGAACCATGTACCAAGCGAAACCGTAGTGCCTGCAGCCGGCCGACAGCGGCCAGGCCAGCGCGCGGCCCCATTACCGCTTGACGGCAGTCGCGGCATTCCGCCGATAGACCTCGGGCTCGTGGCGCCGGCACGCGTCGGCGACGATGCGCCGTACCTTCGGCGGCACGACGTAGATACCGGACAGCAAGCCGTCGAGGTCGAAACCCCTGGGCACCATCCTGCTGTGGAACAGGCCCTGCTGGCGGCCGTTGACGCCGACGATTCTCTGGCGCCCACGGATGGCATGGGCGGATGCCTGTCGTACGGCACCGACGCTGCGCGACCCGCGTCGATCGGCCGTCGCCTACAATCAGTAGGCCACCACATCAATCAACAGTCGGCACCGACGGGGAGCATGCAAATGGACAAAGGATTGCTGTCACATCGCGAACGCCGGACGGGGCGTACTCGCGCGACCTTTGCGTTGATCGCGATGACGTCGATCGTCGCGACAGGTACGGTGGTTGCAGACGGACAGCGCGAATGGAGCCTCGATCTCAACGGCCTTTCCAGACACAGCGAAAGCCGCTATGTCGAAGACGGCGTGTCGCGCGAGTACAACGAAACCAACCTCGGCCTCGGCGCGTCGATCGAGTGGCGGGAATGGCGCGACCTGGTCAGACGATCCGCCTGGGCCCGATGGATCGACGATGCCGGCATCGACGCCGACCTCAAGTTCGGCTTCTTCGACAACAGCTACGACGACATCAGCTTCTATGCCGGCTCGTTCCTCCACAGGGACCTCGGTTCCGGGAACTGGCGCCTCGCGCCGGGTATCGCCGTGCTGCTGATGAGCGGTTACGACGACACGCCGGAAGATGCGCCGACCGTGTTTCCGATCGCGGTGTTCGGCCTCGAGGTCGGGCATCGGGCAGTCAAGCTGAACATTGGCTACGCGCCCTGGGGTGAGGTCGACGTCGTGACAGCGCAGCTGCAGCTGGTGCCCGGGTACTGGTAAACGCCCGGCTCGCCGGCCAAATTCGGCGGCGCCCGCACGCATCGCCAGACGCTGGAGGGCGCGCTACCGACACACCGATGAACCGAGCGATACCGCGTTGTTGCGCTTGCGACGCCGCGGGCCGGCGGTACGATCGTTGGCGTGCCCAGGCAGCGGATCCACGTGCGGTCCGCACGGCGCCGAGCGACAGGGGAGCCTGTCGGTGTGTGATCGCAAACGCCTGTCGCTTCAGGACAGCTTCATGCCACGCGTGATATTGCGTCCATAGAAGATCTCCAGCATCTCGCGCCGGATCTTGTCGGCGATCATGCGCTGTTCCTTCAGTGACACGTCGTCGACGTCGATACCGAACAGGTAGCTGTCGAGATCGAACTCCTTGAGCATCATCTTGGTGTGAAAGATGTTCTCCTGGTAGACGTTGACGTCGACCATCTGGTAGCGCTCCCGGGTATCGCGGGCAAGAAAGTTCTGGATCGAGTTGATCTTGTGGTCGATGTAGTGCTTCTTGCCGTTGACGTCGCGGGTGAAGCCGCGCACCCGATAGTCCATGATCACGATGTCGGACTCGAACGAGTGGATCAGGTAATTGAGCGCCTTCAGCGGCGACACCCGCCCGCAGGTGGATACGTCGATGTCGGCACGGAACGTCGAGATCCCGTTGTCCGGATGGCTCTCGGGGTAGGTGTGGACCGTGATGTGGCTCTTGTCGAGGTGGCCGACGATCGCCTCCGGCAGCGGGCCGGGCGCCTCGGTGTTGGACAGGTGCTCGGCGGCGATCGGCTCCTCCGAGATCAGGATCGTCACGCTGGCCCCGTGCGGATCGTAGTCCTGGTGGGCGATGTTGAGCACGTTGGCACCAATGATCTCGGTGACGTTGCGCAGGATGTCGGTCAGGCGTTCACCGCTGTAGGCGCCGTCGATGTATCGGATGTAGCCGCGCTCCTGGTCCGGCGTCGCGGCGTAGTTGATATCGTAGATGTTGAAACTGAGGGTCTTGGTCAGGTTGTTGAAACCATGCAGTTTCAGGCGACGCGGCTTGGCCATCCTGCGTGTCACTCGGAGCGCTCGGGAGGGGTCGCCACGCTACCGCAGAACCGCCGTTCACGACAACAGCTTCAGGTCAAGCCGCCGAGCGATTCCCAGGCATTGACCGGCGGATGGTGGATGAACTGCACGTGGGTGCCGTCGGGATCGTAGCAATAGAAGCTGCGCGCGCCGTCTCGATGGGTGCGCGGCTCGGTGCGCATGCGCACGTCGTGACTGCTCAACCACGCGAACCAGGCGTCGACGTCGGCCGCCTCGGCGACCAGGAAGCCGATGTGATCGAGGCGCTGCGCGGCCTCGTCGCGCTCGTGGTCGGTATTCGCCTGGTGCAGCGCGAGATTGTCGGGCCCCGACGTCAAGTAGACGTTCTGCCCATCCGGGCGCCACTCGACCTCCATACCGACCAGGTCGACGTAGAAACGCTCGCAGGCCGCCAGGTCGCGCACGAACAGCGCGACATGGCGCATGCCGAGACCGATCGAGGGGCGACTCATGCGGTCTCCACGATCTCGAAATCGTGCGTGATCTCGGCCATCGCGCCCAGCATGATCGACGCCGAGCAGTACTTCTCGGCGCTCATCCGCACGGCGCGCTCGACGGCCTTCTCGGTCAGGCCCTTGCCGCCGATTCGGAAATGCGCGTGGATGCGGGTGAATACCTTCGGATCCTTGGCGGCGCGCTCGGCCTCCAGCTCGACCTCGCAGAACGCGACGTCGTGGCGCCCGCGCCGCAGGATCAACAGCACATCGAACTCGGTGCATCCGCCCATGCCCATCAGCAGCATCTCCATCGGCCGCACCCCGAGATTGCGGCCGCCGTGGTCGGGCGGCCCGTCCATGACCACCGCGTGCCCGCTGCCGGACTCGGCCAGCATGGTCACGCCCTCTACCCACTTAATTCTTGCTTTCATAAGGATCGGATCACAAAAACCGCGTGAGCAGGCTAGCATAGTTCGACAATGCGCTGGACCCTGCCTAGAATCGGAATGGACCCGCACAGTAGACACCGAATGCCGACCAGCAGCCCCTACAACGTCGTGCAACCGCCGCCACAGGACCCGGACTGGCTGAAGCCGTTCCTGGCCCACTGTCACCGGCGGCGCTACCCGGCGAAGACCGAGTTCATTCATCCCGGTGACGCGGCCGACAGCCTGTTCTACCTGGTTTCCGGCCAGGTCACGGTGTTCCTCGAGGACGAGGACGGACGCGAGATCATCCTCACCTACCTGAACAAGGGCGATTTCATCGGCGAGATGGGCCTGTTCATGCCAATGCCGAAGCGCTCGGTCATGGTCCGTACCCGCTCGGCCTGCGAGCTGGCCGAGATCTCCTACCAGAAGCTCGAACAGCTGTTCGAGGGCGACCTGCGCGCCTACACCAAGGACATCCTGTATGCCCTCGGCCGTCAGCTCACCGAACGGCTCGCGGCGACCAGCCAGAAGGTCAGCCACCTGGCGTTCCTCGACGTAACCGGGCGCATCGCCGGTACGCTGCTCGACCTGTGCAAGCAGCCCGACGCGATGACCCATCCCGACGGCATGCAGATCCGCATCACCCGCCAGGAGATTGGCCGCATCGTCGGCTGCTCGCGCGAAATGGCCGGCCGGGTGCTCAAGGATCTCGAGGAACGCGGCCTGATCTTCGTCAAGGGCAAGACCATCGTCGTCTTTGGCACGCGCTGAACCGCGATCCTAAAGGCGCCCGTATCGGCGCCGCTATCCGGGTATCAGCCGCGACCATGCCCGACGCCATGTCCGACCCCTCGCCGTTCCACCACAGCCAGAAACTGATGCGCTGCCAGGTCGCCAACCAGTACCGCGAGGCCAGCGTGCGGTTCGTCGAACTCGACGCGTTCAAGCTGTGGGAATACCTGATGACCCACAAGCACGGGCTCAAGGTCGGTGAGCCGACGCTGTGCCTGTGGGTCGACGCCGCCGACTACGCCGACAACGCCAGCGTGTTCGACCGCGCCGGCGAGGTCGAGGCGGTCGACCGCATCGTCGTCGACCTGTTCGACGCCGAGTACCGCTTCTCGCAGACGATCACGCGCTACGCGCGGGCCGGCGAGTCCGAACGGGTCGTCGAGATCCTGCGCTCACACATCCCGGCCAAGCTATGCGATTCGGACGCCTGCCAGATCGATGTCATCGAAGGCCGCGTCGTCCAGCACCTGCCGAACCACACCAGCCGGCGCATGCTGACCGGCCTCGAAGGTTACTGAGGACGCGTCAGGCGAACAATTCGCGCAGGCGCGTGCCGGGGTCGTCGGCACGCATCAGGGCCTCGCCGACCAGGAAGCCGTGCACGCCGTTGCCCCGCATCAATGCGACGTCGGCCGGCTGCAGGATGCCGCTCTCGGTCACGACCAGGCGATCCGCCGGGATCTCGGCGAGCAGGCCGAGCGTGGTCTGCAGGTTGACCTCGAACGTGCGCAGGTTGCGGTTGTTGATGCCGATCACGCGGTTGTCCGTGGTCAGCGCGCGCGCCAGCTCACCCTCATCGTGGACCTCGATCAGCACATCCATGCCGAGTTCGTGGGCGAGGTCATTGAGCGCGTGCAGCCGCGCATCGTCGAGACATGCCGCGATCAGCAGGATGCAGTCCGCGCCGATCGCCCGCGCCTCAACCACCTGGTAGGGATCGACGATGAAATCCTTGCGAATCACCGGCAGCGAACAGGCCGCGCGCGCCTGCTGCAGGTAGGCGTCGCTACCCTGGAAGAAGCCGACATCGGTCAGCACCGACAGGCAGGCCGCGCCCCCGGCCGCGTAGCTGCGCGCGATCTCCGCCGGCCGGAAATCCTCGCGCAGCACGCCCTTCGACGGCGAGGCCTTCTTGATCTCGGCGATCACCGCGGCCGAACCCGCATCGACCCTGGCGCGCAGCGCGGCGACGAAGCCGCGCGGCGGATCGACGTCGGCGAGACGCGCGCGCAGCGCCGCCTCCGTCTGGGCCTCGCGGCGCGCGGCGATCTCCTCGTGCTTGCGGGCGACGATCTTCTTCAGGATGTCAGGCGTTTCAGTCATTCGTCCGCTGTGGAGTATCGAAACTCAAAGGCCGCAAAGTCTCAAAGGACACTAAGGCTATTGGGTTGGAGCCAGGTTGAGGCCCTGCAGAGCGCAGGACCATCGACGGGCTTTCTGAGCCCAGCGATCGTCAAAGACATTGCGTGGTGGCGATACCCTGCAAACATCACTTTGCGTTCCTCGCGTCTTCGCGGCCTTCGCGTTCGATACTCGATCTCCAATCAAAAACTCTGCGTCAGCACCACCAGCCGGTCCAGGCGGTTGCGCGCCTCGCCGCTGGCGATCGCGGCATCGGCCTTGTCGACGCCGGCCTTCAGCGACTCGGCGAGACCGGCGACATAGATCGCCGCGCCGGCGTTGAGCATGACGATATCGCGCGCCGCGCCGGGCTGATTGTCGAGCACGCCGATGATGGTCCTGACACTGTCGGCGGGGTCGGCGGCCTTGATCGCGTCGAGGCCGCTGCGGCCGACACCGAAGTCCTCCGGCTGGATCGCGAAGCGATGTACTTGGCCGTCCTTGAGCTCGGCGACCTCGGTCTTGTCGCCGATGCTGATCTCGTCAAGGCCGTCGCGCGAGTGCACGACCATGACGTGACGGCTGCCGAGGCGGCGCAGCACCTCGGCCATCGGCTCGAGCAACTCGTCGCTGAATACGCCGAGCAGCTGGTTCGGCACGCCGGCCGGGTTGGTCAGCGGACCGAGCACGTTGAACACGGTGCGCACCGCCATTTCCTTGCGCGGACCGATCGCGTGCTTCATCGCGCTGTGATGGCCGGGCGCGAACATGAAACCCACCCCCACTTCGCGCACGCATCGCGCGACCTGCTCCGGCGACAGGTCGAGACGCAGACCGGCGGTCTCCAGCGCGTCGGCGCTGCCCGACTTGCTCGACACCGAGCGGTTGCCGTGCTTGGCGACGTAGCAGCCGGCGGCCGCGGCGACGAACATGCTCGCGGTCGACACGTTGAACGTCCCGGACGCGTCGCCGCCGGTGCCGACGATGTCGACGGTGTGGTCGAGGCCGCCGATATCGACGCCTGACGCCAGTTCACGCATGACCCCGGCCGCTGCGGCGATCTCGCCGACCGATTCGCCCTTCATGCGCAGGCCGACCAGGAAGCCGCCGATCTGTGCCGGTGTCGCGCCGCCGGTCATGATCTGGCGCATCACCGCGGTCATCTCGTCGGCCTCGAGGTCGCGCCGCTCGACGACGCGCGCAATCGCCTGCTGGATATCCATCGTCTCTCCCCCTTTGTCGTGGTGCGGCCGTCAGCGGCCGTCGAGGAAATTCTTCAACATCTGGTGGCCGTGCTCGGTCAGGATCGATTCCGGGTGGAACTGCACGCCCTGGATGTCGAGCTCGCGGTGGCGCACGCCCATGATCTCGTCGACAGCGCCGTCGCGCTCGGTCCAGGCCGTGACCTCGAGGCAGTCCGGCAGGCTGTCCTGCGCGATGACCAGCGAATGATAGCGGGTCGCCTCGAACGGGTTCGGCAGGTCGCTGAACACGCCGGCCGACCGGTGGTGGATCGGCGAGGTCTTGCCGTGCATGACCTGGCGCGCGTGCACGATGCGCCCGCCGAACGCCTGGCCGATCGATTGGTGGCCCAGGCACACGCCGAGGATCGGCAGCTTGCCGGCGAAGGCCTCGATCGCGGCGACCGAGACGCCGGCCTGGTCGGGCGTGCACGGCCCCGGCGAGATCACCAGCTGCGCGGGCGCCAGCGCGGCGATGCCGGCGACGTCGATCTCGTCGTTGCGTACGACCTTGACCTCGGCCCCGAGCTCGCCGAGGTACTGTACGATGTTGAACGTGAACGAATCGTAGTTGTCGATCATCAACAGCATGTCAGCCCGCCTCCGCGTCGCAGGGGTGGCTGTCCAGCCCCGCCTCGGCGAGCGCGACGGCGCGGAACACCGCACGCCCCTTGTTCATCGTCTCCTTCCACTCGAGGTCGGGGAGCGAGTCGGCGACGACACCGGCACCGGCCTGGATGTGCAGCCGGCCGTCCTTGATCACCGCAGTCCGGATCGCGATCGCGGTGTCCATGTTGCCGCTCCACGACAGGTAACCGACGGCGCCGGAGTAGACGCCACGCTTGACCGGCTCGAGTTCGTCGATGATCTCCATCGCGCGGATCTTCGGCGCCCCGGACACGGTGCCGGCCGGGAAGGTCGCGCGCAGCACGTCGATCGCGCTCATGCCGTCGCTCAGTTGACCGGTCACGTTGGAGACGATGTGCATGACGTGCGAGTAGCGCTCGACGACCATCTTGTCGGTCAGCTTGACCGAGCCGATCTTCGCGACCCTGCCGGTGTCGTTGCGGCCGAGATCGATCAGCATCAGGTGCTCGGCGAGTTCCTTCGGGTCGGCGAGCAGCTCGGCCTCGAGCGCCTGGTCCTCGTCCTCGGTATGACCACGCCGGCGCGTGCCGGCGATCGGCCGCACCGTGACCTCGCCGTCCTCGAGACGCACCAGGATCTCGGGCGACGAACCGACGATCTGGAAGTCGCCGAGATCGAGAAAGTACATGTACGGCGACGGATTCAGCCCGCGCAGTGCCCGGTACAGGTCGAGCGGGCGCGCCGCGAACGGCACCGACAGGCGCTGCGAGACCACGACCTGCATGCAGTCACCGTCGAGGATGTACTGCTTGATGCGCTCGACCGCCTGCTTGAAACCCGACTCGGTGAACCCGGACACGAAGTCCGACTCACGGATCTCGCGCCGGCCGTGCGCCGCATGGCGCGGTGCGCCCTGTTGCATGCGCTCGATCAGACCGGCGATGCGCTGCCGGGTCGCGGCCAGCGTATCGCCGCGCTCGATATCGGCGTGCACGATCAGGTACATGCGGCCGCTGAGGTTGTCGAACACGACCACCTCGTCGGCGACCATCAGCAGGATGTCGGGGCAACCCAGCGGATCGGGCTTGGCCGGGTTGCGCAGACGCGGCTCGATATAGCCGACGGTATCGTAGCCAAAGTAGCCGACCAGGCCGCCGCTGAAACGCGGCAGATCGTCGGGCTCGGGCACGCGGAAGCGGTCCTTGAACGCCTCGACGAAGTCCAGCGGGTCGGCAACGGTCACCTGTTCCACCTCGTTGCCGTCGGTCTCGACGCTGACCACGTCGCCGTGGACCCGCAGGATGGTCCGGCATGGCAGGCCGATGATCGAATAGCGGCCCCATTTCTCGCCGCCGTGCACCGATTCGAACAGGAAGCCGAACGGCCCGTCGACGAGTTTCAGAAAGACGCTCAGCGGGGTATCGAGGTCAGCGAGGACCTCGCAGACCACGGGTATGCGGTTGTAGCCCTGCGCAACCAGGGCATCGAACTGTTCGGGGGTCATGGCTCACTCCACACGAAAAAGACGCTGAAAGCACGAAACGCAGCGGTCAGCGGCGCCATCGCGGGTCCGGAATTGCGCGTCTTTTCGGTGTGAGATCCGTCATTGCAGCGGTGATGCGGGATACCCGGGAGCTGCAACCTTAGCCAAAAAATCCTTTAACGCCAAGGCCTTCAGCGCCGGCCACACGGTCCCGGCCGGCCTCGATCTCGGGCGCCAAAAAAATATTGACATTTTAGTACTTACTAATATACTACTCATCCAACGGCGCGCAGTATCGCCACACGCCGGATAGGCAAACACGAATTTGAACCGGGCCGCGGCCCAACCCTGAACAGACTTTGGAGACAACTGTCATGAAAAAGATCATCGCTATCGCTGCCGTCATCGCTTCGGCCCAGGCTTCGGCCTTCTGGGGCAACGGCTACGACAACATGTACAACAACGGCTACGGCTACGGTAACGGCTACAGCAACGGTGTATTCGACGGCGTCGGCGACGCTGCCGGCGAAGGCACCTTCAGCATGAACTTCTCGGGCAAGGGCCGTACCAACATGCGCGGTTACGGCAACGGCTACGGCGCCGGCGACGGCTGGGGTCGCGGCTACAACTACAGCGCCCCGTACTACGGCTACGCGCCGTACGGTTACGCGCCGATGGCTCCGGTCGCTCCGGCCCCGGTCGCCCCGGAGGCTGCCGAGTAAACCGGCCGCACGGCTGCCGGCCGGCCACCGCGCCGGCCAACGACGGACCCCGCACCTCGGTGCGGGGTTTTTCGTTGGTGCTGCAACGGCCGCGCTCAGTCGCCGCCGAAGCCGGGGTTGTTGACCCCGAAATCACGCCGCGCGGCGACGATCGACACCGTGAAGCCGGCGATCACGTCGAGCAGCGCCATCAGCGCGAGGATGAAGAAGGTCGAGGTGCCGCACGCCGCAACGGTCAGAAACTCGATCAGGAACACGACGAACACCAGCGTCGACAGCGTGTGGTCGAGTACCGACGACACCCCGGTGCGGGTCGACTTGAAGATCTCGAAGTACAGGATCAGCACGCCGGCGACGATGAACGCGTCGTGCACGCTGAACGACCAGCGCGCGCCTGACATCAGGTCGACTGCGAACAATTCGCCGGCCAGCGCCGTGTTGATGTCGCCTGACAGCATCATCAGGTTGTATACGATCAAAGGGACCGCAAACAGGGGTATCGCTCTGAAGAACATCTCGACTCTCGGCTAGGCTAAGGTACCGGCGATTATCGCCGAATTCGTCGCCGTGCAACGCGCGGCCTGCCTCAGATCAGGTCGGCGAGCTCTGCCATCGAGTCGATCACGGCGTCCGGCGCATAGTCGCGGATGTCCTCGCCGTGGTTGTAGCCATAGCTCATGCAGACGATCTGGAAACCGGCCGCGCGCGCGGCGGTCACGTCGGACCTCGAGTCGCCGAGCATCAGCGCATCGCCGGGGTCGACGCCGAAGTGCTGCGCCGCGTACAGCAGCGGCCCGGGATCCGGCTTCTTCACCGCCAGCGTGTCGCCGGCGACGATGATGCCGAACGCGTCGTGGATGCCGAAGTGCTCGAGCAGCGGGATCGTGAACTGCGCGGCCTTGTTGGTCACGCAGCCCAGCCTGTAGCCACGCGTTTCCAGGTACGCGAGACCTTCGCGCACGCCCGGATACAGCTGCGATCGCTGCGCCGTGTTGTCGGCATAGAGTTCGAGGAAGACCGGGTAGGCGCGCGCGAAGTCGGCGTCGCTCGGCTCGCCGTCGAGCCGGCCGACCAGCGCGCGCCGCACCAGGCGCTCGACGCCGTTACCTACCCAGTTGCGCACACGGGCCTCGCCGTGCGGCTGCCGGCCGAGCCGGCGCATCATCTCGTCGACGCAGTACGCGAGGTCGGGGACGCTGTCTACCAGCGTGCCGTCGACGTCGATAAGGATCATTTTGGGTTTCTTCAGGTTCATAGTCTCGGGACGCGAAGGCCGCGAAGGCGCAAAGGACTCAAAGGAACTTCTTGTTGACTACCCGACTGATGCCGTCGCGCAGCAGGGGCACGTTAAAGTTGATGAGCAATCCTAGTCTCAACCCCGTCCATCGCAGGTAGGTGAGGAGCTGGGACCGATGAACAGGCAGCACGACCTCAACCGTCTTCAGCTCCACGACCAGCGAACGCTCGACCAGGAAATCCAGTCGGTAGGCATCTTCGATTGCGTCGCCCTTGTAACTGACCAAAACTGGGACTTCCCGCTCCGCAGTCAAGCCGCGAAGGGATAACTCGCGCGCCAGTGCAGCCGAGTAGCTCGACTCCAACAACCCTGGCCCGAGGTGTCGATGCACCTCGATGGCGGCACCGATCACCCTTCTTGAAACGTCTTCATCCATGAAGACTTAGCGTCCTTTGCGCCTTTGAGTTCTTTGCGTTTCGGAGACTCGGTCCCCCCGATTACCCAGCCTTCGCCAACTCCTCGCGCATCGTCTTGATGATGCTGTCGTAGCGATTCGGGTCGCTGTCGCTGGCCTTGCCGAAGATGCCGGAGCCGGAGACGAAGGTATCGGCGCCCGCAGCGGCGATCTCGCGGATGTTGTCCGCCTTGACGCCGCCGTCGATCTCGAGGCGGATGTCGCGACCGGAGGCCTCGATGATCGCCTTCGCCTGTTTCAGCTTGTCGAGCGCGGCCGGGATGAAGCTCTGGCCACCGAAACCGGGATTGACCGACATCAGCAGGATCATGTCGATCTTGTCGATGACGTAGTCGAGGTAGCTGAGCGGGGTTGCCGGGTTGAACACCAGGCCGGCCTTGCAGCCCTCGCCGTGGATCAGCTGCAGCGTGCGGTCGATGTGCTCCGAGGCCTCCGGGTGGAACGTGATGTAGGTCGCGCCGGCCTTGGCGAAATCACCGACGATGCGATCGACCGGGCTGACCATCAGGTGGACGTCGATCGGCGCCGTGATGCCGTGCTTGCGCAGCGCCTCGCAGACCAGCGGACCGATCGTCAGGTTGGGCACATAGTGGTTGTCCATGACGTCGAAGTGGATGATGTCGGCGCCGGCGGCCAGGACCTTGTCGCACTCGTCGCCGAGTTTGGCGAAGTCTGCGGACAGGATGGACGGCGCGATCGCGTAATCTGCCATTGAAGTACTCCCCGGCCGGTGTTCCGGCGCTAGAATGCTGTGCGTGGCCCCGCGTTGCCGGGCCCCGGAAAAATTGGACACGCGACTTTACCGGAAAGCGTCCCCCATTGCAGCCGCCGACCCGTCTCCGCCGTGCCCTGCTCGCTACCGTCCTCGCGCCGCTCGCGTGGCTGCCGGCCGGCGCCGCCGACCTGGCCGACACGCTGCGCCTGGAGGCGGCGTGGCTGAATGCCGATCCCGTACAACTCGACGGCGACGCGGTGCGCCTGAGCGCCGGCGATCAGTCCTTCGTCGCGATCCATCGCGCCCACACGACGCGCAGCGCGATCGGCGCGGTCGTGCTGCTGCACGACCCGGCCACGCATGCCGACAGCCTCGAGGTGGTCCGCCCGCTGCGGCTCGGCCTGCCCGACGCCGGCTGGGACACGCTGTCGCTGCAGCTGCCGCCGGCCGATGCCACCGCCGACACGAGCGCCTGGCTGGACCGCAGCGACGCGATCGGCGCACGTGTCGACGCGGCACTCGACTGGCTGGCCCAGCGTCAGCAGCGCAACCAGGTGTTGCTGGCGCTCGGCGCGAGCGGACCGCTGGCGCTGCGCTACGCCGCCACGCGCGCTGACGCGGCGCTGCAGGGCCTGGTGCTGATCAGCGCGCCGAGCGCTTTCGCCGCCACCGCCGAGCGCGACGCGCTCGCCAGCCTGCAGCGGCCGCTGCTCGACATCTTCGCCGAACGCGACCGTGCAGCGGTACGTGACGGCGCCGCCGGCCGGCTGCGCGCGGCGCGCGACGCCGGCCTCGGCGCCTACCGCCAGCGCGTCGTCAGCGGCGCGTCGATGGGATTCCGCGGCTCCGAGGGCCAGCTGCTGGCCGACGTGCGGGCCTGGCTCAAGGCCTACGCGGCCGGGCGCGAGGTGCGCCAGCCGTAGCCCGGTGCGTGCGGCTCGGTCGCAGCGCGGTCGACGGCGTCCAACGGGCCGCTCGCCGAGCGACCGCCAGCGCCGGCGCCGCCGTTCTTGGCGACAGCCGCCGCGCCCGGCCGGCGGCCAAGCGGCGCGCCGTCGGCTCAACGGTCGAGCGGGATCAGCAGCGACGTGAAGCCGTTGTCGGCGAGGCGCTTGGCGACGCGGTCGACGGCGGCGCGCCCGCTGTAAGGGCCGGAGCGGACCCGGTAGCGCGTATCCTGCGGGCCGATCCGGGCGCCGACGACCTCGGCCTCGATGCCGAGCAGCGCCAGCTGCGCCTTGACCCGGTCGGCATCGGCGTTGTCGCGGAACGAACCGATCTGCAGCAGGTAACGGGCATCGGCCGCGGGCGTCGGTGGCGGCGGGCGAGGCTCGAACGGCTCGTCGGGGACCGCGACCTCCATCTCCGGCAACATGTCGTAGAAATCGAAACGCGGTTTCGGCGGCGGCAGCTCGACGCGCGGCGCCTTCGGCGCGGGCGCACCCTGCGGCGGACGGTCGGGCTGGGCACCGATCCACTCGCCGCCCGGCCGCTCGGCCTGCCCGCGCAGCCACACCAGGCCGACGATGAAGCCACCGAGCAACAGGCCGGTCAGCAACCACAGCCAGCCGGGCAGCGGCTTCTTCTGCGGTTTCTTGCGGGCGCGGTACTTGTAGTCTCGGGGCACGTCGGTCTGCTGCGCGGCTGACGGTTGAGGCCAAGGGCCAAGGGCCAAGGGCCAAGGGCCAAGGGCCAAGGGCCAAGGGCCAAGGGCCAAGGGCCAAGGGCCAAGGGCCAAGGGCCAAGGGCCAAGGGCCAAGGGCCAAGG
>JASJCU010000055.1 GCA_030065815.1 Gammaproteobacteria bacterium | reverse complement strand
CGCGCGCTGATGGAACTCTATGGTGGGAAGCTATCTGTATCAGCATCGATCCTGGACAGTGTTGTCGCGCGAACGGACGGAGTGAGCGCCTCTTTCGTCAAGGAGCTAATGCGGCGATTTGCCCAATACTCTATCGAGCGGGGCCGAGGTGGTGAAGTCGGTGCTGAAGATGTGGACCTGGCATTGAACGAGATGCTGTTCGACAACAGCCATCTGAACAGGTCTGTGCTTGGTGCTCAAGCATCGGAAGATCAATCGATTACTTAGATCAAGCCGCATTGCCGAAGACGACTGCACTGCGTATTTCGACCGGCCGCGAGAAGGCAGCGGACGAAAAGGCTGCGCTTTGCATGCCCACGTGCTGATGACCGATTGCGTCCTTCTGTTGATGACAATGACAGATCACGCGGCGATCAGCCGGACCGTGCAGTTCATCGGTCGCCATCATGTGACCTACGTCAACCGCGCCTGTGGGCACACCGGCCCACTCTGGGACGTGCGCCACAAGGGGTCATCGACCGATTCGTCGGCCTGCGTGCTATCCGGTTCGCGTTGCATCTAGATGGACCCGGTGCAGGCGCGCGTGGTCGACTATCCGGATGGCTATCGATGGTGGACTTTCGGCCGCAATGCATATTACCGGGGCGGTGGCTGGCGGACGTCGAGCCGGGAGTAAGAAGCGTCGGCGTCGACGCCGGCACAACGCCAGTTTCGTCACCGGGAGCTGTTTCATGCGGTTTTGGACGCGCAGTAGGTGCAGGCGATCAGGCGCTGCGTGAACGCCGGTAGTCAGTGCGGCGACGCGCGTTTCACGGCACGGAAGATCATGGCAATGCCCGGACGGTTTGTCGGGCGGGCGCATCGCAGGCCGCCGCGACGGGATGTCAGCCAGTTGGGCGGGGAAGGGCGTGTTGGCCCCTCTTGCGTCGGCCTGATCCAGGTGTACCGGTAGGCAGGCCATGCGCAGAACGAGCCGCTGTGCGGCTCGTTCCGATTGGGTGGTGAGATGCGACGACGTCGTGTGTTCAGGCACCGCGGCCCTGGCGAAGCCACGTTCCGGTCAACAACATGCCTGCCGCGATCAGCAGCAGCGGCGCCGGCGTCGGGATCGGTGCACCGATGGCCAACGGCTGGACGTCTTGATCTGGGCCGGCCTGTGGCGCGCTATTGTTCGCCGAGGCCGAGTCGAATTGAACGGTGAAGCGTTCGCCGCTGCCGTCGTTCTGACCCGAGACACCCATCGTCAGGCCCGAGCCCATGTCCCACAGGTTGTACATGCTGAGATTGGTCGGCGCGTGCAGAGCCCACAGCGGGTTGAGTGCCGAATCGAAGAATCCGTAGTAGAAGTTCACCGAGTTGTCGACCGTGATCAGGTCACCCAGGATCAGTTCGAAGATGTCCGCGCCGTCGGGCACGAAACCGTCGATGAAGGCGATGACGACGTTTCCGGCATTCAGGTCGACGTTGCCGTTGACGATCAGCTGATCGTATTGCAGCCCGGCCTCGGTACCGAGGATCTCGAACAGCAGCGTGCCGCCGTCGAGCGTGTAATCGCCGTCGATGACCGCGGTGCCGGGTGAATTACCGGGCGAGAACCAGTCATCCCCCGGGTCGTTGGATGCGACGACCGGACCGCTCGGCACATCCGGCAGGTCGGCGGGCGGCGGAGCCGTGGATGGTGCATTCGGCGTGGACGCGATCGGGGCATCCGGGCCGTTCGTCGCCGGCACGGTCGGGGAGCCCGGTCCCGCCGACGCCGGACCCGAGCCGTCAGGCCGCGTAAGCGGAAGACCGGGTCGGCCCGGATTCGGTCCGCCGCGCCCGGGGCTGCCGGCGGTCGCAGGCGGCGCGCTGGCGATTGCCGGCGGTCGCGGTGCGATGCCCGGCCGGGCCGGGGCAGAGGTGTCAACGTTCGCCGGCGTTGCCCAGGCCGCCGGGATGCTCGCCGGCGACAGGTCGGCGATCGGCACTGTGGTCGTCGCGAATCGCGGCGCCTCGGTCAACGCGCTTGCGAAGGTGATGGTGTCGTCGGCCGCGCCCGGTTCGACGGATGCGGTCGCCGGCTCATCGGCCTCGGCGACGCGGTGTGTCCAGTCAGGCGCGACCTGCTGCAGCTGCGCCGGGCGTGGCCTTTGCGTGCCGGTGTCGGTCGGCGCGGGCGCGAGGCCCAGAATCAAGCCAGCGGTTATCGCTACGGCCAGTCCAGCGCCTGCGAGCTTGGGTACCAGCGTCGGCGGCTGTTGCTCGGGGGCATGGGTTAGTGAGTTCGTCATCGCTTCACCTGCTGCGACGACAGAGCACGTTATCGGGTCTCTGCTTCGTCGCTCGGCCCTTTGCACCAAATCGCTGCAAGTAGTGATCCACACAATACAAACAATAGAGAAAACAATGAGTAACGCTTTAGGCCCTCGAGAAGTAAGGTCTTTTTGTAACAAATGCTGACGGTTTTCGGGATTCGGAATCCTCGCGCCGCGGATCCGCGCGATGGCGGGTCGGGCGGCTCGCGATGCCGCACGGGGATCGGTGGTGATCGGGCCGCCAGCGAACCCGCCGACCGAGGCTGCCGCGCAAAGGCGCTGACGGCCGCGCGGCATCGAGTGGCGGCGTCGATGCCGCTCAGTGGCTATGCTGCCCGAGGCCGGAAGCGGCCGGCACGGCGTCGCCGACCGGACAGCGCCGGCGAGCGACGGGGGACGCAGGGCATGGATCGTGTGCGGTGGGCGCGCCTGGCAATCGGGATCGTCGTCGTCGCGGCGGCAGTCCAGGCGGCGGCAGCGGCCAATGTCGCCGAGCGTGTGCGCATCCCGGCGGCGCACGCCGCCGGTTGGCTGGCCGGGACACTGGCCCGACCCGCGGGCGCCGGCCCGTTTCCGCTGATCGTGCTCAGTCATGGCGCGCCGGACTCGGCGCGCGTGCGTGCCAGCTGGGGCTATTGGGATCAGTCGGCGCTGGTGACGGCGTTCGTGCGCCGCGGCTTCGCCGTCATCGTGCCGGTACGGCGCGGCTTCGGCGCGACCGGCGGCGACTACGCCGAGGACTACGGCGGTTGTGCCGACCCGGATTTCTACCGCAGCGGGCTGGCGGCCGCGCGCGACATCCTGGCCGCGCTGCGCTTCGCGGCCGAGCGGCCGTTCGTCGACGGCTCGCGCGTCGTCCTGGTCGGCCAGTCGGCCGGCGGTTTCGCGTCGCTGGCGGCCGCGAGCCTGCGACCGCCCGGGCTGGTCGGGGTCGCCAATTTCGCCGGCGGTCGCGCCGGCGATCCGGCACGGCGCCCGGGCCATCCCTGCCACGCCGACCGCATGGCGGCGACGATCGAGGGGTTCGCCGGTACCACCGAGGTCCCGGTGCTGTGGCACTACGTCGACAACGACGCCTACTTCGCGCCGGCCGTCGCCCGACGCTGGTTCGCGGCATTTCGCCGCGGCGGCGGCATCGGTGAACTGGTGATCGCGCCGCCCACGCCGGCGGGGCATTCGCTGCTGTTGGATCCGGAGGCGGAGCGCCTGTGGGGGCCGGTGTTCGACCGCTTCGTCGTGCGCCTCGGGATCGGTCGACGCATGGCGCCACGCGCGCCGTGGCGTGCGCGTCGTTAGTGTGCTGTCCCACGAACAGCGTATAGCTGGGAACACCCCCCGTGCGCTCTGCTAGGCGCGTTCGCGTGCGAACAGTCGACCGATTCGGAGCGGACGCAACACCGCGGCGGCGCACGGGTGGCGTCCCCTTCGGCTACTGCCTCAATGACTCACGGCGGCGTTGCGCTAACTCGCGTTGGCGTCGGCCAGCTCCCGATCGCGTGCGTTGCCGAGCCTCATTCGAGACTCATTGGGGCAACGCTGAGTGATCGGCGAGTTGTGGACCAGGGCACCGGCCTGCGTGTCGCGTGAGCCGAACAGCGCCGAGGCTACAGGTACTTGATCGGCAGGTGGGTTCCATCAGTCCCTGCGAAGACCCGGAAACGGCGCTGCGTGCCCGGCGCTGCGCTGTTCGGATTGCTGCGGCTTCTCGTTCGCCGTGGCTGGGCCTTCACGCAAGCCATGGCGACGACGGCCATGATGTTCGCTGCAGGCCGGTGCCACCGCCGCTGCGGAGGCCGCACGCCCTCCGAATGTTCAGGCCGCCTGCAGGCTGGGCGCGTCAGGCGGACAGCCGGAACGCGCGGATCGCCGCGTTGAGCTGCTCGGCCATCTGTGCCAGACCGCCGCTGGCGCCCTGCAGTTCGGTCATCGCCGCGGCATTCTGGTGCGCGGCATCGCTGATGGTCGTCAGGTTGCGGTTGATCTCCTCGGAGACCACGGCCTGCTCCTCGGCGGCACTGGCGATCTGCGTGTTCATGTCGTTGACGGCGCCGATGTCCTCGGCGATCGCACCGAGCGCGTCGCCGGCGCGCTTGGCCTTGTCGACGCTGTCGCGGGCCTGGGTCATGCCGCCGTTCATGCTGTCGACGGCGCTGCGGGCGCTCGATTGCAGGCGATCGATCATCGATTCGATCTCCTGGGTCGATTCCTGGGTGCGCTGCGCCAAGGTGCGGACCTCGTCGGCGACGACCGCGAAGCCGCGACCCTGCTCGCCGGCACGCGCCGCCTCGATCGCGGCGTTCAGCGCCAGCAGATTGGTCTGTTCGGCGATGCCCTTGATCACGTCGATGACGGTGCCGATCGCCTCGCTGTCGCTGCCGAGCTGATGGATGACACCGCTGGCGCTCTCGACCGACGCGGCCAGTGTCTCGATCGTCGCGACCGCGTCGCCGATGACCCGCCGGCCCTCGCTCGACGCGTCGCTGACCGATTCGGTCTTCTTCGCCGTGTCGGCGGCGCTGCGTGCGACGTCCTGGACCGCGGCACTCATCTCGTGGAACGCCGTGGCCGCCTGCTGCAGTTCGTTCTGCTGGGTCTCGGCGCCGGCGTTGACCTGGTCGCTCGACGTCGTCATCTGCTCGGCGGCGACGGCCAGCGTCTGCGACGAGCCCTGCATCTCGCCGATCATCTTGGTCAGGCTCTGGCGCATCGACTCGAGCGCGCCGAGCAGCTGGCCGAGCTCGTCATCGTGCCCGGTCTCGACGGCCGCATACAGCTGGCCGTCGGCGACCTGGTGGGCGATGCCGACGGCATAGCCGAGCCGCCGGGCGATGCTGCGGATCAGCAGCCAGGCGAGCACGCCGCTGACGACGACGGCGAGCGCGAGCGCCGTGCTCAGCACGGCGAAGGCCTGTTGCTCGTGGTGCTCGGCGGTCAGTGCCGCCTGCGCCGTGAATTCCTCGACCCTCGACAGCAGGCCCTCGAGCGCGTGATCGAGGTGTTCCTCCTCGGCCTCGATCGCCTCGGCGTCGCGCAGCGCCCGGTCGAGATCGCCGGCGGTCAGCGTCGCGAAGATCGCACTGGCATGGCGGTCGAAGTCCGCGTGTTCGCTGGCGATCGCCTGCAGCTCGCTCTTGACCTGCGTGAACTCCTCGGCCTGCGCGGCATCGCTGTTCGCGGCGAGCACCGTGTCGATGAGCTTGCCGGCGTCAACGAGCGCGTCGCCGACGCGCGTGGAGAACGCCGCGAACTCGCCGATCTCGTCGTCGAAGTGCGCACGCTCCGCCGGTTTGTCGTGCATCGCGATGCCGTGGCGCACCGCGCGTTCGAAATGGATCGCCTGCTCCATCTGGAAGATCGTGACGTGGGCGAGCTTCTTGGTCAGCGGGATGTCCTGCTCGGCGATGCCGACCAGTTCGCCGTTGATCTGCGCCATCGTGCGCAGGGCGTAGCCGCCGGTCGCGATCAGGCAGAACAACAACACGCCGACCAGCAGGCTCAGCCGGGTCGACAGCAAGCGGGTTTTCTGGCCGAGGGTGGCAATCATCACAGGGCTCCGATCGATACTGGGTGTGTGGCGGCGGCCGTGTCTGCGCCGATCAGTAACGCCTAATATCGGCGCACGGCGACTTTCCTTTATATGCGCGTGGACGACCGCCGCGCGTGGCGCTGGGCGGGGATCAGGCGGTTGAGCGGCCCAGCGCCGCGAGGCCGTGGTCGACGGACCCGACGTCGATCGCGTGCGCGTCGATCAGTTCGATACGGCAGTGGCCGTCGGGTGGTGCCGCGGTCGCCTGCCAGGCGTCCTGGTTGAAGGCCTGCCAGCCGGCGTCGGTCAGGACGATGCCTTTCTTGCGTTCGACGTCCAGACCGGCGACCCAGGCCCGCAAGGCCGCGTGCGGCCACGCCGCGCGCGGCCGGATCAGCCAGCCGGCGCGCTGGTAGCCGTCGCCGTGTCCCTCGATCAGCAGCCAGTCGGAGCGCTGTGCGTCGTCGTCGCCGGTGGGGGCCGAGTCGACGAGGAAGGCGTGGGCCTCGGGGAACGCCGCGCGGCGTCCTCGGTCACGCCCGACGTCGAGCCAGGCCGGGTCGAGCCGGCCGTGCTCGACCAGGCCCAGGCGCTGTTTCGGCGGATCCAGTGCCGCCGCGAACGCCTCGAACGCGCGCCGCTCGGTGTCGCTGTACAGGTCGGCCTTGTTCGCGACCAGCACGTCGGCGAGATGGATCTGGTCCTGGAAATTCGGATGCTCGCGGTGGCGCGGCGACGCGAGATGGCGGGCGTCGAGCAGGCACAAGGTGGCGCGCACGTCGAGCACGCCGGCGTACAGCGGCCCGGTCAGCGTCTGCAGTACCTGCGCCGGATGGCCGAGGCCGCTCGGTTCGATCAGGATGCGGTCGGGACGGTGGGCGCGGACCAGGCGGTTGAGGCCGGTCGTGAACGCCGGCGCCGACACGCAGCACAGGCAGCCGCCGGCGACCTCGTGGACGGCGATGCCGTCCTGTTCGAGCAGCGTGCCGTCGACGCCGACCTCGCCGAACTCGTTGACCAGCACGGCCCAGCGCTGCCCGGCCGGATGCCGGGCGAGCAGGTGACGCACGGCCGTGGTCTTGCCGACGCCGAGGAAACCGGTGACGAGATTGACCGCGATCGGCGCGCGCATCGCTCAGCGCCCGGCGTCGCTGTTCGCGTCACCCGCGGCCTCGGCCTTGAAGTAGTAGTCGTAGTTGCTGTGCAGGTGGCTGGTGAACTCCCAGGCCTCGTTGTACGACAGGCCGCTGTTCTCGGGGAAGATCACCTTGACGTACAGGCCGTCCTCGTGCTCTTTGGACAACCGCGTCAGCACCCTGTCGAGACGGCCGCGCGTAATCGCCTGGTAGCCGCCACTGCCGCCCTCGCGCCACGAGATGCGGTAGTCGCCTTCCTGCTTCCAGTAGCGCACCTCGACCAGGTGCCGACCGGCCGAGCTGCGCGCCGGGCGCACCAGTTTGTCGTACTTGACCTTGAGCTCGTCGTAGTCGCCGGCCAGCACCAGGAAGCGGCGCTCGACGTCCTGGTTCTGCTGCTGGGACTGCTGCAGGCTCTGGCGTTGGTCGCTGATCGTCTGCTGCATGCGCGCGACATTCTGTTCGCTCTCGGCGATCCGCGTGCGCGCCTCGTCGAGGCTCTGTTCGAGTGATGCCACGGCACGCTGCGCGGTGCTCAGCTGCAGCTGCTTGTTGTCGATGTCGCGCAGCGCCGCGTCGAGCTGCGACTGCCGCCGCTCGACGTCGGCCTCGAGGCGTTCGCGCAGCAGCATCAGCTGTGCGGCCTGCTGGGCGAGGTCGTCGCGTTCGTTGGTCAGGCCGGAGATCGCGCGCAGCTGCTCGGCGATCAGGGTCTCGTTGCGCAGCCCCTTGTCCTGCAGGCGCATTACCTCGAGTTGCAGGCGCTGAATGCGCTCCTCGGCGCGGTGCAGCTCGCTGGAGATCGTGTCCTTCTCCTCGCCGGTCGCGCGTGCGAGTTCGGCAGCGATGCGCTCGGCCTCCATTGTCGCGCGCAATTGGCTGACCAGCTCGATGTTGCGCACCAGCAGCACGACCATAGAGATCAGGAAGATCATGACGATCACGGTCATGATGTCGGTGAACGACGGCCAAAAACCCTCGTTGACGTCGTTGTGGTCGCCGTTCAGGCGCAGGTCGGTGAAGCCGCCCTGGCTCATTCGTCGTCCCGCAGGCGGAAGCCGCTGCGCAGGTGGCGCTGGATGTTGTCGAGATGCGAATCCAGGCCGTCGACCCGGCTGCGGTACATGTCGAGCGTGTCGGCCAGCTGGTCCTGGGTGTTCTCGAAGCCGAGCTGGGATTTCTGCAGCTGGTCGACGAGGCCCTGCAGCGAGCGGATCAGACCGGTGAATTCGTAGAGCACGCTGTCGGTCTGGATCTGGAACTTGGGCATCAGGTAGGCCGTCGTGACCTGCTCGATACCGCTGATCAGGTTGGTCTGGGCATCGGTCAGGCGCTGGTAGACGTAGCCGAAGAACACGTAGCAGACGATCGCCGTGATGGTCGTCGACAGCGCCGTCGACATCCCGTGGATGACCATGCCCATGCCGGTCGCGCTGATCGCGTTCTCGAGCACGTCGGACGCGCCGATCAGCGCCATCGACAGCGACACGATGGTGCCGAACACGCCGGTCAGGATCAGGATGTTGTTGATGTAGCGTGGCAGGCCGTTGCGCGTGCTCTCGGTCGCGACCAGCGTCGCGGCGAGCGCGTTCTGGTTGATCGGTGTACGCGAGTCGTGCAGATGGCGCATCGTCGCGTAGCGCTTGGCGATCAGCGTACCGATGCCGACGCCCTTGAGCGGATCGAGGTCCGGGCGCTTCTCGACGTTGCGCACGAAGCGCGCCAGCGCGCCTTCCTCGCGCATGTAGCCCATCAGGATGCTGATCGCGCGCAGCACGCCGACGAAGAACAGTGCAATGATGGCGCCGTTGATGATCAGTCCGGTCGCGGTCAGCTGATCCTTGAAGTACACGGTGTTGATCAGGTCGTACTTCCAGATCGCCAGCCCCGCCGCGACCACGGCCAGGACGATCATGCGGAACAGGGTGTTGCGGCTGTAGTGTCGTCGCAGGCTGATGCTTTCCAACTCGGTAACCTCACAGGCGATGCAGGCTGCGCCCGGGGACTGGCGCGGCGCCTTCTGGCGAACCCGCCGATAGTAGCATGGCAGGCCTCTCGTTTAGGTGCGCCGGTCGATGGTCCGGGGCCGCTGCAGCGCGGTGATAAGATCCGCGCATGTCGACCAATCTTTATGTCGCGGCCGAATCCTGTCTCGCCTGCCGCGACGTCGATGAAAAATGCGCGTTGGCCCGCCGGCTGCAGTCGGCCTGGCAGGACGGCGAGCTGGTCCGCGACGGCGACGGCGACGGCGACGTCGCGGCGCCGACGCTGCGCGAGGCCGGCCGGCCGCAGCGACCGCAGCTGGTGGCGCCGCGGCTGTTGAAATCACGCCGGCTCGGCACGCCGGAGGGTCAGGCGGCGCTCATCCATGCCGTCGCGCACATCGAGTTCAACGCGATCAACCTGGCGTGCGACGCGGTGTACCGTTTCCGCGATATGCCGGACGCGTACTACAGCGACTGGCTGCGGGTCGCGGCCGAGGAGGCGCTGCACTTCACGCTGCTGAGTGAGCGCCTGCACCAGCTTGGTCATGCCTATGGCGACTTCCCGGCGCACAACGGCCTCTGGGAGCTGGCGATCGAGACCGCCGACGATGCGTTGCTGCGCATGGCGCTGGTGCCGCGCGTCATGGAGGCGCGCGGGCTGGACGTCACGCCGGGCATGATCGAGCGCTTCGACGCGATCGGTGACCGGCGCACCGTCAACGTGCTCGACGTGATCCTGCGTGACGAGATCGGCCACGTCGAGGCCGGCAGTCGCTGGTACCGCTACCTGTGTGAGCGGCGCGGTCTCGATCCCGAGACCACCTACTTCGAGCTGCTCGAGCGCCACCTCGGCAGCCAGGTCCGCTGTCCGCTGCACAAGGCGGCTCGCCGCCAGGCCGGTTTCACCGACAGCGAACTGCGCCGCCTCGAGGCGCTGTGCAGCAAGCGCTGACGATCGCGCCGGCGACGCGCCGTGCGTTACTGCTGGTGTGCGCGGCCCGCCGACAGGGTGTCGATCCCGGCATCAAGGATCACCGTGCCGGCGCGCCGCGTGCGCGCAGACTGGCGCAGACGCCGCTCGCTACCCGCTGCGCGACCGTTGGCACGGCATCGCCTGCGACCTGCCGCACGGGGATCGCCCGACGCCGCTGCGCCAACCTGCCGACGCGTGCATGGCTGCGCCGCGAATCCGATACTGCGGCGGGGGGCGCCGGGGGTCGGCGGGCGATCACGTTTTCGGACGCGACCGGACCGCGCTGCCGGTGATGCCCGGGCCGCCGCCGCGGCCCTGCACCGGCCGTCGTCGGCGGCGCCACCCGCCTGCGGTCAGCGGATGTCGATCGGTTCCAGGCGGCTGCCGTCGTCGCGCCAGGCGACGGCGTGGTCGCCGTGCCATTCCGGCAGCACCAGGCGCGTCGCGTGGTCGCCGTCGCCGAGGACGTGCTGGTGGATCGCGGGCCGGTGGGTATGGCCGTGGATCAGCTGGCCGACCGCATGCCGTTCGAGGTATTGCTGCACGGTGTCGTCGTTGACATCCATGATCTCGGCGGTCTTCTGCGCCACCGCCTCGCCGCTGCGGCGGCGGTAGTCGTCGGCGATACGGCGGCGACCGTCCAGCGAGCGGCGCAGGAACAGCCACTGGAAGAGCGGGTTGCGAAACCGCCGTCGCGCCTTCTGGTAGTCGACGTCGTCGGTGCACAGCAGGTCGCCGTGCATCAGCAGCGTCGCCCTGCCGGCGACATCGACGACGTGGCAGTCGGGCAGCAGCGTCGCGCCGCAGGCGCGCATCAGGCGCCTGCCGAGCAGAAAGTCGCGGTTGCCGCGCTGCATTGCGACCGCCACGCCGCGACGCGTCGCCGCGCCGATCGCCGCGCGCACCGCGTTGGCCAGAGGGGCGTCGTCGTCGTCGCCGATCCAGGCGTCGAACAGGTCGCCGAGGATGAACACCCGGTCGCCGGCCTGCGCATGATCGCCGAGGAAGCGCTCGAACAGGGCAAGGGTCGCGGGGCGTTCTGCGGCGAGATGCAGATCGGATATGAACCACTGTGACGCCATGGCCGGTATTGTAACGAGTCGTTGTCGCGGTCGCGCATTTCCAATTGTCGGCGACGGCGGCGAACCGTAAGCTCGGACCTCTTGTCCAGGGCGTCGAGCGATGTACCAGGTCTTCGAAATCGTCTTTCCGATCTTCGCGATCGTGTTGCTCGGTTACCTGTACGCGCGGCGCTTCGGTGCCGACATGGCGTCGGCGAATCGGCTCAATCTCGAGATCTTCACGCCGGCGCTGATCTTCTCAGTGCTGGCCGGCGAGGGTTTCGAACTCGCACGCTATGCCGACCTGGCGCTCGCGGCGATGGTCGTCGTGCTCGGCTCGGGACTGCTGGCCTGGCCGCTGGCGCGGCTGTTCGGCTTCGCCGACCGCGTGTTCCTGCCGCCGATGATGTTCAACAACTCCGGCAACATGGGCCTGCCGCTGGCGTTGTTCGCGTTCGGCGAGGCCGCGTTGCCGGCGGCGATGATCCTGTTCCTGGTCGAGAACACGCTGCACTTCACGGTCGGCAATGCGATGCTGACCGGGCACGTCCACCCGCTGAAGCTGCTGCGCCTGCCGATGCTGGTCGCGACCATGGCCGGCCTGGTCGTCGCCGTCTTCGATGTGCCGATCCCCGGGCCGCTGCGCGAGGCCATCGATCTGCTCGGCCAGATAGCGATTCCGCTGATGCTGTTCGCGTTGGGTGTGCGCATGACCGGCGTGGATTTCGCCGATTGGCGCATCGGCGTGGCCGGCGCGCTGATCTGCCCGGCGAGCGGTCTGGCGATCGCGCTGCCCGCGCTGGCCGTGTTCGACCTGCCGGGCATCCAGGCGGCGCAGCTGCTGGTGTTCGCGGCGCTGCCGCCGGCGGTGCTCAATTTCATGCTCGCCGAGCGCTACCACGTAGCGCCGCACCAGGTCGCGGCGATCGTGCTGCTCGGCAACCTGGCGAGCCTGCTGGTGCTCCCGGCGGTGTTGCTGTGGGTGCTGTAGCGGGCGCCGCTACGCTGCCCGGCGGCGCGTGTCTCCGCAGTACAGCGCGCCGCGTGCGCGGGCCCTAGTCGCTGAGCTCCGCCTTTTCGATCACGATCGGCTCGACCGGGACGTCGGAGTGGCCGGCACGGTTGGTCGTGTCGACCGTCTTGATTGCGTCGATGATGTCCATGCCCGCCGTGACCCTGCCGAACACGCAATACCCCCAGCCGTCCTGGCCCGGATGATCGAGGAAATCGTTGTCTTTGACGTTGATGAAGAACTGCGCGGTCGCCGAGTGCGGCGCCGTCGTGCGCGCCATCGCGATCGAGCCGGCGACGTTGCTGAGGCCGTTGTTCGCCTCGTTCTCGATAGGGTCACGCGTGGCCTTCTGCATCATGTCGGGCAGGAAACCGCCGCCCTGGATCATGAAATTGTTGATCACGCGGTGAAAGATCGTGCCATCGAAGTGGCCGTCGCGAACGTACTGCTCGAAGTTGTCGCAGGTCTTCGGTGCCTTGTCGTGATCGAGTTCGAGAACTATGTCGCCGAGGGTGGTCTTCAGTGTGATCATGCGTGCGCTCCAGTGGCTGGCGGGCGGTGGCGTCGGGGCCCTAGGGCAGTCGCGTCGCCGATTCGATAACGATCGTCTCGGTGGGCACGTCGCGCCGGCGGTTCTGCACGCCGGTCGGCACCGCGGCTATCGCGTCGACGACGTCCATGCCCTGCGTGACCTGGCCGAACACCGCGTAACCCCAGCCGTCGCGTCCCGGATAGTCGAGAAATCCGTTGTCGCTGAGGTTGATGAAGAACTGGGCCGTCGCCGAGTGCGGCGCACCGGTGCGCGCCATCGCGACCGACCCACGAGCGTTCTTGAGGCCGTTGGCGGCCTCGTTCTCGATCGGGTCGCGCGTCGGCTTCTTGTTCAGCGTCGCATCCAGGCCGCCGCCCTGGATCATGAATCCGGGGATCACGCGGTGAAAGATCGTGCCGTCATAGAAACCGGCGTCGACGTAGCCGAGGAAGTTCTCGACCGATTTCGGTGCCTGTTGCGCGTCCAGCGCAATGACGATCTCTCCCTTGTTGGTGACCAGTTTGACCTGGGGCGACTGAGCGATGGCCGGTGCGGCCAGCAGGCACAGCACGAGAATACCGGCGAGTCGGGTACGGATGGGCATGTTGTTGTGGCTCTGGAAAAAACGAGCCGCAAGTGTAGCCGTCGACCGCGCGTCGAAAAACCCCCCGGCACGCACGGCGTTCGCGATCAGCCCGCGGCGTCGTTGTTGACGGCGAGTTCGACGGTCGGGCGGTAAACGACATAGCGGTTCGAACCGCCGTGCTTCGCCCGGTACATCGCACGGTCGGCGGCGGCGAGCAGCCGCGTCGCGCTGCGGCCGTGTGCCGGTGCGACGGCGACGCCGATGCTGATGCCGATCCGCGCCGCGACCGCGCCGACGACAAAGGGCTGGTCGAAGGCCTCGAGGACGTGGCGCGCGGCGTGCTCGCACTCGCCGATGCCGTCCGCCCCTTGGATCAGCGCGACGAACTCGTCACCGCCGTAGCGGGCGACCACGTCGATGCCGCGCATGCGGCTGCGAATCCGCGCCGCCGCCATCATCAGCAGGTGGTCGCCGGTGTCGTGGCCGTGCAGGTCGTTGACCTGCTTGAAGCCGTCGAGGTCCATGTACAGCAGCGCGAAGCCGTCGCGCTGCGTTACCTGTTGCTCGAGCACCTGGCTGAACGCGGTCCGGTTGAGCAGACCGGTCAGGCTGTCGTGCAGCGCCAGGCGGCGCAGGTCGCCGACGTTGTCACTCAGGCGACGCGAGATCTTGCCGCTGGCGCGGTAGCTGAGGACGCCGATGCCGATCGCCGCCAGCATGCCGAGCAGCATGTTGGCGATGGTCATGTTGAAGGTCTTGTGATAGGCGAGGTTGGCCCCGGCGACGGCCGCTTCAGCAGTGCCCTCGTGCAGTCGGCGCAGGGCCTGGAAGGTCGCGTGGCCGTCGACGTGCAGCTGGTCGACGCGCTCGTCGAACAGTCGCCGCGCGCGCTCGAACTCACCGGCACGCGCCAGGTCGGCGATGCGCTCGTGCAACACCGCGGCGCCCGCGACGATCTCGTCCTGGCGTGCCATGACCGCGCGCTCGGCATCGCTGGACAGCAGTTCGCGGGTCTTGTTGCGCCCGTCGCCGACATCGAAACCGTGCCTCAGGTAGTCCATGTAGATGCGGTCCTGGGCGAACGGATCGGTTTCGAGCATTAGCTGCAGCACGCTCTCGGCGCGGCGGAACGACGCGACCTGGGTCTCGGTGACGACGCGCGCCTTGGCCGCCTGTGCGCGCATCACCGACTCCAGGTGGTTGTGCGCGCCGCGCAGCTCGCCGATTCCGAACGCGACGATGAATGTCAGCAGCGCGAATGCGGCGACGTAGGCGACCGCTGTCGCTATGCGCAGCCGCGCGATGTGGCGTTCGGGAGCGGATGGAAAGACCGGCGTCTCGCTCACTGCGGCTGTGTCCCCCAAGCGGCCGCGCAGCGGCCTATTGCTGATGACGCGGCGTCGGCGCGCGTCGCGCTGCGTCGTGGTCGTCGGTCGTGGTCCGGCCGGGCAGCGGCGCCGCGGCGGTTTCGGGTAGTATGCATCCCTTCGACCGCGAGCCCCGTGAAGCGCATTCCTCAACCGCCATGCTGAGCATCTACAACGACCTGACCCGCACCAAAGAGGCCTTCGTCGCGCTGCACGAAGGCAAGGTGAACATGTACGTCTGCGGCATGACCGTGTACGACCTGTGTCACCTGGGCCATGCACGGGTCCTGGTCGTCTTCGACGTGGTCGCCCGGTACCTGCGCGAGATCGGTTACGACGTCACCTATGTGCGCAATATAACCGATATCGACGACAAAATTATCAACCGTGCCAACGAGCGCGGCGAACCCTTCAACGCGCTCACCGAGCGCTTCATAGCGGCCATGCACGAGGATGCCGAGGCCCTCGGGGTTCTCCCGCCGGATCAAGAGCCACGCGCCACCGAGCACCTCCCAGAGATCGTCGACATGATCACCCGCCTGATCGAGCGCGGGCATGCCTACGTGGCCGATAACGGCGACGTGTATTATGACGTATCCAGCTTTCCCGGATACGGCAGGCTGTCCGGGAAGTCGATCGACGACCTGCAGGCCGGGGCGCGCGTCGAGCCGGACGAGGCCAAGCGCGACCCGCTGGATTTCGCATTGTGGAAAGCTGCGAAGCCCGGCGAGCCGTCGTGGCCGTCGCCGTGGGGCGCCGGGCGGCCCGGCTGGCATATCGAGTGTTCGGCGATGTCGACGCGCGCGCTCGGCGACACCTTCGACATCCATGGCGGCGGCGCCGACCTGACGTTTCCCCATCACGAGAACGAGATCGCGCAGTCCGAGGGCGCGACCGGGCACCCGTTCGTCCGCTACTGGATGCACAATGGCTTCGTGCGCATCAACGACGAGAAGATGTCGAAGTCGCTCGGCAACTTCTTCACCGTACGCGAGATCCTCGCGCGCTACCGGGCCGAGGAGATCCGTTATTTCATCCTGACCAGCCACTACCGCAGCCCGCTGAACTACGGCGACGAGCAGCTCGACAACGCGCGTGCGGCGCTGAGCCGTTTCTACACCGCACTGCGCGGTCTCGCGGACGCACCGCCGGCACGCGACGAGGACCTCGAGGCGCGCTTCCACGCCGCGATGCAGGACGATTTCAATACCCCCGAGGCGCTCGCGGCGTTGTTCGACCTGGTGCGCGAGATCAACCGAGTGCGCGGCGACGACCCGGCGCGGGCCGCCGCACTGGGCGCGCTGTTGCGCCGGCTCGGCGATCTGCTCGGCATCCTGCAGGACGATCCGGAGGCCTACCTGCGCGGCGCCGGCGCCGGCGACCTCGACGACGCCGACATCGAGGCGCGCATCGCGCAGCGTGCCGCGGCCAAGCAGGCGAGAGACTGGGCGGCGGCGGACGCGATCCGCGATCAACTCAAGGCCGCGGGGGTCGTGCTCGAGGACTCGGCGACCGGCACGACCTGGCGGCGCGGATGAGCGACCGCCCGCCCGGTCGGCAATTGCGCGTGTTCTACCGTGACTATGCGAACGCGGTCAGCATCTCGTCGGCCCGCCCCGAGGCGCTGTCGATCGATCGCGTCGCGGCACTCGCCGAGCATCTGCTCGGCGATGCCGACAACTTCCTCGGCGTCGTCGATGCCTCCGATGCCATCCTGCAGTGCTACCTGGCCGATAACGGCGCCGACATCACGCTCGAACTCGTCTACCCGGAGGCCACCGGCTGCCTGCGCCTGACTTTGCCGCGGCAGCGGGCGCTGGCTATTCTCGATCGCCTCCCGGACACCTTCGACGAAAGCCTGTTGCACGGGGCGCAGTACATTGACTGACGTGGCGCCGACTGACGTAGCAGCGACGCCTGGGCTGGAGCTGCGACCGCAGGGCCCGATCAGCGACGTCCGCAGCGTCGAGTTGCGCGGCGCCATCGATGCCGCGCTCGGGCTCAGCGGTGCCGCTATCGTCGGCGACTACCTCGTCGTCGGTGCCGACGAGGGTCACAAGCTGCACGTCCTCAAGCGCAGCCAGCACGGCGAGAGCTGGAAGCGCATGTACAGCGTCGCGCTGGCCAAGGGTGACCTCGAAGTCGATATCGAGGCGATCACCTACGGTGACGGCCATCTCTACGTCGTCGGTTCGCACTCGTTCCGCCGCCGGCCGGTGAGACCCGAGCAGTCGGCGCGCCGCAACCGCGAGCGCCTGCTGAAGATCGAGCGCCAGGGTTCGCGCAACCGCCTGTACCGCCTGCGCTTCGATGCCAAGGACGGCGGCGTCGGCAAAGCGGAACGCATCGACCTGTCGAAACGCCTGGCCAAGGATCCCTTGCTGCGGCCGTTCTTCGGCCTGCCGAGCAAGGAGAACGGCATCGACATCGAGGGGCTCGCGTTTCACGACGGGCAGCTGTTAATCGGCTTCCGCGGGCCGGTGCTGCGCCAGAACTTCGTGCCGGTCATGACGCTGTGCTTCGATCAGCCGAAGCGTTACGCGTTGCGCTTCGTGCGCCTGCAGGGGCAGGGCATCCGCGACCTGGTCGCGATCGACGGCGGCTTCCTGATCGTGTCCGGTCCGGTCAACGACGCGCCCGGGCCGTTCCACCTGTGGTGGTGGGACGGCAAGGACCAGATACCCGGCAAGGACCGCAACATCGTCGACGCCCGCTTGCTCGGTGAGATCAGTACGCCGGGTGGGGCGCGGGCCGAGGGATTGGCCGTGCTCGATGTCGCCGACGGCGCGGTCGACGTGCTGCTGGTCTACGAGACCGCGACCTGCGCGCAGGCCGTGCGCATGCGTATCGCGCTGCCCGGCTGATTCGGCCGGGGCGCTGTCAGGGACCGGTGACGACCGGGCGTCGCGGGTCGCGAATCCATTCGCTCCACGAGCCGGCGTACAGACGGCCGCCCGGTAGACCGGCGACCTCCATCGCCAGCAGGTTGTGGCACGCGGTGACGCCCGAGCCGCACATCGCGACGACGTCCGATGCGGCGCGGCCGTCCAGCGCCCGCAGGTAGATGGCGCGCAGTGCAGCGGCCGGTCTGAACCGCCCATCGGCCGCGAGGTTGTCCTGCAGCGGCAGGTTGATGGCACCGGGGACGCGCCCGGCAACCGGGTCGATCGGCTCGGCCTCGCCGCGAAACCGCTCGCCGGTGCGTGCGTCCATGACCAGCGGTAACGGCGAACCCGCAGCCACCGCGCGCGCGAGCTCGTCGCTGCTCACTACCTGCGCCATGTCGGGCCGGCCGTCGAAACGCGCCGGGTCCGCGGCGCTCGGCGCGGATGTCTCGACCGGCAGCCCGTCAGCTGTCCAGGCCTGCCACCCGCCGTCGAGCACGGCGACCCGACGGTGGCCGAGCCAGCGCAGCAGCCACCACAGGCGTACGGCCATCGTGCCGCCGCTGTCGTCGTAGGCGACGACCTGGATGTCGTTGCCGATACCCTGCTCGCCCAGCCAGTGCATCAACCGCGCGGCATCGGGCAGCGGGTGACGGCCGCTGTGCGGCGTGATCGGCCCCGACAGGTCGCGGTCGAGGTGGGCGTAGCGGGCGCCCGGCAGGTGCGCGTCGGCGAACGCCGACTCGCCGCGGCTGGTGTCGGCCAGGTCGAAGCGGCAGTCGATCACGCGCAGCCGCGGGTCGTCGAGGCGTGCGCGCAGCGGCGCGCAGCGGATCAGCGCGTCAAACACCGCGTGCGCTTCCCGCGGCGCTGCGCCGGTGGCAGCGCGCCATGTCACTCGAGCCCGAGGATGGCATCCCAGTGCTGTTTGCTGAGCGGCATGATCGACAGGCGGTTGCCCTTGCGCAGCAGCGGCAGGTCGGCGAGCGCCGGCTCATCGAGCGCCTTGAGTTCGCGCAGCGAGATGTTGCGTTTGAGGTGGCGCTTGTATTTGACGTCGACCATGTACCAGCGCGGGTTGTCGGGATCGCTCTTCGGGTCGTAGTACTTCTGTTGCGGATCGAACGCGGTGTGATCTGGGTAGCCTTCACGCACCACCTCCATGATGCCGACGATGCCCGGTTCGTCGCAGTTGGAATGGTAGAAGAACACCTGGTCGCCCTTCTTCATGTCGTCGCGCATCATGTTGCGCGCCTGGTAGTTGCGCACCCCGTCCCAGTGCTCGGTCTTCTTCGGCATCGCCTTGAGGTGATCGATGCCGAAGACGTCGGGCTCGGATTTCATCAGCCAGTAGTTCATAGCGTCGTTGACCCTCGGTTCGCATGCCGCGAATCATCGGTGAATCGCGGCGCCGCGTCACGCGTCGCCGACGGCCGTTTCGATCATGTGGCGGTAGCTGTCGAGGCGGGCCGGTACGATGTCACCTCGCTGCGCCGCGTCGCGGATCGCGCAGCCGGGTTCGGCGCGGTGCGTGCAGTTGTGGAAGCGGCACTGGCCGAGGTAGGGCCGGAACTCGCGAAATCCCTGTTCGAGTTCGTCGCGCGTCAACGCGCCGAGCCGGAAACTGCGCACGCCCGGCGAGTCGATCAGTTCGCCGCCGCTGCTCAACGTGTACAGCGTCGCCGCCGACGTCGTGTGCCGACCCAGGCCGGTGGCCTCGGACAGCCGGCCCTCGGTGATGTTGCTGCGCGGTAGCAGCGCGTTGACCAGCGACGACTTGCCGACGCCGGACTGTCCGACCAGGATGCTGGTCTGGCCGCGCAGACGTGCGCGCAGCGGGTCGATGCCGTGCTCGGTCTTGGCGCTGATCTCGATCACCGGGTAGCCGATCGCGGCGTAGGGCGCGAAGCGCGCGGCGAAGTCGTCGCGTGCCGCCGTGTCGAGCAGATCCGCCTTGTTGAGGCAGATCAGGCCGGTGACGCCGATGCGTTCGGCGGCGACCAGGTACTGGTCGAGCAGGTAACCGGTGGGTTCGGGCCGCGGCGCCAACACGACGACCAGTTGCGTGATATTGGCCGCGATCGCCTTGTCGTGACCGGCATAGTCGGGTCGGGTCAGCGCGGTCTGGCGCGCCAGCAGTGCGACGACGATGCCCTCGCCGTCGGCGGTCCGCTGCCACAGCACACGGTCGCCGCATACGACCTCGCCGATGTTGGCGCGGAACACCGCGTGGACGTCGCGGTCGTCGTCACCGCGCAGCAGCAGGCTGCGTCCGTGCCGCACGATGACCCGTCCGTTGTACTGCACGGATTCCGTGGCATCGGCCAGCGTCCGCTCGGCCGACGCCGCGGCACGCTGGCGGCGATTTTCGTGGATCCTGGCGATGCGCGATCGCTGCTGCTTGGTCAGCCGCCGTCGCGCCATCGACCCGGTGGTCCCGCTTACTGTGTGAACTTGTAGAAGTTGCGGTTGAGATGGTCGACGAGCAGCGCCAGGTCATCGGGGAACAGCTTGGTCTCGAGCATGGCGTCGCAGCGCGCGACCTGGGCCTCGAGCATCGCGTGATCGCGCACGCGGCGGTTGTCGCGTGTGTACACGCTGTTGTCGTGGCAGCGCATGCAGTTGCTGTCGTGGTAGGCCGCGGCGTCGAAATCGGACGCCGCGGCCAGTGTCGTCGACAGCGCCAGCAGCGCCGTGCTCATCGTCATCGCAATCGTTTTCATTCGGGTCTCCGGTGGCAGTGCATCAGGTGTTTCCGGGCGCCACCTTGCCCTGCAGATGCGCGATGCGCAGCGGTGCAGGCGGGTGGCTGTGATAGAAGGCCGAGTACAGGGGGTCCGGGGTCAGCGTGCTGGCGTTGTCACGGTACATCTTGACCAGCCCACTGATCAGGTGGCGGGCGTCGGTCTGCTGCGCGGCGAAGTCGTCGGCCTCGAACTCGTGGCGTCGCGACAGCCGCGACAGCAGCGGGCTCAGAAACAGCGTGAACGCGGGCAGCACGAGGATGAACAGCACCAGCGCCATCGCCGTCGACGGCCGGCTAACGCCGAGCCCACCGTAGAACCAGGCCTGCTGCGACAACCAGCCGAGCAGCGCCAGCCCGGCCAGCGACAGCAGCGAGCTGAGCGTCAGCATCTTGGCGATGTGGCGGCGTTTGAAATGGCCGAGTTCGTGGGCCAGTACCGCCTCGACCTCGTCGGCCTCGAGCCCGTCGAGCAGGGTGTCGAAGAACACGATCCGCTTGTTGTTGCCGAAGCCGGTGAAGTAGGCGTTGCCGTGCGCCGAGCGACGCGATCCGTCCATGACGAACATGCCGCTGCTGCGGAAACCGCAGCGCGCCAGCAGCCGCTCCAGGCGGGCGCGCAGCTTGTGGTCTTCGAGCGGCTCGAAGCGGTTGAACAGCGGCGCGATCCAGATCGGGTAGGCCCAGGTCAGGGTCAGCGAGAAGCCGATCCACACCAGCCAGACCCACAGCCACCACCAGGCACCGGCACCGGCCATCAGCGACAGCACCGCTGCCAGCAGCGGCACGCCGATCAGCATCGTGAGCAGCACGGCCAGCAGTCGGTCCTTGATGAAGCCGCCGACCGTGGTGCGATTGAAGCCGTAGCGCTGTTCGATACCGAAGGTGCGCCATACCGCCAGCGGCAGCTCGACCAGGCCGCCGATCAGTAGCGTCGTCAGGATCAGCGCGATGCCGTGCCACAGCGCCGCGAGCTCGAACGCGGCCAGCGCCCGATCGAGCAGATCGAGCCCGCCGCCCAGTGTCCAGGCGATCAGCAGCGCGCTGCCCAGGAGCAGGTCCCAGCGTTCGACGGCGAGCCGCGCCAGGGTGTAGCTCGCCGCCTTCTGGTGCTGTTCGAGCGAGATCCGATCACGAAAAGGCGCGGGCACCGACGCCTGATTGGCGATGATGTGACCGGCCTGGCGCGCGGCCAGCCATAGCTGCAGCGCGAGGCCACCGAGCACGGCGACGAGGAACAATGTCGTGAACGCGGGCATGGCGCGATTCTAAGCCAGCGCGGGGGCGAATTCGCCTATCGACCAGTCGTCACAGGGTTTTCCGACCGTTCCGCACGAATGCGAAGAATTATGTTTAGAATCCGGGTTTTGCGAGAGAGGGCAGGCGATGGCGGTGGCGCAGGACAACCTGATCTGGATCGACCTCGAGATGACGGGTCTCGATCCGCATCACGATCAGATCATCGAGATTGCCACCGTCGTCACCGATTCGGCGCTCAACGAACTCGCCGAGGGCCCGGTCCTCGCGATCCATCAGCCGGACGCCGTACTCGGTGCGATGGACGAGTGGAACACGCGCCAGCACGGCGGCTCCGGGCTCACCGCCCGGGTGCGCAGCAGCGACGTCGACGTCGCGCGCGCCGAGCGCGAGACGCTGGCGTTTGTCGAGCGCTGGGTGCCGCCGGGCGCATCGCCGATGTGCGGCAACTCGATCTGCCAGGACCGCCGGTTCATGGCGCGCCTGATGCCGACGCTCGAGGCGCATTTCCACTACCGCAACCTCGATGTCTCGACGCTGAAGGAACTGGCGCGGCGCTGGGCGCCGGAGGTCTATGCCGGATTTACGAAGGATTCCTCGCACCTCGCGCTCGCCGATATCCGCGACTCGATCGCCGAGCTGCGTCATTACCGCGAGCACCTGCTCGCGGTCTGAGCGCAGCAGGTGATAGCCGCGGGTCGCGGTCTGCTGCAGCGGCCGCGCCTGCTGCTGACGCTGTGTGCGCTGTTCTGGGCCGGCAACTTCGTGCTCGGCCGCGCGATGCACGCGAGCACACCGCCGATCGGGTTGGTGTTCTGGCGCTGGCTCGTCGCGGCAGCCATCGTGCTGCCGTTCGTCTGGCTACACCTGTACCGGCAGTGGCCGGTGCTGCGCGGCCGCCTGTGGCGTATGGTCGTGCTCGCGCTGCTCGGTGTCTCGGCATTCAACACCCTGGTCTACGTCGGTCTGCAGACGACGACGGCGACCAACAGTGTGCTGATCCAGTCGACGCTGCCGGTGCAGGTCCTGGCGCTGAACTGGCTGGTCTACCGGACGCCGGTGGGGGCCGGCGAGCTGGCCTCGCTGCTGCTGTCGCTGCTCGGTGTGGTCGTCATCATCAGCGGCGGCCGGCCGCTGGCGCTGCTGCAGGGTACCTGGGTCGCCGGCGATGCCTGGCTGCTCGGTGCCGCGGCGGTGTAGGCGCTGTACAGGTGTTCCTGCGCTGGCGCCCGGCGGACCTGCAGGCGCCTGCGTTTCTCGGCTTCACGCTGGTCGTCGGCGCGCTTGCACTGCTGCCGCTCTACCTCGTCGAGCACGCTGGCGGTGACCGGGTGACCTGGGACATGCCGACGCTGGCGACGGTCGCGTACGTCGCGGTATTCGCGTCGGCGCCAGTGTCCTGTTCCACAAATAACGTATCGCTCAGAACGCCACCCACGCGCTGCTGCAAGGCGCGTTCGCGTGCGAATAGTCGACCTATTCGGAGCGGATGCAAC